>NZ_JAQFJC010000005.1:0-185907 GCF_030439935.1 Streptococcus sp. SG1 | reverse complement strand
AATCCTTAACGAATCAACTCCGAAGGAGGGAGATGAGTTTAGGTACATTGATGCAGTTCGAGCCAAGCGAGAACTACGTTCCGAAATTGAATGAGTCAAGCCTGCAAGGCACAGATGAATATTAGAGCAATGGATGGGAGTGGAACAGAACTTTTGTTCGTAGTTCCACCCCCGCAAGGCTGATTATTAGGCTTTCTTCTAAACTTGTAAAGTGAAAGAAGAGCCAATCAGCTACTGCGTTAAATTGCTGGACTAATATTTAGTTAAGATGGAAGTAAGTCAATACTTGTAAACCGTATAAAAATCCTTAACGAATCAACTCCGAAGGAGGGAGATGAGTTTAGGTACATTGATGCAGTTCGAGCCAAGCGAGAACTACGTTCCGAAATTGAATGAGTCAAGCCTGCAAGGCACAGATGAATATTAGAGTAATGGATGGGAGTGGAACAGAACTTATGTTCGTAGTTCCACCCCCGCAAGGCTGATTAGGCTTTCTTCTAAACTTGTAAAGTGAAAGAAGAGCCAATCAGCTACTGCGTTAAATTGCTGGACTAATATTTAGTTAAGATGGAAGTAAGTCAATACTTGTAAACCGTATGAAGCTCTTAGTGAATCAAGTCCAAAGGACGCAGATGAACTTAGGTGCTCGAGCTAAGCGAGAACTACCTTCTGATTAGAAAGCCTTATTTGTGAATTTTTCAGATGAGAAAATATATAAGAAATGTTCTGGTCTAGGAGAGGATCCTAGGCTTTTTTCTAGGAAGAGGGATTCTAAGTGGAGCAGGAGAAATTTAGCAATTTACGCAAACGATTGCCTTGAAGTGCCTATTAGGTTTTGCTAACTTGCAAAAAAATAAATTGGAAGCGTTTTAAAATGAGGTTTTGCTTGCTAAAAAAGTCGTAAAGCGTTATCATATTAAAGAAAAGAAATTGGAGGAATATCATGTCACATATTAAATTTGATTATTCAAAAGTTTTGGACAAATTTGTTGCCCCACATGAAGTGGAATACATGCAATCACAAGTAACAGCAGCAGATGAATTAATCCGTAAAGGAACTGGTGCTGGAAGCGACTTTTTGGGTTGGTTGGACCTTCCTGAAAATTATGACCGCGAAGAATTTGACCGCATCTTGAAAGCTGCAGAGCAAATCAAATCAGACAGCGATGTCTTGGTTGTGATCGGTATCGGTGGATCTTACCTTGGTGCCAAAGCAGCCATCGACTTCTTGAACCACCACTTTGCTAACTTGCAAACAAAAGAAGAACGCAAAGCCCCACAAATCCTTTACGCTGGAAACTCAATTTCATCTACTTACCTTGCTGACTTGGTAGAGTATGTTGCAGACAAAGACTTTTCAGTAAACGTGATTTCTAAATCAGGTACAACAACTGAACCAGCTATTGCTTTCCGCGTCTTCAAAGAACTCTTGGTTAAGAAATACGGTCAAGAAGAAGCTAACAAACGTATCTACGCTACAACTGACCGCCAAAAAGGTGCTGTTAAGGTTGAAGCAGATGCTAATGGTTGGGAAACATTCGTGGTTCCAGATGACATCGGTGGACGCTTCTCAGTATTGACAGCAGTTGGTTTGCTTCCAATCGCTGCATCAGGTGCAGACATCAAAGCCCTTATGGAAGGTGCGAATGCAGCTCGCAAAGACTACACTTCAGACAAGATTGCTGAAAATGAAGCTTACCAATACGCAGCAGTTCGTAACATCCTTTACCGCAAAGGCTATGCGACTGAAATCTTGGTAAACTACGAGCCATCACTTCAATACTTCTCAGAATGGTGGAAACAATTGGCTGGTGAGTCAGAAGGGAAAGACCAAAAAGGTATCTACCCAACTTCAGCTAACTTCTCAACTGACTTGCACTCATTGGGTCAATTTATCCAAGAAGGAACTCGCATCATGTTTGAAACAGTTGTCCGTGTTGACAAACCACGTAAGAACGTGATTATCCCGAGCTTGGAAGAAGACCTTGACGGACTTGGTTACCTTCAAGGAAAAGATGTTGACTTTGTAAACAAAAAAGCAACCGACGGTGTTCTTCTTGCCCACACTGACGGTGATGTACCAAATATGTATGTGACTCTTCCTGAGCAAGATGCCTTCACTCTTGGCTACACTATCTACTTCTTCGAATTGGCAATCGCCCTTTCAGGTTACTTGAATGCCATCAACCCATTTGACCAACCAGGTGTTGAAGCCTACAAACGTAACATGTTTGCCCTTCTTGGTAAACCAGGATTTGAAGAATTGAGCAAAGAATTGAACGCTCGCCTTTAATAGACAAACGTAAGGACCTCGAAAGAGGTCTTTTTTGTATAGGGCTCTTTATCTATTGGGGCATTGGCCAATCTTGTGAATTTATGATATATTAGAACTATTACATTTAAATTTTGCGCGTCAGACTTTATTCACGAAGAGTGAGGAGAGTAATGGGTGAAAGTTGCTAGTAAAGGAGATGTTATGACAACAGAAGATAAAAAGCCTTTTAAATCGCAAGAAGGACAAACCAATCAAGAGCCTGATCAGAAAGAAAACAATTTAGTTTCTCAAGAGGAAAGTCATCAAGAACTTCAATCGGAAGCTAAACGCGGTTGGATTAAGTTGATCACTTTCTCAGTCCTTGCTGCTTTTGTTGCTGGTCTGATTGGTGGAGGTGTTGGCTATTTTTGGGGACAATCATTCAAGTCTGAAGCTGATACCCGACGATATAAACGTCTAGAACGAGCCAAAGCAGAAGCTAAAGATACAGAAACTGGCTTTATCACAGAGAAAGACAGGGTTGTTTTTACTTTTTCTCTTAAAGATCTTGGCTTGTTGAAGTATAACAATAAGGATGGCCATGGATTAACTGCAGATCAAATTGTTAATACCTATGGATTGGCTTCTGGTGTGGATTATGAAAAGAAGGGGATTAAACTTTCTTGGGATAGATCGAAGTCTTCAAAAAGTCAAAGCGTCACTATGTATTTTGAAAAATCAGGTGACAATTATTATTTAAAGCATGTACAAGCTTATGCGCTAGGCGAATTCCATGATAAGCAGAAACTAGAAGATGAAGACGAAGATGAAAAGGATACAGACAATTCAAAAGATTATAAATTGACAAATGAAGAGTTTAAAAGTCTGAAAAAAGGAGATTCAAAAACAGGCAAGGGAGGGACTCCTTTATCAGAATTATTGAAAAAGCATGGACAATCTATCCAAATTGAAACGGAAAACGATATTACTGCTAATGGAGAAAAGTATATCTCTAATCGAGTGATTGCAAGGGTATTCTATGAAGTTGATGATGATTATAAAACATTACGATTCCTAGCACAACCGAATGGGGAATTCTTATACATTGGCACAGAACGAGATTAAGATAGAGGAGATAGATGAAAGATGAATATGAATCAATCACAGATACCATTTGACGTGCCTGAAAATCGTGATCAAGAGAAAGCCGGAAAAAGGCGAATGCTTATTTGTATCACAGGTTTTGCTGTTTTGGGGCTGATAGTTGGTCTAATTTTTGGTTATTCTACAGGGGATATGAATCTGACCAAACGCCTCTATCCAATCATCAATTTAAAAGCTGATACGGGTAAATCGAAAAGAGATGTGGCAGCTGAATATATCGACCCCGAAGAGTCAGAATTTAGTTGGGATATCAATAATCTCGCTGCTCTTAAGTTCGGTTATTACGATAAGCCAGATTTAGGAACTCCCATAGAAGATATTCTTGATGAGTATGGTAAGGCTATAAAAGGTTCGTTTCGAAGAGATAGAATTGATTTAAAGTGGGGCGAGTTAGATGATTATGACCAGGATGAAGATAGTTTCTACTATCGCTTAATTCGTGAAATGGAGCTTGCTTTTAAGAAGGAAGGCGATCGCTACTACTTACAAAATATTTCTTATTCAGGTGATTACAGAAAGGCTAAAGCCGCTTATATGCCCTCTGATTATTATGATAAGCTGAAAGTGGGAGATCCAAAAACAGGTAAAGGCGGGGTTTCTTATAAGGAAGTCATTGGGGATAATGCAGTCTCATCTCTGACGGTGTCTGCAGGAGAAGATATTGAAACAGATGAAGTAATTACCAAAATGAGGATTCGTTTCAACTCATCAGGTTCGGATGAGTACAAGTTGACCTTTGTTAAACAGGCAGATGGAGATTTCCTTTTAGCTAAAAAAGGAGCCGATTAAAAAGCTACTTAGTCTCGTTCACTTGGAGATTCCTGATAGGGTATGAGGAGCGAGCAGCTTAAAGTTTGAATAAAATTTTTTGAAAGATCTGGAATGGAAATTCCAGGTCTTTATCTGTTTAGTCGAAATGGATTCACTAACCTACCCAGTAAATCTAAGAAGTGGAAGTTTTCCTTTCCTTGATTATATGTTACAATCAGGAGAGATGTAGCAATATTGAGATAGATTTTTATATATGTTGATAACGAAGCGACATTTACTTGGAGCATCTGAGAAGGACTAGAATATATATGGAGATAGAGAACTAGATAGAAGGATATTGATTTCGTTTAAGGGAGAAAAAGGATAAGGGAATGGAAAAAAGAGACTTAGACAAACTACGAAAAGAACATAAGGAACGATTTGGCAAGACAAAAGAATCTTCGAGAAGAAATTCTAATGAAATGTCTGGCTCGGTACCTCCATCAAAGCGCAATGAGGAAGCCAAACCAACAAATGAAGCCATTTCGGAGAAGCCAGCTACACCAATATCGGAATTGAATACCAAGGACGTACAAAAACCGAAACTGAAACAAAATTTAGGTTTTAGGAATTTAGATCATCAATCAAAGGCTAAAGAAGCAAGAACGCAAAGGCTTAAACCGACTTCTCGCTTCTCTTCAAAGTTAATTGCTGTAGCAGTATTAACGCTTCTTATAGGACTCTTCATTTTAATTGGGAAGGGACTCAATTCTCATAAAGATGATCAAGCAATGGGAGCAGAGTCAAAGTATAGTTCTCCAAATGCTAAGGCTTTGGATTGGGAGAGGGTTGACTTTGTAAAGTATAAGATTGAAAATGATGGGACTAGAAACCTTCACGTTTCTGATTTTGTTCGTCAATATGGTTTAGCCCAAACTAGCAACGAAATGAAAGTGGGCAAAAAGGACAAATTGCTATCACTGACTTATAATTTAAAAGGCGGAGGCGTGGCTGTTATTCAATTCTGGAACAGAGGTTCTGGTCCACATCTTGTCAGTGTTTCTTATGATACTACTCAAAAAGAATATCTGACGGATGAGAGGCTTGCCTTTCTTAGAGGGATTAGCCCAGATGAAGAAAAAGGCATCACGGATATAGAGATAGTTGATCAAGTGGGAGTTCCCAAAAGGTATTATAAATCGAACATTGAAGGCTACTCTATTTTGAACATGGCCTACCAAACAAAGGATAAAACCTTCGTCCTTTTGGAATTTGCAAGGGACAAGGATGGAAAGTTTCATTTAAAAAAGGTCCAAGAATCCAAAAACGATTTCGATGTCTAGTAAAGTTCAAACTGACTGACCGAATTATGTTATAATAGAAAACATTAGATAGCTAGGAGAGACTTGCCTCTTTCCTAGTTCAAAAAATAGAAAGAACAAAGAGGTGAAGCTATGTCTGCTACCAAAATGAATGCTCAAGAAATCATCAAATTTATCGCTGACGCCAAGAAAAAGACTCCTGTCAAGGTAACTTTTAACGGAGAATTGCACGGTACCATTCCTTGGTCTGTTGTGAAGTTAGGCAATGTTCTTTTTGGAGACTGGGAAGAAATTAAGCCCCTCCTAGTGAACTTAGAAGAAAATAAGACCTATGTCGTTGAGCAAGATGCTCGTAACTCGGCTGTGCCACTTTTGGACAAGCGCGACATCAATGCCCGTATCGAGCCAGGTGCTATTATCCGTGATCAAGTCGAAATTGGTGACAATGCTGTTATCATGATGGGGGCAGTCATCAATATTGGTGCAGAGATTGGCGCTGGGACCATGATTGATATGGGTGCTATCCTGGGTGGCCGAGCTATTGTCGGAAAAAATAGCCACGTCGGTGCAGGTGCAGTTCTAGCGGGAGTCATTGAGCCAGCTAGCGCTGAGCCGGTTCGGGTCGGAGATAATGTGCTGATTGGTGCCAATGCGGTTGTGATTGAAGGTGTACAAATTGGCAGTGGCTCCGTTGTTGCGGCTGGTGCGATTGTGACTCAGGATGTTCCTGAAAATGTAGTGGTTGCTGGTGTTCCAGCTCGAATTATCAAGACCATTGATGAGAAGACCCAGCAGAAGACAGCTCTAGAAGACGCTCTTCGCACACTTTAATATTGCATAAATAACAGTGCCGCGCCCGAAGTTGATTGGGTGCGGTCAGATTTTATCTGGTTTGACAAGACAATAAAGGAAAGAAACAATGCTTGATTATCTAAAAATTCGCCGAGATTTACACCAAATACCAGAAATCGGTCTGGAAGAATACAAGACTCATGCTTACCTGATGCAGGTCATTGAAGGCATAACTGCTGATCTAGACTTTGTGGAAATCCGAACTTGGCGAACTGGTATTTTGGTCTTTATCAAGGGTAGTTCACCGGATAAGACGATTGGCTGGCGGACAGATATTGATGGTCTTCCGATTGTCGAGGAGACAGGTCTGGACTTTGCTAGTACCCATGAAGGCCGAATGCATGCCTGCGGACACGATATGCACATGACGGTCGCTCTAGGCCTGCTGGAGCAAGCTTTGAGCGCTCAGCCTACCCACAATCTGCTCTTTCTCTTTCAGCCTGCTGAGGAAAATGAAGCTGGCGGAATGCTCATGTATGAAGACGGTGCTTTTGGCGACTGGCTGCCAGATGAGTTTTACGGACTTCATGTGCGGCCGGATCTCAAAGTTGGTGATATTGCCACTAACAGAGGAACCCTCTTTGCTGGTACCTGTGAAGTCAAGCTGACCTTTAAGGGGAAGGGGGGGCATGCAGCTTTTCCCCATGAAGCCAATGATGCTTTGGTTGCGGCTAGCTACTTTATCACCCAGGTGCAGACCATTGTCAGCCGCAATGTCGATCCTATCGAGGGAGCGGTTATAACCTTTGGTTCACTCCATGCTGGCACGACCAACAATGTCATCGCAGAAACAGCCTTTTTGCATGGTACCATTCGGACTCTGACTCAGGAGATGAACCTCTTGACCCAGAAACGTTTACGGGAAATAGCAGAGGGGATAGCCCAAAGTTTCGGTCTGGAATTGGACTTGGAGCTCAAGCAAGGTGGTTATCTGCCTGTAGAAAATCATCCTGGTTTGGCAGACGAATTGATGGCCTTTTTCCAGAAGGAAGAAGGAGTGGAGCTGATTGATATTGCGCCGGCGATGACAGGCGAGGATTTTGGCTATCTGCTCAGTAAGGTCAAGGGCGTCATGTTCTGGTTGGGAGTGGACAGTCCCTATGCCCTCCATCATCCCAAGATGACACCGGACGAGGCAGCACTGCCCTTTGCTATTGAAAAGATTGGGAAATTCCTAGATTATAAAGTCAATGACAGATAAGAAAAGAGGAACGCGTTGCATGAAAAAAGAGCTGAGACAAACTGTACTGAACCAGATGAAGAGTCTTTCAGAAAAAGAAAAAGAGCAGGCAGATAACTGGCTGACTCAGCACATGCTCCAGTCAAGAGCTTATCAAGAAGCTAAAGTCATCGCAACTTATCTTTCTATGCCCCATGAAGTCTCTACCGCAGACTTTATCAAGCAGGCTCAGTTGGACGGCAAGCGGGTTTTAGTACCCAAAACCTATGGCCAGGGGCGGATGATATTTGTTGATTATGATGAAAGTCGCCTACAAAAAAGCTCCTTTGGTCTTATGGAGCCGATAAGTGAAGAGGCTGTGGATAAGACAGAAATTGATCTGATTCATGTGCCAGGTGTGGTCTTCAATTCTCAAGGATTTCGAATTGGTTACGGTGGCGGCTACTATGACCGTTATCTGGCTGATTTTTCTGGTGCTAGTGTCAGTACGCTTTATCAAATTCAGCTAGCGAATTTTAAACCGGATCTGCATGATGTCTCGGTAAAGGAGTTAATCATATATGAAACAAATCTACGATAGAAACTACCCAGTGACAAGTATTTTATTGATCATAACGAGCCTTGTATTTGCTTTAATGTTTCTTTTCTACGGTTTCCAATATAGTAGTACGGAAGCCTTGTATCGCTTTGGGGCAGTACATGGCTATACAATCCAAGAGATGCCTATAGAATTTTGGCGAGTTTTTGCTGCTATTTTTGTCCATATTGGTTTAGAGCATTTTGTGGTCAATATGCTTACTCTGTATTTCCTTGGCCGTCAGATAGAAGATATTTTCGGACCATGGAAATTCTTAATGCTCTATCTCATGTCTGGGGTGATGGGGAATCTATTCGTCGTATATTTTTCACCAAACAGTCTGGCTGCAGGAGCCTCTACATCGCTTTTCGGTCTCTTTGCGTCAGTCGTCGTTCTGCGCTATGCCACACGAAACCACTATCTTCAGCAGTTGGGGCAATCCTATATGAGCCTACTGGCTGTCAATCTAATCATGAGTTTCTTACCAGGAATCAGTCTTTCTGGTCACTTAGGTGGTCTTGTTGGTGGAGCTTTAGGTGCGGTGATTCTACCAGTTTCAGGCGAACGCAATGCATTTAGTAAGCCACAAAGATTTTTAGCCCTAATAGTCTATTTGGGATTAGCAGCCATTTTGATTTTTATGACTTTTCAAAGACCAATTTTTTAAGAAAATTAAGCTAAGTACCGCTTTAAATAGCGGTGTTTTTTTATAATTATAACTTTTGATGAAACAAGGAATTTCAATAATTTGATGTATCAATATTTTATAAAATGGACTCTTAATTAGTTTTAGCAGAAATAAATTAGTAAACTTCTAAAATGTCTAAATTTATAGGTGTATGTTTTCCCTGTTTTATATCTGTAAAACGTATAAATAAACAATTTTGAAAGCGCTTGCAAATACGAGATCAAAGGAGTATACTATGGTTGTAAATATAGGGAGTCTAGGACTTCCAAAAAAATAAAAAGGAGTTAGCGATGAAGAAGTTAACATTCAAAGTTGTCATTGCTGTGATGGCAATCCTCATGTTGCCTATCCAAGCGGTTCAAGCTTGTTGTGGTTTTATTTTTGGTCGCCAGTTGACAGCTGACGGTTCAACCATGTTTGGCCGTACGGAAGACTATCCTTACTATCCCAATGGTGGGAAACACAATAAAAACTATGTTGTTGTGGAAGGAAAAAACTATAAGGAGGGTGACCAGATCGTAGATGAATCTAATGGTTTCACTTATCCACACGCAGCCAACGAAATGAAGTATACTGCAACTTATGATTCTGCTCGTGGCGATGGTAGTAACGGTGCTTTCGGGGAACATGGCTTTAATGAAGCAGGTGTTTCAATGACATCTACAGTTACAGCAATTCCAAATAAAAAAGTACTTGCAAAAGACCCTCTTAAAGCAGATGGCCTTCCAGAAGCTGCGATGTTGGATGTTATTTTGCCTCGTGCAAAATCAGCTCGTGAAGCAATTGAGCTACTTGCAAAAGTCATCGAAGAAAAGGGATCTGCTGAAGGAAATACTGTTGTTGTTGCAGACCAAAAAGAAACTTGGTACATGGAAATCTTATCTGGTCACCAATATGTAGCAGTGAAGGTGCCAGAAGATAAATATGCAGTTTTTGCTAATACCTATTACCTTGGCCATGTCGATTTGAATGACAAAGAAAATGTTATTGCTTCTAAAGATGTAGAAAAAGTAGCCCAAGAAGCAGGAAACTACAAGACAGATAAAGATGGTAATTTCCACATTGCTAAATCATATGGACCTGAAAAATACGCAGAAGGGGATCGTTCTCGTACATATGCAGGAATTACACTTCTTGATCCTAAATCTAAAATTACTTATGAAGATGATGAGTATGAACTCTTCCGCTCTCCAACTGATCCAAACAAGAAATTTACTCTTGAAGATGCCTTTGCTTTGCAACGGAACCGCTTTGAACACTTGAATGGTCGTTTTATACCTGATGATCAAATTGGGGTCAAGAAGCAAGGCGACAATGGGGCAAATGATGCTGTTCGGAAAGATCAATACAAATATGCTCTTGGTAATGAAAATGTTATCGATGCCCATGTTTATCAAATTGATCCGAAGTTGCCAAAATCTTTTGGTGGTAAAGTATGGCTCGGTTTAGGACCATCACGTAACACACCATATGTACCTTTCTATGGTAACGTTCAAGATACTTATCAAGCCTTTAAACCTCAAACTGCTACTTATGATCCAAACTCATGGTACTGGACAGTATGGCATATTGACCAAATGGCTATTAAGAACCAAGATATTTTCGGCAAGACTGTTCAAGATCATTGGAAGATGCTTGAAAAACAATTTATCATTGATCAAGAGAAGAAGGATATTGAGTATTATTCACTGAAAGACCAACCAGAAGCTGCTAAATCTGCTGAACACAAAGTTACAAAAGATGCACTTGATTTATCAGATCGTCTTTTCCAACACTTCAAGGACTATGAAAAGTTGATGGAAAAACAATTAGAAGCTGCTGGACGTAAGTCTGATCCTTATCGCGCTTCACAACCAGATGATAAACAAGACCCATCAACACCTGAAAAACCAGATACTCCAAAAACTCCAGAAAAACCAAAAGCAACTGAAGAAGTAAATAAAAATGTACTTCCTGCTGAATACTATGTTGCAGCACCTCCGACTCATGATATTCCTGCTAATGCAGAAGGTAATCCAAACAATCGTTTTGGCTATGCAGCTACAGCAAATGTGCAAGTATTCGGACAAACATCTACTCGCGCTGAAGCTCCTCAGGTACAAAGCCAAGCTTCTCAAGAGCCAAGTCAAGCTCCACAAACAACAGTTGCCAATGCAGAAGGCAATCCAAACAACCGCTTTGGTTTTGCAGGAAATTATGAAGGCGGAAAAGATTTCAAGAATATTGGGACATTCTCTAACGGAAACTAATTTTTCTGTTGAGAAAGCCAGTCATTGGATATAAGAAAACACCTAGTTAAATCTAGGTGTTTTTGTGTTTTGAGTAATAGACCAATCGGTCGTATTTCATCCTTAGTTTTATTTTTTAGTTTTCTCTTCTAGCTTTTTACCAAGTTCAATAATATATTGTTCCAAATCATCTTTGACCTGCGGATGTTTGAGAGCGTAATCGATAGATGTTTTCATGAAGCCAAACTTGTCGCCAACATCGTAGCGGTCACCCTTGAATTCACGGGCAAATACGCGCTGGGTCTTGTTAAGAGTATCAATGGCATCTGTCAGTTGGATTTCATTTCCAGCACCAGGAGCTTGATTTTCCAAGATTTTAAAAATTTCTGGAGTCAGCAGATAGCGACCAATGATTGCCAAATCACTTGGAGCTTCCTCCGGACTTGGTTTTTCAACAAATTTTTCGACACTATAAAGTCCATTAAGACCTTCGCCTTGCGGAGCGATGACACCATATGAAGAAACTTCTTCATGAGGGACCTGCATAACAGCAATTGTAGAAGCATGAGTTGCTTCATAGTCGTTCATCAGCTGTTTAGTAAGTGGCATAGCTTTATCATTAGTGATATCCATAAGGTCATCACCTAACATGACAACAAAAGGTTCGTTGCCGACAAAAGCCTTAGCTTGAAGCACAGCATCTCCCAGCCCACGCGGATGACTTTGTCGAATGAAGTGTAGGCCAATACCAGTGGTTTCATCAACTAATTTCAAAAGGTCGTCTTTGCCTTTTTCTTTGAGATTGTATTCAAGTTCAAAGTTGGAATCGAAATGGTCCTCAATCGAACGTTTTGACTTACCAGTTACGACTAAAATATCTTCAATTCCAGACTTGAGAGCTTCTTCGACAATAAATTGAATGGTAGGCTTGTCCACGATAGGTAACATTTCTTTAGCAAGCGCCTTAGTAGCAGGTAGGAAACGAGTTCCAAGGCCAGCTGCTGGAATGACAGCTTTCTTAACTTTTGACATTAGTAAATCCCTTCTAGATGCAGATTTGGTTATGACCATTCGTTCTCGGCCTTGAATTCATTGTTCATGATTTCGAAGATAGCCTCTTTTATGTCATGGTCTTGATAAATGACTTTATAAATGGCTTGGGTAATAGGCATATAGACATCCAATTCCTGAGCAAGTTCATAAGCAGCCTTGGTGGTGGAAATTCCTTCAATCACCATGCCCATGTTAGCTTCAATATCCGCTAATTTTTCTCCACGTCCAAGAGCATCCCCAGCCCGCCAGTTGCGAGAGTGGATAGAAGTCCCAGTAACAATAAGGTCACCGACTCCAGATAAACCGCTATAGGTCAAAGGACTAGCGCCAAGTTTTACTCCTAAGCGAGTGATTTCAGCCAGTCCACGCGTGATAATGGCAGCCTTGGCATTGTCGCCATAGCCTAGGCCGTGTAGAGCCCCAGCTCCGACAGCGATAATATTTTTAAGGGCACCTGCTGTCTCGACTCCAACCACATCTGTATTGGTATAGAGGCGGAAATAGTGGTTGCTGAAAAGCTTCTGTACATATTTGGCAGCTTCTAGGTCCTTAGAAGCCGCTGTAATGAGAGTGATATCGCGAACAATGGTTTCCTCAGCATGGCTAGGACCTGAAACAACGACAATTTCACTACGCAATTCACTCGGGATTTCCTCTTCTAAGATTGTAGAAATGCGTTCATGGCTGTCGGGTTCCAAACCTTTGGAAGCATGCATAACCTTAACCTTGTGGTCTAGGATTTGAGCGACTTGTTTTGCGACCAGTCTTGTGACCTTGGTTGGCACCACAAATAGAACCGCATCAGCACCATCCAAGGCTTCTGCTAGACTATGGTAGGCTTTGATTTTTTCATCGAGGACAGTATCTTTAAAATAACGTGTGTTTGTATGCGCTTGGTTGATTTCATCGATCTGTTCAGCAATGTTACCCCAAATACGTACTTCGTGACCATTATCATTTAGCACTTGTGACAAAGCTGTACCCCAAGAGCCAGGACCGATTACAGCAACTCGTTGTTTATCCATCTTTCTTATTTCCATTTCTAACTAGAGTATTCTACTCTATTCTATCATATTAAAAGAAAAAAATCGTTTTCAAGCTTAAATGTTCTCATTTTCTTATAGTCATTTTAAAGCTAAGTTTAATAAGCTTGACATTGATTTTTTCTGTGATATAGTAAGAAAACAAAGGAAAAAGAGAAAACTAGTAGAGGGAAGATGATGTTTGTAAAAACCTTATTAAAGTACAAATGGTTTGTTGTGTGTTCGATTGTAATGACTGGCTTGATGATTGCTAGTTCGCTGTTGCAACCGTGGCTCCTTAAGCAGGTCCTGGATGCTTTGCAGATGAGTGATAGTAAAGCTATTTATCAAGCCGGGGCTTGGCTGATTGGTATGGGGATTGTTGGCTTGCTTGCTGGTGGTATTAATGTAACGACAGCAGCTTATATCGCCCAAGCGGTGTCATCTGATTTGCGGGAGAAGACTTTTCGAAAGATCCAGACTTTCTCTTATGCCAATATTGAGCAGTTCAATGCCGGAAATCTGGTTGTTCGGATGACCAATGATATTAATCAAATTCAAAATCTGGTTATGATGATGTTTCAAATCTTGCTTCGCCTGCCAATCCTATTCATTGGTTCGGTTGTCTTGGCCATCGTGACTGTTCCAGAACTCTGGTGGATTATTGCCCTTCTAATTTTACTTGTAGCTGGACTGACAGCTATGATGATGGGGCTTATGGGGCCGCGCTTTCAAAAATTTCAAATCTTATTAGAGCGCATGAACGCCATTGCCAAAGAAAATCTTCGAGGAGTTCGGGTGGTGAAGTCCTTTGTGCAAGAAAGGGCACAATTTGATAAGTTCAGTCAGGTTTCTGATGAGCTCTTGGATCAAAATCTATTTATCGGTTACGCTTTTTCAATTGTTGAACCAATGATGATGTTTGTCGGTTACGGGGCTATTTATCTGGCAATTTGGACCTTATCAGGCATGGTTGCTACAGACGCGGGAGTGGTCAGTTCGATTGCTTCTTTCATTGGCTACTTGAATCAAATTATCTTTACCATTATCATGGTTGGCTTTTTAGGAAATGGTGTGACGCGGGCTATTATATCAATGAGACGTCTCAATGAGGTTTTAGATACAGAGCCTGCCATGACCTTCCCAGATATAGCAGATGAAGACTTAGAAGGCAGTATTCGTTTTGATCATGTGACCTTTACCTATCCAACAGATGAAAGCCCAATTCTAAAAGATATTAGTTTTGAAGTTGCTCCGGGGCAGATGGTTGGCGTTGTCGGTGCAACGGGTGCTGGTAAGTCTACCTTGGCTCAGTTGATTCCCCGTCTTTTTGACCCTCAGGAAGGTTCTATTTCAATTGGCGGTAAGGATCTACGAGAAGTCAGTCAGGGAAGTCTTCGTAAAAATGTTTCCATTGTCTTGCAACGGGCTATTCTTTTTAGCGGGACCATTGCGGACAATCTTCGCCAAGGCAAACTCGATGCTTCCCTACCCGAGATGGAATGGGCAGCAGGAATTGCCCAAGCCAGTGAGTTTATCGGCCGTATGGCGGATAGCTTTGATAGTCAGGTAGAAGAACGTGGGAATAACTTCTCAGGTGGCCAGAAGCAAAGGATGTCCATTGCGCGTGGAGTCGTCAACCATCCCAAGATCCTAATTTTAGATGATTCGACCTCAGCTTTAGATGCCAAATCAGAAAAATTGGTTCAAGAAGCCTTAAACAAAGATTTGAAGGGCACAACCACCATTGTCATTGCCCAAAAGATTAGCTCGGTTGTCCATGCAGATAAGATTTTGGTCTTAGACCAAGGCCGTTTAATCGGACAAGGAACGCATAAAGAGCTAGTCGCAACAAATGAAGTCTATCGTGAGATATACGAGACACAGAAAGGAAAGGAGGATTAAGATGCGGACCGTAAAATTTTTCTGGCAATATTTTAAAGACTATACATTATCTTTTATCATTGTGATCGTGATGATGATAGCTTCCACTATTTTACAAGTGCTCTTTCCGATTTATGTTGGTCAGGCTGTTCAACATCTAGTTGAATTAGGCAATGCCTTGGCCAATGGCGGAGAAAAAAATCAGCTTTTAGTTGCTTTTGCATCCCTTATGACCAAGCTGTTTCTAACCTTTCTCTGTCTGTCAATTTCTAGCTTGATTTATATGGTTTTGATGAGCCGAGTGATTTCGCATTCGACCAATGAGATGCGCAAGGGTCTCTTTGGAAAACTAGCTAAATTAACCGTATCCTTTTTTGATCGTCATCAGGACGGGGATATCTTGTCACGCTTTACCAGTGACTTGGACAATATTCTTCAGGCCTTGAACGAAAGTATGATTCAAGTTTTAAGCAATATTCTTCTCTACCTTGTCCTTGTGATCATCATGTTCCGGCAGAATGCTCGCTTGGCTTGGATTACTGTTGCCAGCACTCCCCTAGCTATTGTGGTTTTAGTCGTGATTGTTAGACTAGCTAGAAAATATACCAACCTCCAGCAAAAAGAAGTTGGTCAACTTAATGCTTATATGGATGAGACCATTTCCGGTCAGAAGGCTGTTATTGTTCAGGGCATGCAAGAAGAAGTCATCAAAGGCTTCCTTGAGCAAAATGATCGAGTCCGTTCAGCTACTTTTAAGGGCAGAGCTTTCTCAGGACTTCTCTTCCCCATCATGAACGGAATGAGTCTGATCAATACAGCCATTGTGATTTTTGTTGGTTCAGCTGTCTTACTGAGCGATCCTAATGTCGAAACGGCTGTTGCAGTTGGTTTGATTACGACTTATGCCCAGTTTTCTCAGCAATATTATCAGCCTATTATTCAGATTGCAGCTAGCTGGGGCAGCCTACAATTAGCCTTTACAGGGGCTGACCGGATTCAGGAGATGTTTGATGCGTCCGAGGAAGTTCGGCCAGAGAATGCACCTGCTTTCACAGAGCTCACCGACTCAGTAGAGATCAAGCATGTGGACTTCTCATATGTAGAAGGCAAGCCCATCCTCAAAGATGTGTCTATCTCTGCTCCTAAGGGTAAGATGACGGCTGTTGTTGGACCGACTGGATCAGGTAAGACGACTATTATGAACCTGCTCAACCGTTTTTACGATGTGGATAGTGGTAGCATTGAGTTTGACGGTCGTGACATTCGAGATTATGAGCTGGACAGCTTACGGAGCCATGTGGGGATTGTCTTGCAGGATTCAGTGCTCTTTAGTGGCACGATTCGGGACAATATCCGCTTTGGTGTGCCGGATGCTAGTCAGGAGATGGTCGAAACGGCTGCGCGTGCGACTCATATCCATGATTATATAGAAAGTCTGCCAGACAAATACGATACCATCGTGGATGATGACCAGAATATCTTTTCAACTGGGCAGAAACAGTTGATTTCTATTGCTAGAACTTTGCTGACTGACCCGCAAGTCTTGATCTTGGATGAAGCCACGTCTAATGTCGATACGGTGACAGAAAGCAAGATTCAGCAGGCTATGGAAGCCATCGTGGCTGGCCGGACTAGCTTTGTTATTGCTCACCGTCTCAAGACAATCCTCAATGCAGACCAGATTATTGTCTTAAAAGATGGAGAAGTGATTGAGCAAGGGGACCACCATCAACTTCTTCAACTCGGAGGATTCTATTCAGAACTCTATCATAATCAATTTGTCTTTGAGTAAAGAATTGATTCATATTTTACAACTCTCGTTTGAATTTCAATTTCATTCGGGAGTTTTTTCTTAAAATTCTCTAGCAAGTACTTGATAAAAAATTTTTATAAGTAGCTTTAAAAAAATTTATTGGACTTGAAATGGCAGTCGTGGTAAGATATAGTATATCTTGAGAAAGGAGTCTCCTATGTGCAGAACAATTGTTGGAATTTCGGCTAATCTTTGCCCGGTTGATGAAGACGGAAAAAATATTCACACCTCTGTTTCACGAAAGTTTGTGGACGGCGTACGAATGGCTGGTGGTCTGCCAATGGTGATTCCTCTTGGCGATAAAAGCCTGGTCGAGGATTATGTAGAAACCATAGACAAGCTGATTTTATCTGGTGGGCAGAATGTCCATCCAAAATTCTATGGAGAAGAAAAAACTATTGATAGTGACGATTATAATATCGCCCGTGATGAATTTGAATTAGCACTTTTAAAAGAAGCCTTACGCCAGAACAAGCCTGTTATGGCCATTTGTCGTGGTTTACAACTGGTAAATGTTGCTTTCGGGGGTACCTTAAATCAGCAGATTGATAATCATTGGCAAGGCCAGCCTTTTGGAACTTCGCATTCGATTCGTACGGAAAAAGGAAGTGTTGTAGAGCGTTTATTTGGTCAAGCTAGTCGGATTAACTCAGTCCACCGTCAAAGTATCAAGGACTTGGCTCCTAATTTTCGCGCGACGGCTTTTGACCCAAGAGACAATACTATCGAAGCTATCGAGTCCATTGATAACCATCGGATTATTGGTCTTCAATGGCATCCGGAGTTTTTGATCGGCGAAGAAAAGGGAAATTTAGAGCTATTTCACTATCTTTTGCAGGAATTATAAAAAATTTTAAACCTTTCAGTTTGCTTTTAGGAAAGTTTAAGGTAAGAGATTTATACTAAGAACATAAACAAAGACCTCCTAACTTTGTTTAGAAATCCTAAAACTTTTCTTTTTCATAATAATCTCCCTATAAGAACCGCCCAATTGGCGGTTTTTTTGCTGGAAAGGCTGAGAAATCTGGATTTTCAGTAATTTAATGTCTTTTATGTTATAATGAGTCACAAGTAGGCCAAGCGAATTGGTCAGTAGATGGAGGAACAGAGATGTCAAGAGCGGAGCGAGTTATTTTAACAAATATGTGTATGGTTTACGATGGAGACCGCATTTTAGTGCAAAATAAAGTAAATGATGATTGGACCGGCCTTTGCTTTCCAGGTGGCCATGTTGAAAATCGTGAATCCTTTGTCAAATCAGTGATACGGGAAGTCAAGGAAGAAACGGGTTTGACTATCTATGAGCCTCGCTTGTGTGGTGTCAAGCAGTTTTATACTGAAAAAGATGAGCGCTACATCGTTTTTCTTTACAAGACCAATCGTTTTGAAGGAGAGCTAGTTTCATCCGACGAAGGCGAGGTGTTCTGGATTAACCGTGAAGATTTTGACAGCTACTCGCTGGCTGTGAGCTTTAAGGAAATGTATCAAGTTTTCACATCAGATTTGACGGAGCAGTTTACCTATCTGGATAATGGAGAGATCATCAGAGATCTATACTAGTGATTACCGCCCAATTGGCGGTTTTTTTGCTTGTTTTTAGCGAATTTAGTATAATAGGAGCAGAAAAAATAGAAAAGAGAAATACATGAAAATTCGCGGATTCGAGCTGGTTTCCAGCTTTACAAATGAAGATTTGCTACCCAAGAGAGAGACGGCTCACGCAGCTGGCTACGACTTGAAAGTGGCAGAGCGTACCGTCATAGCACCAGGAGATATTAAGCTGGTTCCGACTGGTATCAAGGCCTATATGCAAGCCGGAGAGGTACTTTATCTTTACGACCGCTCGTCCAATCCTCGCAAAAAAGGCTTGGTTTTGATTAACTCCGTTGGAGTTATTGATGGCGACTATTATGGCAATCCTGGAAACGAAGGGCATATCTTTGCTCAGATGAAAAACATCACAGATCAGGAAGTCGTCCTTGAAGTTGAAGACCGTATCGTGCAGGCTGTCTTTGCACCCTTTTTAATTGCGGATGGAGATGAAGCAGATGGCGTGCGGACTGGTGGGTTTGGGTCAACAGGTCATTGATGTAACCGATAAGAAAAGATATGATTAGAGAGTAGGAAATTACCATCGCTAAGAAAAAAACAACCTTTGTGTGTCAAAATTGTGAATATCATTCGCCCAAGTATCTAGGCCGCTGTCCTAATTGTGGAGCGTGGTCTTCTTTTGTTGAGGAAGTAGAGGCTGCAGAAGTCAAGCATGCTCGTGTTTCCTTGACAGGTGAAAAGACTCGGCCCATGAAGCTGGCTGAGGTCACTTCGATTGATGTCAATCGGACCAAGACGGAAATGGACGAGTTTAATCGTGTGCTGGGTGGTGGAGTCGTGCCTGGCAGTCTGGTTCTGATTGGTGGGGATCCTGGTATCGGGAAGTCTACCCTGCTTCTGCAAGTATCAACCCAGCTTTCTCATCAGGGCACCGTCCTTTATGTCAGCGGGGAGGAATCAGCTGAGCAGATTAAGTTGCGGGCGGAACGCCTCGGTGATATTGACAGTGAATTTTACCTCTACGCTGAGACCAATATGCAAAATATCCGCACAGAGATTGAGAAAATCAAGCCAGATTTTCTGATTATCGACTCTATACAGACGGTGATGTCGCCGGAAATTTCCAGTGTCCAAGGCTCTGTCTCTCAAGTCCGAGAGGTGACAGCCGAGCTCATGCAGCTGGCCAAGACCAATAATATCGCGACCTTTATCGTTGGTCACATGACCAAGGAAGGAACCTTAGCAGGTCCTCGAACTTTGGAGCATATGGTGGATACCGTGCTTTATTTTGAGGGCGAACGTCAGCATACTTTCCGTATCTTGAGAGCAGTCAAGAACCGTTTTGGCTCGACCAATGAGATTGGCATTTTTGAGATGCAATCGGGGGGGCTAGTTGAGGTTGTCAATCCCAGTGAAGTCTTTCTAGAAGAGCGTCTGGACGGCGCGACAGGCTCTTCTATCGTCGTGACTATGGAAGGAACGCGGCCGATTTTGGCAGAGGTGCAGGCTTTGGTGACACCGACCATGTTTGGCAATGCCAAGCGAACCACGACTGGGCTGGACTTTAACCGAGCCAGCCTTATCATGGCAGTTTTGGAAAAAAGGGCGGGGCTCCTCCTGCAAAATCAAGATGCCTACCTCAAATCAGCTGGTGGTGTCAAGCTAGATGAGCCAGCCATTGATTTGGCGGTAGCGGTAGCCATTGCTTCTAGCTACAAGGATTTGCCTACCAATCCTCAAGAGTGCTTTATCGGTGAAATTGGCCTGACTGGTGAAATCCGTCGAGTCAATCGCATCGAGCAGCGCATCAATGAAGCAGCAAAGCTGGGCTTTACCAAAGTCTACGCTCCTAAAAATTCTCTGAACGGCCTCAAAGTTCCAGATAATATTCAAATCATTGGTGTGACAACGATTGGGGAAGTCTTAAAGAAAGTATTTTCTTAGAACCTTGCTTTATAGGTAAATAAAACTGTCAATGTAATGATCTAGGTAGATAAATAAAACAGGTGCAAGGATTAGTTCTCTTTGCTCAAAACAAGATAAAAGGAGAAATCTGATGTCAGATAATCGCATGAATTTTACTATTGAAAACAATAGCCAATTTCCTTTTGTAGAAATTGTACTAGATAAAGGAGAAAAAGCTTATATTCAGCGCGGAAGCATGGTCTATCATTCTTCTAGTGTTAACTTAAGAACCAAACTGAATGCAAAAGGATCTGGTCTTGGTAAATTAGTTAAAGCAGTTGGACGTTCGATGGTGTCTGGTGAAAGCACCTTTATTACGGAAGCTTTATCTGATGCAGATGGTGGCCTCTTAGCTCTAGCTCCTAATGTTCCGGGTCAGGTAATGCCCTTGTATTTGGGAGAGCATCAATATCGATTGAACGATGGAGCTTTCCTTGCTTTGGATGGTTCAGCATTTTATACGATGGAACGCCAGTCTATTGGCCGTGCGCTGTTTGGCGGTCAAGGAGGTTTCTTTGTCATGACCACTCAAGGAGAAGGAACACTCTTAGTCAATGCCTTTGGAGCTATCAAGAAAATTGAACTGAAAGACCAAGAAATGACGATTGATAATGCCCATGTTGTTGCCTGGAGCAAAGACTTGCATTATGACATTCACTTGGAAAATGGTTTTTTACAATCTGTCGGTACAGGAGAAGGTGTTGTTAATACTTTCCGAGGTACAGGAGAAATCTATGTTCAAAGTCTAAATGTTGAAACTTTCGCTAAAATTTTGGGTGGATATATTCCTACAAAAGAGTAGGTTTGACTATTCCTGGGCATATAAATTTTTCATGAGTAAGAAGCTTTATCTCTGACAAATCTTAAAAAAGCTGGTAAGATAAGATTAATTTATTTGATAATCAAATAAATTTTTCAGAGATGAAGCAGAGGTGAATATGTCTTACTTTAAAAATTTTATGAAGGCCAACAGAGCGTATGTCGACTTGCATGGAACAGCTCATTTACCAATAAAACCAAAAACAAAGGTTGCTATTGTAACCTGCATGGATTCCCGACTTCATGTGGCTCCGGCCTTAGGTTTGGCCCTTGGAGATGCCCATATTTTGCGGAACGCTGGTGGGCGTGTAACGGAGGATATGATTCGATCCTTAGTGATTTCTCAGCAACAGATGGGGACCAGAGAAATAGTGGTTTTGCACCATACAGACTGTGGGGCTCAGACCTTTACCAATCCAGAATTTGCCTGTCACCTTGAAAATGTGCTAGGTGTGGATGTTAAGGGGCAAGATTTTCTGCCCTTCACAGATGTGGAAGAAAGTGTACGGGAGGACATGGAATTACTTCGAAAGTCTCCCTTGATCCCTGATGATGTAGAAATTTCTGGTGGTGTCTATGATGTGGATACCGGACGAATCCATGAAGTTCTATAAATAAATGTTCTAGTTTTCAATTAGTTTAGGAATGAAAAAAAGATTGCTTGTGGGTAATCTTTTTTTCTTACTTGTGCTATAATAGAAACGATTGAAAAGAGGCCCTTTGGTCCTCGATGATAAAAAGAATGATATAAAGGAGATCTGCTTTGGCAAAAGCTATTCGGGTGCGTTATGCACCAAGTCCGACTGGACTTTTACACATCGGAAATGCGCGGACTGCGCTCTTTAATTACCTCTATGCTCGTCATCATGGCGGGACCTTCATTATCCGTATCGAGGATACTGATCGCAAGCGCCATGTAGAAGATGGGGAACGTTCACAGCTTGAAAATTTGAGTTGGCTAGGCATGGATTGGGATGAAAGTCCAGAAACACATGAAAACTACCGTCAGTCTGAGCGTTTGGAACTCTACCAAAAATACATTGACCAATTGCTAGCTGAAGGAAAAGCCTACAAATCTTATGTCACAGAAGAAGAATTGGCAGCCGAGCGCGAACGCCAGGAAGCAGCAGGAGAAACACCTCGCTACATCAACGAATACCTTGGCATGAGCGAAGAAGAAAAAGCGGCTTATATTGCTGAACGTGAAGCGGCAGGCATTGTACCAACTGTTCGTTTGGCTGTCAATGAGTCAGGTATCTACAAATGGCACGACATAGTCAAAGGTGACATTGAGTTCGAAGGTGGCAATATTGGTGGTGACTGGGTTATCCAAAAGAAAGATGGATATCCAACTTACAACTTTGCTGTCGTCATTGATGACCACGATATGCAAATCTCTCACGTTATCCGTGGAGACGACCATATTGCCAACACTCCAAAACAGCTCATGGTTTATGAAGCACTTGGTTGGGAAGCACCTGAGTTCGGTCATATGACCTTGATTATCAATAGCGAAACGGGTAAAAAGCTATCTAAACGTGATACCAACACTCTTCAATTTATCGAGGATTATCGTAAGAAGGGGTATCTGCCAGAAGCAGTCTTTAACTTTATTGCACTGCTAGGTTGGAATCCTGGTGGTGAAGATGAGATTTTCTCTCGCGAAGAGCTCATTAAACTCTTCGATGAAAATCGCCTCAGCAAGTCTCCAGCAGCCTTCGACCAGAAGAAACTAGACTGGATGAGCAATGAATACATCAAAAATGCAGATTTCGAAAGAATCTTTGCTCTGGCGAAGCCATACTTGGAAGCAGCAGGACGTTTGACAGATAAAGCTGAAAAATTAGTAGAGCTTTACAAACCACAAATGAAGTCAGTCGATGAAATTGTACCTCTGACAGATCTTTTCTTCTCAGATTTCCCAGAGTTGACAGACGCCGAGCGCGAAGTTATGGCAGGAGAAACCGTTCCGGTTGTTCTAGAAGCCTTCAAAGCGAAGCTGGAAGCTATGACAGATGAAGAATTTGTGACAGAAAACATCTTCCCTCAAATCAAAGCAGTTCAAAAAGAAACAGGTATCAAGGGTAAAAACCTCTTTATGCCGATTCGAATTGCCGTTTCAGGGGAAATGCATGGACCAGAACTTCCAGATACGATTTACCTATTAGGTCGTGAAAAATCTATCCAGCATATCGAGAACATGCTAAATCAAATTCAATAAGATGAACCAGCTTTCGGGCTGGTTTTTATTTTAATCCAGTATATAATATATTGTATTTGAATAAAAATTGATAAAACGTTTTTATTTTAATAAATATCGACTTTCTCTTGACATTTGCATTTTCATACCGTAGAATGTTTAAAAATACAAAATATAGAAGGGTAGGAGTAATCGCATGGTTAAAGAGAAAGTTATTTTGGCCTATTCAGGAGGTTTGGACACATCGGTGGCTATTACTTGGCTGAACAAGGATTATGATGTGATCGCAGTCTGCATGGACGTGGGTGAGGGAAATGATTTGGATTTCATTCATGATAAGGCGCTGAAAGTTGGCGCTATTGAATCTCACGTCATTGATGTTAAAGACGAGTTCGCGGAAGACTACGTCCTGGTTGCTCTGCAAGGACACACCTTCTATGAACAAAAATATCCTCTGGTGTCCGCTCTGAGCCGACCTCTGATTTCCAAGAAATTAGTTGAAATTGCCCACAAGACGGGGGCGACGACCATTGCACATGGCTGTACGGGAAAAGGAAACGATCAGGTCCGTTTTGAAGTGGCTATAGCCTCCTTGGATCCAAAGCTCAAGGTGATTGCTCCAGTCCGGGAGTGGAAATGGTCTCGGGAAGAAGAAATCAATTATGCCAAAGCTAATGGTGTGCCAATTCCTGCAGATCTGGATAGTCCTTACTCAGTCGATCAAAATCTTTGGGGTCGGGCTAACGAGTGCGGAGTCTTGGAAAATCCTTGGAATGAAGCACCGGAAGATGCCTATGATTTGACGGTTGCGCCAGAAGCAGCGCCAGACAGCCCAGCCTATGTAAATATTGACTTTGAAGCGGGTGTGCCGGTTGCTTTAGATGGCAAAAAGATGAAGCTTGCGGATTTGATCCTTGAGCTGAATGACTTGGCAGGACAACACGGTGTTGGACGGATTGACCATGTGGAAAATCGTCTGGTGGGGATTAAGTCTCGGGAAATCTATGAATGCCCTGGTGCAGTGACTCTCTTGGCTGCTCACAAGGAAATCGAGGATCTGACTCTAGTTAGAGAACTGGCTCATTTCAAACCGATTATCGAAAATGAGCTGTCCAATCTCATCTACAATGGTCTCTGGTTTAATCCGGCGACAGAAGCTTTGATTGCCTACCTTAAGTCCACTCAGCAAGTGGTCAATGGAACAGCTAAAGTGAAGCTTTATAAGGGATCTGTGACAGTTGTAGCGCGTAAGTCTGACAATTCTCTCTACGACGAAAATCTGGCTACCTATACCAGTGCAGATACCTTTGACCAGGATGCCGCGATTGGCTTTATCAAGCTATGGGGTCTTCCGTCTAAGGTTCACGCAGAGGTTCAGGCTCACAAAGACAAATAGAAAGGGGCTTTCCTATGGCGAATCATAAACTGTGGGGCGGACGTTTTGAAGCCTCACTGGAAGGCTGGGTAGAGGAATTTGGCGCCAGCATCGGATTTGACTATCGTCTGGCTCCTTATGACTTGCAGGGTAGCCTAGCCCATGTCAAAATGCTGGGGCAGACAGGAATTATTGCTCCAGAGGAAGCAGCTGCTATTCAGGCAGGCCTAGAAAAGCTGTTGGCACGTTATGAGGCTGGAGAGCTTGAGTTTGATGTGCGCAATGAAGATATTCATATGAATATGGAGGCTCTTCTGACCGAGGAGATTGGTCCAGTAGCCGGTAAGCTTCATACGGCTCGCTCCCGTAATGACCAGGTAGCGACAGATATGCACCTTTATCTCAAGGATCAGCTCGGTCAGATTGCGGATAAACTCTTGAATCTGCGTCAGGTGTTGCTGGACTTGGCAGAGGAGCATGTAGAGACCATCATGCCAGGCTATACCCATCTGCAGCATGCCCAGCCGATTAGCTTTGCTCATCATCTGCTGGCCTATTATCAGATGTTCAGCCGGGATAGTCAGCGCTTTGCCTTTAATCTGGAGCATACGGATTTGTCTCCTTTGGGAGCAGCGGCTCTAGCGGGGACAACGTTTCCGATTGACCGAGAGTTGACAGCTGATTTATTGGACTTCAAAGGCATTTATCACAATTCCTTGGATGCGGTCAGCGATCGAGATTTTATCTTGGAGTTTCTATCTAACAGCAGCATTCTCATCATGCATCTGTCTCGTCTCTGCGAGGAGCTGATTAACTGGTGCAGCTATGAATATGGCTTTGTCAGCTTATCAGATACCTTTAGTACTGGATCATCCATTATGCCGCAAAAGAAAAATCCGGACATGGCGGAGCTGATTCGGGGCAAGAGTGGTCGGGTCTATGGTCATCTCTTCAGCCTTCTGACGGTTATGAAATCCCTGCCCTTGGCCTATAATAAGGACCTACAGGAAGACAAGGAAGGTATGTTCGATACAGTAGATACTATCCAAAAATCGCTGGATATTATGGCGGGTATGCTGTCTAGTATGACAGTTAATAAGGAAAAAATGTTGGTTTCAACTCAGCAGGATTTCTCCAATGCGACAGAATTGGCTGATTATCTAGCCAAGAAAGGACTGCCTTTCCGGGAAGCCCATGAGATTGTCGGAAAGTTGGTGCTGGAATGCAGCAAGGCAGGCTATTATCTACAGGATATCCCGCTGAGCCGTTATCAAGAAGTATCGTCTCTGATTGAAGAAGATATTTATCAAGTTCTTGAGTCGCAGACGGCTGTGCAAAAGCGGAATTCCCTTGGCGGGACAGGATTTGCACAGATTCGTCAGGAGTTGGAAAGAGCTAAAAAAGATCTGAACAATAAATAATATTTAGAAAAACATCGTGAAAAAGAGCGATGTTTTTGGTAGTGTAAAATAAGTTGTGTAAACACAAAAAGAAATAAATCCGTTATAGTAGAGTTGCGAAACATTACTAGAAGGAGATTTATTCCTATGACTCAGTTTAGTACAGAACTACTTAACTTCCTAGCCCAAAAGTAAGATATTGATGAATTTTTTCGTTCTTCTCTTGAAACAGCTATGAATGACTTGCTTCAAGCAGAGTTATCAGCCTTTTTAGGGTATGAACATTACGATAAAGTAGGCTATAATTCTGGTAATAGTCGTAATGGAACCTATTTACGGAAATTTGAAACCAAATATGGGACTGTTCAGTTAACTATTCCAAGAGATCGTAATGGAAACTTTAGTCCAGCTTTGATCCCTGCTTATGGACGTCGAGATGACCACTTGGAAGAGATGGTTATCAAACTCTATCAAACCGGCGTAACGACTCGAGAAATTAGTGATATTTTCGAGCGAATGTATGGTCATCACTATAGTCCTGACACAATTTCTAATATCTCAAAAGCAACTCAGGAGAATGTCGCTGCTTTTCATGAAAGAACCTTAGAGGCTAATTATTCTGTCTTGTTTCTTGACGGAACCTACCTTCCCTTGAGACGGGGAACTGTTAGTAAAGAATGTATTCATATCGTACTTGGCATTACACCAGAAGGACAGAAGGCTGTTCTTGGATATGAAATCGCCCCAAATGAAAACAATGCTTCTTGGTCCACCCTGTTAGACAAGCTTCAAAACCAAGGAATCCAACAGGTTTCTCTTGTAGGGACCGATGGCTTCAAGGGGCTTGAGCAGATGAACAGTCAGGCTTACCCATTAGCTAAGCAACAATGTTGCTTAATTCATATTAGTCGAAATTTGGCTAGTAAGGTGAAGCGATCTGATCGGGCAGTTATTCTGGAGCAATTTAAAATGATTTATCGTGCTGAAAATTTAGAAATGGCAGTCCAAGCTTTGGAGGACTTTATCGCTGAATGGAAACCAAAGTATAAGAAAATAATGAAAAGTCTGGAGAATTCGGATAATCTTTTAACTTTTTATCAGTTTCCCTACCAGATTTGGCACAGCATTTATTCGACAAACCTCATTGAGTCTCTGAACAAAGAAATCAAACGTCAAACGAGAGTGGGACAGAAATCGGTAATTCGTTAAAATTCGATTTCGCCGTCCCACCTCCGCACAGTTGAGTAGGGCTGTAAAAGCTGATGAAATCAGCGTAGTAGAGCCCACTCAACCACTGCGTCTTGCTCGACGATCCAAAGACAATTGAGAGGCTAGGACTTTTGTCCCGGTCTCCTAACGAGGAGGCTCTGGAACGTTATTTAGTTACTTTGTTTGAAGATTATAATTTCAAGCAAAGTCAACGCATCCATAAAGGGTTTGGACGATGTTCTGACACACTTGAAAGCTTATTTGATTAACACTCCGTAACTCTACTTGAGTGTTTACACAGAATTATTGACAGTATCATGTTTTTGCTTTATAAAAAGCTATAAATGAAGGTAGAAATAGCGCTAAAGGTTGCTGGCATTGGCTTTTTGGAAAAATGTGGTATAATAGATATAATTTTGGTAGATGGAGTTGAATTTTGAAAAAAAGCTATCGCGTCAAGAGTGAAAAAGATTTCAATGCGATTTTTAATGATAAACAAAGTGTGGCTAATAAACGATTTGTCATCTATAAATTGGATAAAGATCAAAAACACTTTCGAGTGGGGCTTTCCGTCAGTAAAAAACTTGGGAATGCAGTTGTCAGAAATAGGATTAAGAGGAAGATTCGCCATGTCTTGATAGAGCATAGACAAGAACTGCAACCGGTTGACTTTGTCATCATTGCTCGTAAGGGAGTGGAAGAGCTGAATTACAAAGAAATTGAGCGAAATTTACTACATGTACTAAAACTAGCTAAAATCTATCAAGAAGGGATTCCCAGTGAAAAAGAAGAGTAAGATAGCAGGTCTCCTGCTTTTGTCCTCGCTTGTTTTGACCGCCTGTGGCACGAGCGAAGTCACATCACAATCAACTGACTTATGGGAAAAATTTGTTTATTTCTTTGCGGAAACGATTCGTTTCTTATCTTTTAATGGCAGCACAGGAATTGGAATTATTCTCTTTACTATCATCATTCGAACGGTTCTTTTGCCAGTCTTCCAAATCCAGATGACTTCATCGAGGAAAATGCAGGAAGCCCAGCCGCATATCAAAGCTTTACAAGCCAAGTATCCCGGCAAAGATATGGAAAGCAGAAACTTGCTAGCAACGGAAACCCAAAAGCTTTACAAAGAATTGGGTGTTAATCCCTTAGCATCCTTTATTCCTCTTTTTGTTCAGATGCCAGTCTTAATTGCCTTGTATCAAGCGTTGACACGGGTTGCCTTCTTGAGGACGGGACATTTTCTCTGGCTCAACTTGGCAGAAACGGATCCTTATTACATACTGCCAGTACTGGCCGCCCTCTTCACTTTCTTGAGTACTTGGCTCAATAATAAGGGGTTGGCCGAAAGAAATGGAGCTATGACGGCGATGACCTATCTCATGCCACTCTTGATTTTCTGGTTTGCCCTAAGTTTTTCCAGTGGGGTAGCCCTCTACTGGACAGTGTCAAATGCCTACCAAGTGGGACAAACTTTAGTTTTGAGCAATCCGTTCAAAATGATCGCAGAGCGCGAAGCTAAGCTTAATGCTGCGCGTGAACAAGAAGAAAAGAAAAAACGTGCCTTCCGAAAAGCACAGAAAAAGAAAAAATAAGGAGGTCTCTTGCAAATGGTTGTATTTACAGGAGCAAGTGTAGAAGAAGCAATTCAAGAAGGATTGCGTGAGTTAGATATTCCTCGTATGAAAGCACATATTACTGTTATTTCACGTGAGAAAAAAGGTTTTCTAGGTTTATTTGGTAAAAAACCTGCCCAAGTTGATGTGGAGCCAATCAGCGAAACAACAATGGTCAAGGCTAATCAAAAAGCTGTAAAAGGTGTGCCAGAGGAAGTTAATGCTAAAAATGAACCGGTCAAAAGTGTTAGTGAAGAAACAGTTGACTTGGGTCGGGTTGTCGCTGCCATCAAGAAGGTTGAAGGCGAAGGTGAGAAAGTTTCAGACGAAGTTAAGGCAGAAATCCTCAAACATGATAAACAAGCCAATACTATTTTAGAGGAAACTGGAACAATTGACCTTATTAAAAACCAAGTAAGACAAGGTGAATCAGAAGAAAAGAGTCAACCAGCTAATCAAGAGTTTTCAGATTTAGGTATCGAAGTTGAAGAAAACTACGACATTGAAGAAGTTGTCTCAGATGTGACAGCCTATGTCCAAGAAATCATCAATGAAATGGACGTTGAAGCAAGTTTATCATCTAGCTACAACCGTCGTACGGTCAATATGCAGATTGACACCAATGAACCTGGCCGTGTGATTGGATACCACGGAAAGGTTCTCAAAGCTCTGCAACTATTGGCTCAGAACTATCTCTATATTCGTTATGAAAAGAGCTTCTATATCTCTATTAATGTCAATGACTATGTGGAGCATCGGGCTGAAGTCTTGCAAAGCTACGCTCAAAAATTGGCTAACAAAGCTTTGGAAGAGCGCCGTAGCCAGCCGACAGATCCAATGTCTAATAACGAACGCAAAATTATCCACCGAATCATTTCTAAAATGGATGGCGTTACTAGCTATTCAGAAGGCGACGAGCCAAACCGTTACGTCGTAGTTGATATTGATAGTGAGTAAAAGCTTCAATTATTGACCATATCAGAATTTTTTATACAACAAAGTGAGACTGAGACGCCATTGTCTCCGTCTCCTTTCTTTTATAGATAATAGTTTGAATGTAGAAAATCAAAGAGGGAAAGAATATGAAAAAAATACTTGTTTTATTACTTTCAGGCGCAATTTTTTTATGTGCCTGTAGTCCGAAGGGAGATCATTCATCTCCTTCAAGTACTCCAAAACCATCAAAGCAATCGCAAGCTTCTTCGGATTCTATTGAGCAAGATGAAAAAGTATATGCAAGTACTTTGGATAGTCTAAAAAAAGATACATCAGAGGGGCGAGCAAATTTATACGCATTTTATGATATTGATGGAAACGGCACTAAAGAATTGCTAACTGGCCACTATTTCAAAGGTCAATATTATTTGGCAGCAATCTATTATTTAAACCAGGGTGTTTCTACTTATTTAGCACAATCTAGAGTTGCTTCGGCAGGCGGAAGCAGAGAGGTCACAACTATTTATACTGATGGAACAGTCTTTTATGCCCAATGGCATTCTCTAAGCCCTGATGCTAAGGGTTATCTTTATCAACTGAGATCTGATAATAGTGGTGTAGATGTGCTAAAAGAAGCAGATTTTCAAATAGCAGGCGTGGATCCAAATTCTGAAAGCGGACAACATACAGTATTTGGGACGGGATCTAAAAAAGAGCTTGATCTATCTTCGTTAAAGTGGAAAGACATAGAAAACTATCAAGCAACGACAAGTGTTGGAAATCAGAAAGAACAAAGTCGTTCGTCTCAATTGGATTTGGAAGCCATCCAAAAAGGAGATTATTCTAGTATCGAAGGCAGGTGGAGAAATGGGAAGGGAAGTGAATTAGTATTTGATAAAAATGGCTTGGTTAATAACGACCTAAAATTGGGAAATAATTTTAGAATGATTGATTCTTATTTACAAGGTGGAGTATCCTCTGGAGGTCCGGGTGCAGCCATCTTGTTCATTCCAGCAGGTGTTGATATGTCTGTGACTGCGGATAATCAAACGATAGCAGATGCTTCTGATAAAAAACAAGATCGAATTCTTATAACTCAGAGTGTTGTTGTTAATAACCCTGATGTTTTCTATTATAGAGAGTAGAGAAAGGAGATGTTATGTCACTTTTCCCAGCAATAAAAGCTTATCTTCCTTATCAAGGAACCAAGTATATTGCTCCAGAAAAAGCAGGAGACCTTCGTGAGGTCATGCTGGATCTGAGAGCTAAGGGCCAGGATGCTCGTAAAGAGTTTATAGATCTAGTCAAAGATTTTCAGGCTTTATATCCGAATTTAAGCTTGGAGCGAGCCAGCCAATGGATGAACCAAGCCCAAATCCTGCGACCCCATTTTTGGAATTATGTGAGAGGGTATGGGGAGATAACGGAACCCATGTTCGCTCTGCGTTTGTATGGAAGTGCAGATGATTTTGGGGTATCGCTCGAAGTTAGCTTCATGGAGCGTAAGAAAGACGACTATAGTCTCTCTAAGCAAAATCGGATCTTGCAAGTACCAATTGATAGGCCCATTTATTATTTTGCTCAGATAGATGGTGTGAGTCAGCGCTTTGAAGGCACAGAAGATAATCGCAGGTTACTTATGAAACAAGTCCAAGAAGGCCATGTTCGCAAGGTTTTAGCCAAATACGATGTTAATCTATCTGGGGCTAATTCTAGAGAAGAAGTCTTGTCTAATTTACAAGAAGCAATGACTGCCCTGATTCCATTTTATGAAGCAACAAGGCCTCTATGATTACGTTCTCAAAAGGAAACTTATTTTCTGGAACTATTGACAAAAGGCTTAGAATCATATAGAATAGTAAAGTATGTTTAGTAACTGATCACAACTAGCCGGCTAAACGAATACAAGAATCTAAGAGGAGGTATTCATCGTGAAACGTACTTATCAACCAAGTAAAATCCGTCGCGCGCGTAAACACGGTTTCCGTAATCGTATGTCTACTAAAAACGGTCGTCGCGTACTTGCAGCTCGTCGTCGTAAAGGACGCAAAGTTTTGGCTGCTTAATCAAAACGATTATAACAAGAAAAATCAGTGGAAACTCGAGACCACTGGTTTTTTCTATTGTGCTGATGAAGAGTTTATAAATAAAAATAAGACCAGATCGAAGATAAAATCGTTCTGGTCTTTTATATTTAAATTAGCTTATCACTTCAGTAAAAAAGGATATAGATAGCAAAGTATGGTGAAACTAATCATAGCATAAAGAATACCGATGCGAATAGCTTGGATAGGTTTATACAGTCGAATCAAGATGAGCAAACACCAAACCAATAAGACGAGGACAAACCAGCCGGAAAGTAACCGTAGAGGAGTTGGTCCATAAAGGTAAATATAGACACCAAATAATTTCCATCCTGCAAGTAAGGTCAGCAAGGTGGCAAATATAAAGAGCAGAGTGGTTGCTAATCGTGTACCTATCTGATCCCAGAGCGGTTTTTTAGAGATGAGATAAAAAGCTCCTAAAACAGCAAAATTAAGAAGAGAAACTCTAACAAGTTGCCAGAACCCAGTGACTGCAATGGAAGACGCACTTTGGGGAGAAATGGCTTCTGTAACAGTTCCAGCGCTCAGAAGATTTCCTAGCTCGCTTAGACCAGTTGTGAAAAAAAGGATATAGGTTAAAAGTAAGCTTCCAATGACAATATATGCTGCAAAGTTAGGGATAGCCCTTAGTGGCTGAACTTTTTCTTGGAATACTTGGTAGTTAAAAGTAGACGTTCTTTCGCTGAGCAAGCTACCCACAATGAGTCCATATAAGTAGAGACTGACTGGAATGGCAAGAAATAGCTGTGCCAGTATAGTAGCTATATCAATCTTGGAAAAAAGTGAGTCAAAGAAGGCCTGACTAAAATCGGACAATTGTAGGAAGAGATTTGCAAAATTACCTGAGACCTGACTTAGCTGAGTCCAAACAAAGTAAACCAGGACTCCTGAAGCTAAAAGACTACCTATTAGAATGACAAAATGTTGGAAGTTCTTTGAATAGCCATCATTTGTCTCTTCAGAGTTTTCCTCCTCGTGAAGAAAGACGATGCAAGAAGCCATAAAATTTTTAAAGGGCAGAGTGTAGAAAGCTTGAACCATATCAAACCAAACCATAATCCCTAAGCGCCCCTGACTTAGCCAACCTGTTCGGGACAGAACATAGAAGACAAAAGAAAGGTGGATAGCTAAAAATTGGAAAAAATCTAGTTGCTGATGTGCCCCCCAAATACTTAAAGCCATGGCTTGAGCAATGGTCAGAGTGAAAAAAACTCTCGTCTCTAATTTTTTGGCGCCTTCTTTTAATGGGATAGAGGTTGTATGTAATTTTTTGATTAGAAACTCAGTCGAAAGTAAAAGACCGATTGTGACTGGGAGAGAGTAAATAGTTTTAAGCTGTACCAGGATCGCAGTGTAAAAATAAGCTACCAGGTAGAAAACAATAGTTCCAATTTTAAAGATTTTTATTTGGGCGTCATCTAAAGGGCTGAAGATCGTCTGTTCTTCTAGATCATCTAGATCGTCTAGCTGATAGTCGTGCTCTTCTATCTGTTCTTGTAAAGTTCTTTCCATTTTATGCCTCCTCTTCTTTATCTGGAATATATTCTAATATATCGCCGGGTTGGCATTCCAATTCTCGGCAAAGTGCATTGAGAGTTGAAAAGCGAACTGCTTTGGCTCGATTATTTTTCAAAATGGATAGATTGGCTGGTGTTAAATCAATCAGCTCAGCCAAGCGACCGGCACTGATACGCTTTTGTGCCATGACAAGGTCTAAATTTATCTGAATCATATGCCCTCCTAAATTGTATAGTCTACTTGATCTTGCAGTTCAATAGCCTTGCCAAAAGCATTGCGAATGACACGGATAATTAAGGTCAAAATACTGCAAGAAACGGTCACCAGGAGCATAGGTAGATAGACTGTCAGTCCCATGAAAAGTGAGATAAGAGCAACAATTCCAACTTCCCAGCCCAAATATCGGAGATATTGAACATTTTGTTGAATGAAAACTTGGTCCTGCCCGATATGATGAAGGAGCCGGTAAAGATGGACAATGCAGGTCAAAGCCAGTCCTCCTAAGGCGTAACCTAGTAAAAGTAAGATCCAGAAGCGAACCTCTCCTTGAACGAGAGGGGAAGGAAAGACGATAATAAGATTTACAATCCAAGGACCTAGGAAGATTAAGATAGTAGAAGCAATAAATAAAAGGCTAATGCTGATTTTTGTAAGAGTGATGCTCCAATCTTCAGCAGTCTTTTTTGTTTTGTTGGTCATAATATCCTCCGACAAATATTTTAGTTCTTAGTAACTATAACACAAAAATTATCGATAATCAATAAGATTCTATCGAAAAATAATAAAAAGTTATCGATTAAAGATCAGAAGCTGCAAGTTTAGAAGTTTTGAAGTCAAATTAGGATAGCTGTTGAATTGCAGCTATCTTATTTTTCTGCTTTGAAGAGACTTCTGATTTTTTAGGTCATTTTTGGTATAATAAAGGACAGGAAATACAAGGAAGTAAACCATGAAGATTTTTGATACACACACGCATTTAAATGTGGAAGAATTTGATGGTCGAGAGGCAGAGGAGCTTCAATTAGCCAAAGAAATGAGTGTTGTTGCACACAATATTGTCGGTTTTGATCGGCCGACCATTGAGCGCGCCTTGGAGTTAGCGGACAACTATGATCAGCTTTATGCTACGATTGGCTGGCATCCGACTGAGGCTGGGACTTATGATGAGGCGGTGGAAGCTTATCTGCTGGATAAGCTTCGTCACCCCAAGGTGGTGGCTCTGGGCGAGATTGGGCTGGATTATCACTGGATGACAGCGCCAAAGGATGTTCAGGAGCGGGTGTTTCGCCGACAAATCCAGCTCTCTAAAGAGCTGAACCTGCCCTTTGTCGTTCACACACGTGACGCATTGGATGACACCTATGAGATTATCAAGAGTGAGGCTGTCGGCTCTAGAGGCGGCATCATGCACTCTTATTCGGGTTCTTTGGAAATGGCAGAGCGCTTTATCGAGCTAGGAATGATGATTTCCTTTTCTGGAGTTGTGACCTTTAAGAAAGCGACAGATATTCAGGAGGCTGCGCAGAGCCTGCCTTTGAACAAAATCCTCGTCGAGACTGATGCGCCTTACTTGGCGCCTGTTCCCAAACGTGGTCGAGAAAATAAAACAGCCTATACCCGCTATGTGGTAGAGAAAATTTCTGAGCTGCGTGGGCTTACTGTCGAAGAAGTAGCGCAGGCGACCTATGATAATGCAAAGAAGGTGTTTGGGCTTGACTGAGAAGATAAAAATCCCTCAGGTGATTGTCGTTGAGGGCAAGGATGATACAGCCAATCTGCAACGATTTTACCAAGTTGACACTTACGAGACGAGAGGTTCCGCTATCAATGAAGAAGACCTAGAGCGGATTGAGAAGCTGCACCAGCTACGTGGGGTTATTGTCTTTACCGATCCAGACTACAATGGTGAGCGCATTCGTCGAATAATTATGGAGGCTGTGCCAACTGCTCAGCATGCCTTTCTCCGTCGAGATGAGGCGACTCCTAAGTCTAAGAACAAAGGTCGGTCGCTCGGAGTCGAGCACGCTTCATTTGAGGACTTACAACAGGCATTGGCTGGTCTAGTCGGATATTTCGATGATGAGGATAATTTTGACATCACCAAAAGCGATCTTGTGCGACTAGGTTTGCTTATGGGAAGCGACAGCCGTCAGCGTCGAGAGTATCTGGGAGAAGAACTTCGTATTGGCTATTCTAACGGTAAGCAGCTCCTCAAACGCTTGGAGTTGTTTGGGGTGACCTTGGCGGAAGTGGAAGAAGCTATGCGTAAATATTCAGTCTAACGGAGTAAGGAATGAAAAAAGTAATTATTACAGGTGGCAATAGTGGCATTGGCTACCAGGCTGCTAAACAGTTGGCTGAAAAGGGGTGGTCAGTGACTCTATTTTGCCGGCGAAAAGAAGCTGCTGAGCAAGCCTGTGAGGAAATTCGTCAAAAGACAGGGAATGGACACGTAGATTATATCTTGGCTGATTTATCTGATTTGGAGAGTATCAAGAGAGCGGCAGAACAGTATATCCAAAAAGAAGATGCTTTAGATGTTTTAATTAACAATGCAGCCGATTTTGATTTATCGGTCAAAAAGCCGATTCTTACCAAAGATGGATTAGAAAAGCAGTTTTCGACCAATGTGGTTGCTCCCTTTTTACTTTCTACCTTGTTGAAGGGCTTGTTGGAAAAGTCAGAAAGTGGTCGGATTATTAATATTTCTTCCCAAGGGCTAGTGCTTTATCCTTTCATGAAGCTTGATTTTGAAAATTTATTCGGTCAAAAACATTACAGCCCTGCTAAGACCTATTATCAGAATAAGTTGGCCTTATTGATGCTGTCGCTTTATATGCGGAAACATTGGAAAGACATCAAGGTGCAGGCAATCCGTGTGACCAATGTCAAAGTAGATATGAACCGCTATGATCACCTCAGCGCTTTTATGAAAAATCTGTATAAAATTAAGTCAAAATTTTCGATTAGTCCTGAAGAAATGGCCAAAGTCTATACAGCCTTATCTACAGAAGATGGTTATGAGGGCTTTTTGTATGACGAGAAATGCAGAGAAGTAAAGGCTAACGCATTTGCTTACAAGGAAGAAGAGCAGAAAAAACTTTGCACTTTGCTTGAGCAAATGACCTGCGTAAAGGACAATGAATAAAGAGTTAGAAAATAAAGTCCATAAGGAGAAGTAGCATTGGCTTGGTTTAATTTTGGGAAGAAAAAAGAAAAAATAGAATCTGCAACAGAAGTTGTAAAAGAGAAAATCGAGACAAGTGCTTGCTTGGGAGTGTTTGACTTCTTTGCACTTGGGAAGTCCGATCAGTTGTTGATCTTGGGCCGATTGAAAGGAAACTTAAAGTTAGGCGACCGTCTGCAAGTATGCAATCCTGGCGAAAGCTTTGAGTCTTTTGGCGAGCTGACGGTTGAAAAATTAAGCAATGGAAAAGAAGATTCTAACTTCTTGACAGACGAGCCCCTTGCCCATATTGTTGTAGCTGCATCTGAGGTCGCAGGTCGACTTAAAAAGGGGAGTGTTCTCTATACGTCCAAGATAGATGAGCGCCAGCTTTTATCTAGTTATACAGATGCCCTTTATACATCTTTTGTGGAAATGCAGAATGGGGATATGAGTAATGAAGACTATCTGCGAGCTAGTTTAGAAGATAGTGTTGAAATTTTGCGTTTGTTCTTATGGGATTGTAGAGAGAATCGACAAAATGGGAGTGAAGAAGAATATCAAAAAAATCTGGCTAAAATTGCCCACCTTGAGGAAGTTGTCAGAGATAAGTTGCTTGAAGCAGATGAGGTCTATGTGATTTATTCGCAATTAACAGGAGAGCCCTATATGTTTTCAAAGACATATGACAGAGGGGATGATGGCTACCTGTGTACAGATCCTTTGATTCACCTCTCAACTTCTCGTTGGTACCATCATTACAAAGAAACATTTGACAGTCAGCCAAATACCCAAGTGAGACGGATTGAAAATACAGAGGACAAGGAAGCTATTAAAAACTTCTTGGGTTCCGCTTTTTACCTTAATGGTGCGCTAGGAATTATCATGAATTCAGATGATGTGTGCATCAAGGCTCAAAACTTGGTAGAAAAACCTGATTTTTCAAATCTACCTGAGATCCAGGTGCCTGTCATGAATCCTGATGTAGTGAGATGGTTACTTTTACTTGGACAGCTAGGCAAGCCTGACACTGAAGACAAACAGCTGGTAGACAGGCTTTATTATGGCTTCCTATCAAAGGCAGTGCCTAAGGCTAAATTCCTCATTCCGGTGCGAAGAGGGGAGAACTTCCCTGAAGCGAGTGATAAGGCTAAGGAAGTAATGTTAGAAAAAGGGGCTAGTCTAGATTTACTAGTTCGAGAAGGAAAAGATAGCCGACAAGCTATCTCTCTCTTTACAGACTGGAAACGTCTGCGGATGGTTTTTGATGAAGAGTGGGACGGTATGATTGAGCCGGCAGGAAATATGATTGCTATGTTTGACTACATTGTCAATGGGACAGAGTATCTAAAAGCAGGATGTTATATCAGTCAAGATTCTTTCAAAGAAATGGAAAAACTAAGTGCCGAGCTAAATGATGCTCCAAAGCAGTAGAAGAGGTAAATATGAAGATCATAGTTGACAGAGTCTCTGTTAGTGCAGGAGATGACACTGTTCCACATAAGACAGAATATGAAGTGCCTGAAGAAATGACGGTAGGAGCTTTCTTTGCTTTTCTTGAAGAAGATCGTTATCTCCCTCTTGTTCAAGGAAATGATGTTGCATGGGAACTTCGCAATATCAATGGGGAACAGGGAGCCTACTTTACAAAAACAAAAGAGATGCTTCAATCAGATGCCTTGTTAAAGACAATAATTGAAGAGGCAAATGGTGATAGCCGATTTGAGCTAATTTACCATTCTACACCTGAAAATTATTTAAAAAGAAAAGAGAATAGATGAGAATTGCAGATTATAGTGTGACCCGTGCCATTCTGGAGCGTCACGGTTTCACCTTTAAAAAATCTTTCGGTCAGAATTTCCTGACTGATACCAACATCCTCCAGAAGATTGTGGATACTGCTGAGATTGACAAAAAGGTCAATGTCATCGAAATTGGTCCTGGTATTGGGGCTTTGACGGAGTTTTTGGCGGAAAATGCTGCGGAAGTCATGGCCTTTGAGATAGATGATCGGTTGGTGCCGATTTTAGCGGATACTTTGCGCGATTTTGACAATGTAACAGTGATCAATCAGGATATTCTCAAGGTTGATTTGGCCCAGTACATAGCAGAGTTTAAAAATCCAGACCTGCCTATCAAGGTAGTGGCAAATCTGCCCTACTATATCACGACGCCGATTCTTATGCACTTGATTGAGAGCGGAATTCCTTTTAGTGAGTTTGTTGTTATGATGCAAAAAGAAGTAGCAGATCGGATTTCGGCTCAGCCGAATACCAAGGCCTATGGTAGTTTGTCAATTGCGGTCCAGTATTACATGACGGCCAAGGTAGCCTTTATCGTACCGAGGACAGTCTTTGTGCCAGCACCAAATGTGGATTCGGCGATTCTCAAGATGGTGCGAAGAGAGCAACCTGCAGTTGAAGTCCAGGACGAGAAATTCTTTTTCAAGGTTTCCAAGGCCAGCTTTGTTCATCGCAGAAAAACTCTCTGGAATAATCTGACTAGTTATTTCGGTAAGTCTGAAGAAGTCAAGACCAAGCTTGAAAGAGCTTTAGAAAAAGCCGATCTTGTGGCCAATGTTCGAGGAGAAGCGCTAGACTTGGCAGCATTTGCTCGCTTGAGTGACGCTTTAAAGTCCGAGGGGTTATAAAAAAAGAAGATCTGCTCTCTGGTAGCCGGTCTTCTATTTTATTCATGAGGTGCATATGAAAGTGAAATTTCTGTCTTTGTTTTCTGGACTACTCTGGTTTTCGCAGTCGTTACTCCATTTCCTGCTGATGCTAGGTCTGCCTCTGGGACGTTTGGTCTTTGGTGGCGCTTATATAGTATTTCCTTTATGGTTGCGGCCGGTTAACTTCCTGCTGTTCTCATTGTGGGCTTTCTTTAGTTTTAGTTATCTAGCTTTTGGTGGTTGGTTGAAAAGTGGCTTGAGGTCTTCAGTTTTGAGGAAAGTCATTTTAGTTGGAACTGTGTTTCTATTTTTGGCTACGGTTTTCAATTTCTTTATCAGTGCGAGTCCATTAGAGAAATATTTAACTGGAGGCCTGACCTTTCTAGCTTTTCTATGCAGTAGCCTTCTTCTCCATAATAAGAAAAAATCCTATCATGATTGATAGGATTGCTTTTGATGCGGAGGAAGGGATTTGAACCCTCACACCCGTACGGGCACATGCGCCTGAAGCATGCGTGTCTGCCGTTCCACCACCTCCGCTTGTTCTCTATTATAACATATTTTTTAAAAAATCCAAGAAAAAATAGCCAGATTAGACAGTGCCATCCATAGAAGCAAATGAGGCTGGAAATTCTTATTCCAGCCTCTAGTTATGATGAATCGCAAATAAAAGTTGAAGAATCTTTCTCTACCCTCGCTTGCTATTTTTTTATTATTTATTCTACAATTTGCGGATAGAGGGTTTCTTGTTCTTTGGATGTATCTTTCAAGATGAAGATAGCCCATAAGAGAGCTAAAATGAAGACAACCAAGCCAGGAACTCCTCCCTCAGGTCCGAATTGTCCACCTGTGATAAGTGTACGATTGGAAGTTGTAAAGTACATCAAGGAAGACTCGCTGTCAAATCCACTGACATGGAAACCATAAACGTTACCCATGATGAAGTTCCAAGCGAAGTGGAAGCCACAAGGTCCCCAGATATTTCCGCGCTTCAGAGCGTAAACGGCTGTGAAAAGGCCAAAAACGAATAGGTGGAAAGTTGAGAGCCAAGAAGCACCATTGTTATCCAAATGGAAATAAGAGAACATGGTAGAAGCAATCAAAATGGCTAAGTAGGTGTTTTTATGATAGCAAATAATGGGAATCAACCATCCGCGAATGTAAATCTCTTCTGCAGCTGTTTGGAATATATAGCCAATGAGAACTAATATCCAAGAAACGAGAAAAGGCAGACTAAATTGGATCCGGTCAAACTTAGCATCTCCTGTAATGAAGAAGACGATTAAGACGGTCGTAATCATGATGGCACCCACCAACACACCTTTAGCGAATTCGGGAAGGCCATTTCCTCTAGAGAATCCCATGGTTCGTATTGGTCGTTTTTCAATGAATTTGACCCAAAGGAAGAAGGCGATAATGGTGTAGAGGAAGGACCAAAGGTCCAAAATATTCCACCAGTCAGGAATCCAATTTTGCTTGTCTAAGAAAAAGTTAGTTGAAGCCCTACTAATCGGAGACATATATTGGGTAATATAATAAAGGATGAAGGGAGCTAAAAACCAAGGAGTCAAAAACTTCCCTTTTTTGACATTGGAAATGAGCGGGTTGCTCTTTGAGAGAAATGAAAGGCTCATAAATAACCTCCTTATAGCTAGCATGAACCATTAAAGAAGTTAGAGACTTGCTTCTTGATGAAGAAGTTTCTGCTTCACTGGAATTCCAGTAGTAACCAGATGGACAAGTGCCTTGTGATTGTCACCTTCCCTTCTAATTGTACTTGTCCCATTCCTCACACGAGGCATATAGATGTTTGTTATTTACCTCTCTATTATAAAACTTTTAGAAAGCGTTCACAACACCCTGTCCTCATTTACACAGAAAATCTTACAACTAAAGAATTTGTGGCTTTCTTAGTAAACATGTAAGCTAAATCAAACATTTTTTGTTATAATGGGTTTACTAACTTTTAAGGAGTAATCTTGCAAGGTAAAATCATTAAAGCCTTAGCTGGTTTCTATTATGTAGAGTCAGCTGGGCAAATTTATCAAACCAGAGCTAGAGGAAATTTTCGGAAAAAAGGACAGACACCCTACGTTGGCGACGAGGTTGAATTTTCAGCAGAAAAGGACTCAGAAGGTTATATTTTAAAAATAGCAGAGCGCAAAAACAGTCTTGTGCGTCCTCCGATTGTGAATATTGACCAGGCAGTTGTTATCATGAGTGCGAAGGAGCCAGATTTTAATCCAAACCTCCTGGATCGTTTCTTGGTTCTCTTGGAACATAAAGGGATTCATCCGATTCTCTATATTAGTAAACTGGATTTGCTGGAACGCGAAAATGAGCTAGATGAATTCTTACAAGTCTATCGAACAATTGGCTACGATGCGGTCCAAAGCGTTGAGGAATTGTTGCCTCTTCTAGCGGATAAAATAACTGTTTTTATGGGACAAACAGGAGTTGGAAAATCAACTCTTCTCAATAAGATTGCCCCAGATCTGCAGCTCGAAACAGGAGAGATTTCTGAAAGTCTAGGCCGAGGCCGTCATACGACACGGGCTGTCAGCTTTTACAATCTAAACGGAGGGAAGATTGCCGATACGCCAGGTTTTTCTTCACTGGATTACGAGGTGAGTACGGCTGAAGATCTCAATCAAGCTTTTCCTGAGATTGCTGACTTTAGCAAATTCTGTAAGTTTCGTACTTGTACCCATACCCATGAACCAAATTGTGCAGTCAAGCCAGCGGTTGAAAGTGGTCAGATAGCAGCTTTTCGCTTTGACAATTATCTGCAATTTCTCAGTGAGATTGAAAATCGAAGAGAAACCTATAAAAAAACAGCTAAGAAAATACCTAAATAGGAAAAAGGAGAAAACTATGACACAATTTAAAATTGCACCATCTATCTTAAGCGCTGATTACGCTAATTTTGAAAGTGAATTGAAAAGACTAGAAGCAGCTGGAGCAGACTATGCTCATATCGACGTGATGGACGGCCACTTTGTGCCCAATATCACCTTTGGAGCGGGTGTTGTAGCTAGTATGCGTCCGCATAGCAAATTAGTGTTTGACTGTCATCTGATGGTTACAAATCCTGAAAAGCACATTGAGGAATTCGTTCGTGCTGGAGCAGATATTATCACAATCCACGTAGAAGCAACTCCTCATATCCATGGTGCTCTCCAACAAATCCGTGCCGCAGGAGTAAAAGCAGGTGTTGTAATCAATCCGGGCACTCCGGTTCAAGCGATTAAGCATGTCTTAGGCTTGGTAGACCAAGTCTTGGTGATGACTGTGAATCCTGGTTTTGGCGGACAAGCCTTTCTACCTGAGACCTTGGTTAAAGTGAGTGAGTTAGCGAGCCTTCGGGAACAAGAACATTTACAATTTGATATCGAGGTTGATGGTGGTATTGACAATCAAACCATCAAGAAAGCCAAAGCAGCTGGCGCTAACGTCTTTGTAGCAGGTAGCTATGTCTTTAAAGGCGATGTCGACCATCAAGTTCAAACCTTGCGGGAAGCATTACATGACTAAGGTTGTCCTAGTTGCTGGAGGTCAATTAGAAGAATTACCCTCAGATGCTGACGTATGGATCGGTGTGGATAGAGGTAGCCTCTACTTGATAGAGCAGGGGGTTACTCCAGATTTGGCGGTGGGAGATTTCGATTCTGTATCCCAGCAGGAATTTGAGCTCATTCAAAAGCAAGCTAAAGAGGTCTTATGCGCCCAGCCTGAAAAAGATGATACAGATCTTGAGTTGGCTGTCACAGCTGCTTTTGAGCACTATCCGAACGCAAATGTTACTATTTTTGCTGCTTTTGGAGGCCGAATCGATCATACTCTAGCCAATGTTTTTCTTCCCAGCAATCCAAAGATTGCTCCTTATATGGAGCGGCTTGCTTTGCAAGATGAACAAAACCTGCTTACCTATCGACCAGCAGGCAAACATTTAATCGATCCTGTAGAAGGAATGGCCTATGTTGCCTTTATGCCAACACAGGATATTGCCTTGACCATTGAAGGAGCCAAGTATCCTTTAAATGAAAAAAACTTTTTCTTTAAAAAAGTCTATGCTTCTAACGAATTTATAGGTAGGCCCATTTCCCTGTCTTTTGATTCTGGGTATGTGGTGATTATGTATAGTAAAGATAGGAATTAAGATGGAGATACTTATCATCATTTTGCTGGTAGCCAATCTTCTTTTGACTTTCTTGCTTTGGCAGAGCCAAACACAGCAAAAGAAGGATGTTCAAGAAATTTTGGAAGCGCAGGCTGACCATTTATCAGATCAGCTTGATTATCGTTTGGAGCAGGAAAGACAAAATTCCTTGCTTCAACAAAAAAATCTAGAGATAGGCTTGGGAGATCGTTTTAGTTCTCTACACACAAGTTTGCATCGGGATTTGACAGATTTACGGGCAGAAATCAGTGATAATTTGACAAAGAATCGCGATAAGACAGATGAACGCATGAAACAGATTCAAGAGTCTAATGAATTACGTCTAGAGCAAATGAGGCAGACAGTAGAAGAAAAATTGGAAAAGACTCTTCAGACTCGCCTTCAAACCTCTTTCGAGTCTGTTTCTAAGCAATTGGAATCAGTCAACCGTGGTCTAGGTGAAATGCAGCATATTGCGCGCGATGTTGGAACCCTTAATAAGGTCCTTTCAAATACTAAAACTCGTGGTATTATGGGCGAGTTACAGCTGGGTCAGATTATCGAAGATATCTTGACTCCAAGTCAGTACGAGCGGGAGTTTGCTACTGTTTCAGGCTCTAGTGAAAGAGTTGAGTATGCAGTCAAGTTGCCTGGGCAAACTGATCAAGACTATGTTTATCTACCGATTGATTCGAAATTCCCCTTGGCTGATTACTATCGCCTGGAAGACGCTTATGAATCTGGTAATAAAGAAGAAATTGAACTCTATCGCAAGGCCCTGCTAAATAGTGTTAAACGCTTTGCAAAAGACATTCGTAGCAAGTATTTAGCACCACCCGCTACAACTAACTTTGGGATTATGTTTTTACCGACAGAGGGTCTCTATTCAGAAGTTGTCCGCAATCCAGAATTCTTTGACAACCTTCGCAGAGAAGAGCAGATTGTGGTGGCTGGCCCATCGACTTTATCAGCCCTGCTCAACTCACTATCTGTTGGATTTAAAACTCTTAACATTCAAAAGAGTGCGGATGACATCAGCAAGGTTTTGGGAAGTGTCAAGTTGGAATTTAATAAATTCGCAGGTATCCTGGTTAAGGCGCAGAAGCATTTGCAGCACGCTTCGGGAAATATTGATGATTTGCTGACACGCAGAACAAATGCCATTGAGCGAACTTTACGCCAGATTGAATTGTCAGATGACGATTTGCATATAGACCTGCTTGATGTGCCAGAAGAAAGGGAAGATCATGAAAATTAACCAAATGAAAAAAGATGAATTTTTTGAAGGGTTTTACTTGATTAAATCAGCCGAAGTTCGACAGACGAGGGCAGGAAAGGATTATATCGCCTTTACTTTTCAAGATGATAGCGGAGAGATCGAAGGGAAACTCTGGGATGCCCAGCCCCATAACGTAGCCGAATATACAGCTGGGAAAGTTGTCCATATGCAAGGACGCCGAGAAGTCTACAACAATACTCCTCAGGTTAATCAGTTGGTTTTACGTCTTCCTAGAGCAGGTGAGCCTAACGATCCAGCTGATTTTAAAGAAAAACCTCCAGTGGATCCGAAGGATTTACGAGATTATTTGGCTCAGATGATTTTCAAGATTGAAAATCCGGTTTGGCAACGTGTTGTTCGAGCTCTATACGGTAAGTATGACAAGGAATTTTATTCCTATCCTGCGGCCAAGACCAATCATCACGCTTTTGAATCAGGCTTAGCCTTTCACACGGCGACTATGGTTCGCTTGGCTGATGCGATTGGAGATATTTACCCTCAGCTCAACAAGAGTTTGATCTTTGCTGGAATTATGTTGCACGATTTAGCAAAAGTAATCGAACTAAGTGGCCCCGATGACACTGAATACACAGTTCGTGGCAACCTAATCGGCCATATTGCTTTAATTGACGAAGAAATCACAAAAGTTCTTCTAGAATTGAAAATCGACGACAGTAAGGAAGATGTGATTGTTTTACGTCATGTTATCTTGAGCCATCATGGCTTGTTAGAGTACGGAAGTCCTGTTCGTCCAAGGATTATGGAGGCGGAGATCATTCATATGATTGATAACTTGGATGCGGAAATGATGATGATGACAGGTGCCTTAGCTAAGGTAGGAGAAGGTGAAATGACCAGTCGCATTTTTGCTATGGACAATCGTTCCTTCTATAAACCCAATTTAGACTAAAGAAAAAACGAAAAACGAGCATTATATTTGAAATAATGTTCGTTTTTTTGATAGAGTATGTTATAATGAAGAAAAATAACAAGAACGGTGAAAATATGAAACTAAGAAGAAGTGACAGAATGGTGGTAATTTCAAACTATCTTTTAAACCACCCTTATGAACTGACTAGTCTGAATACTTTTGCTGAAAAGTATGAATCAGCTAAATCCTCTATTTCAGAAGATATTGTCATCATCAAACGCGCTTTTGAAGAAATTGAGATTGGATCTATTGAAACAATTACTGGTGCGGGAGGAGGAGTCATCTTTACCCCTTCTATTTCTGATAGAGAGTCTAAAGAAATTGTGGAAGGGTTGCGAGATCAATTGTCAGAAAGTAACCGCATTTTACCAGGTGGCTATATCTACCTATCTGATCTCTTGAGCACTCCATCTATTTTAAATAGTATTGGACGGATTATCGCTAAAGCTTTTCGCGATCAAAAAATCGATGCAGTCATGACAGTAGCTACTAAAGGAGTTCCTCTTGCTAATGCCGTGGCCAATACATTAAATGTTCCTTTTGTGATTGTCCGTCGTGATTTAAAGATTACAGAAGGCTCAACCGTCAGCGTTAACTATGTTTCTGGTTCCAGCGATCGGATTGAAAAGATGTTTTTATCAAAGCGTAGCTTGAAAGCAGGTAGCCGAGTTTTGATAGTGGACGACTTCCTTAAGGGAGGCGGTACAATCAATGGGATGATTAGCTTGCTTGCTGAATTCGAATCGGAGTTAGCAGGTGTAGCTGTTTTTGCGGATAACGCCCAGGAAAAGAGAGAACATCTGTCTTATAAATCTTTATTGAAAGTGACAAATATTGATGTAAAAGAAAATAAAATCGATGTTGAAGTCGGAAATATTTTTGATAAATAAGCAGGAAAAGGATTATGAGAAGTATTTTTGAGAAATTTGACCGAATTCCAATTTGGGTTCGGATAGGAGTTTTGTTACTATTAATAGCGATTTTAATTACTGGCTTATTCTTTATAAAGCCTAACTACAAAACAAGCCACCAGTCCTCAACAGTTGCTACATACAGTCGTACGTCCAGTTCCAAAGTTGATTCATCTAATGAAAAGACTTCTTCTAATCAGGATAAAACGAAAAATTCAGATACACAAAATCTTGCTAATGCAGAAGCTCTTGTGAAGGAATTAGAAGCCGAGCAGACCGAAGAAAACGTGTCACTTGCACAGGCAGCAGTTGACAAGGTGAAGGATCTAGATGCTAAGGCTAAGTTGCAGGATAGGATTCAGGCAGTTAAAGATACCATAGCTGCAAACCGAGCTGCAAATTCTGTGCAACCACAAATTCAACAGCAACCGGTCTATCAATCACCGACAATCCAAACTCCAGCAGTATCTTCAACAGTTGATACTCAAGTACAAAATGAAGAAGCTCCTTCTGCCAACACAACTACACAATAAGAGAAGTTCCTAAGAGCTTCTCTTATTTGTATTGGTTCATGATTCACAAAGTAAAAAGGGCAAAAAATGAAGAAACCTATTGACTCGCCAACTGGCTCGTGTTATAATGATAGACGGTACTTTTTACTTTTGGTCTCTCAAAAGTGTACAGAGACGTGCTGACAAATGTTGCAAAAGTACACACAGATGGTAGCTGTCACCAAGTGTACCATCACCAAAATTAAAAAAATACAGGAGAATGTAGATGCCTACAATTAACCAATTGGTTCGCAAACCGCGTAAATCAAAAGTAGAAAAATCTAAATCACCAGCATTGAACGTTGGTTACAATAGTTTGAAACGTGTTCCAACTAACGAAAGTGCACCTCAAAAACGTGGTGTAGCGACTCGTGTCGGAACTATGACACCTAAAAAACCTAACTCTGCCCTTCGTAAATTTGCTCGTGTACGTTTGAGTAACTTGATCGAAGTAACTGCTTATATCCCAGGTATCGGACACAACTTGCAAGAGCACAGTGTTGTGCTTCTTCGTGGTGGACGTGTAAAAGACCTTCCAGGGGTACGTTACCATATCGTTCGTGGTGCGCTTGATACAGCAGGTGTTACTGATCGTAAACAAGGCCGTTCTAAATACGGTACTAAAAAACCAAAAGCATAAGGAAAGGGGATAAAGAGAAATGAGTCGTAAAAACCGTGCGCCTAAGCGCGAAGTATTGCCAGATCCGCTTTACAATTCAAAATTAGTTACTCGTCTTATCAACCGCGTTATGCTTGATGGTAAACGTGGTACAGCCACTTCTATTGTATATGGAGCATTCGAGCAAATCAAAGAAGCTACTGGAACTGATGCACTTGAAGTATTTGAAACAGCGATGGAAAACATCATGCCTGTTCTTGAAGTACGTGCTCGCCGTGTTGGTGGATCTAACTACCAAGTACCGGTTGAAGTTCGTCCAGAACGTCGTACAACATTGGGACTTCGTTGGTTGGTAACAATCGCTCGCCTTCGTGGTGAACACACAATGCAAGACCGTCTTGCAAAAGAAATCATGGATGCTGCTAACAACACTGGTGCAGCTGTTAAGAAACGCGAAGATACTCACCGTATGGCTGAAGCCAACCGTGCCTTCGCACACTTCCGTTGGTAATATAGGATGCGAAAGCATTAAGAAAGTCACAGAGAAAATAGGGAATCGAAGCAGGTTGCGATTGCAACCAATGAGATTCATCTTTTTCTCCAGACTTTTAGCTTGAGCTCAACTAGATCATGATGCTAGGAACGGTAAGGATGCAAGGTAAAAATAGGAACCTGACGCAGTATTCGACGAATACAAGGAAGTTTATCTTTTTCACACAGCATCCCGTTCCGGCTCAAATCAGCTAAGTAACTTTAGCCCGAGTTCAATTGAGCTTGGTCAGCTCTTAGTTACAATTCAACTTATCTACAAGTTGAAACCAACAAAATCAGATAAACATTGAGAACGGGTAGGTCCTGCCTATCCGTTTTTGCTAAATAATGTTATAATAAACTGTAAAATAAATTAATAGGAGAAAATAACCTCATGGCACGCGAATTTTCACTTGAAAAAACACGTAATATCGGTATCATGGCTCACGTCGATGCTGGTAAAACAACTACAACTGAGCGTATCCTTTACTACACTGGTAAAATTCACAAAATCGGTGAAACTCACGAAGGTGCGTCACAAATGGACTGGATGGAGCAAGAGCAAGAACGTGGTATCACAATCACATCTGCTGCGACAACAGCTCAATGGAACAACCACCGCGTAAACATCATCGACACACCAGGACACGTGGACTTCACAATCGAAGTACAACGTTCTCTTCGTGTATTGGATGGTGCGGTTACCGTTCTTGACTCACAATCAGGTGTTGAGCCTCAAACAGAAACAGTTTGGCGCCAAGCTACTGAATACGGAGTTCCTCGTATTGTATTTGCTAACAAAATGGACAAAATCGGTGCTGACTTCCTTTACTCAGTAAGCACTCTTCATGACCGTCTTCAAGCAAACTCTCACCCAATTCAATTGCCAATCGGTGCTGAGGATGACTTCCGTGGTATCATTGACTTGATCAAGATGAAAGCTGAAATCTATACTAACGACCTTGGTACAGATATTTTGGAAGAAGATATTCCTGCTGAATACCTTGAACAAGCACAAGAATACCGTGAAAAATTGGTGGAAGCAGTTGCGGAAACTGATGAAGACTTGATGATGAAATACCTTGAAGGTGAAGAAATCACTAACGAAGAATTGAAAGCTGGTATCCGTAAAGCAACTATCAATGTTGAGTTCTTCCCAGTATTGTGTGGTTCAGCCTTCAAGAACAAGGGTGTTCAATTGATGCTTGATGCAGTTATCGATTACTTGCCAAGCCCACTTGATATCCCAGCAATCAAAGGTATCAACCCAGATACAGATGAAGAAGAAACTCGTCCAGCATCTGATGAAGAGCCATTTGCAGCTCTTGCCTTCAAGATCATGACTGACCCATTCGTAGGTCGTTTGACATTCTTCCGTGTATACTCAGGTGTTCTTCAATCAGGTTCTTACGTATTGAACACTTCTAAAGGTAAACGTGAACGTATCGGACGTATCCTTCAAATGCACGCTAACAGTCGTCAAGAAATTGAAACAGTATATTCTGGTGATATCGCTGCTGCCGTAGGTTTGAAAGATACTACTACTGGTGACTCATTGACAGATGAAAAAGCTAAAATCATCCTTGAGTCTATCAACGTTCCAGAACCAGTTATCCAATTGATGGTTGAGCCTAAGTCTAAGGCTGACCAAGACAAGATGGGTATTGCCCTTCAAAAATTGGCTGAAGAAGATCCAACTTTCCGTGTTGAAACAAACGTTGAAACTGGTGAAACAGTTATCTCTGGTATGGGTGAGCTTCACTTGGATGTCCTTGTTGACCGTATGCGTCGTGAGTTCAAGGTTGAAGCAAACGTAGGTGCTCCTCAAGTATCTTACCGTGAAACTTTCCGCGCCCCTACTCAAGCTCGTGGATTCTTCAAACGCCAATCTGGTGGTAAAGGTCAATTCGGTGACGTTTGGATTGAATTTACTCCAAATGAAGAAGGTAAAGGATTCGAGTTTGAAAATGCTATCGTCGGTGGTGTGGTTCCACGTGAATTCATTCCAGCTGTAGAAAAAGGTTTGATTGAGTCAATGGCTAATGGTGTCCTTGCTGGTTACCCAATCGTTGACGTGAAAGCTAAACTTTACGATGGTTCATATCACGATGTCGACTCATCTGAAACAGCCTTCAAGGTTGCGGCTTCACTTGCATTGAAAGAAGCTGCTAAGACTGCACAACCAGCTATCCTTGAGCCAATGATGTTGGTAACAATCACTGTTCCTGAAGAAAACCTTGGTGACGTTATGGGTCACGTAACAGCTCGTCGTGGACGCGTTGATGGTATGGAAGCACATGGTAACAGCCAAATCGTTCGTGCCTATGTACCACTTGCTGAAATGTTCGGTTATGCAACAGTTCTTCGTTCTGCATCACAAGGACGTGGTACTTTCATGATGGTATTTGACCACTACGAAGATGTACCTAAGTCAGTACAAGAAGAAATTATCAAAAAACATAAAGGTGAAGCATAATAGCTCTGCCTGAGCACCCTCTAAGGGTGCTTTTTTTCTCTCAAAAAAGCTATCTGAAAATATCCTTGAAAAAGATTTGAAAGAATGAACAAGTTTCTCTTACAATGATGAAATCAGTTGCATTTTATATCAAATAGGTATATAATAATAATGTTGAAAAGTGATTTGTAGCAACTCAAGTTACTCTTTTCACATAAAATATTTATTGATTTTCATAAGGAGGAAATCACGAATGGTAGTTAAAGTTGGTATTAACGGTTTCGGTCGTATCGGTCGTCTTGCATTCCGTCGTATCCAAAACGTAGAAGGTGTTGAAGTTACTCGCATCAACGACCTTACAGATCCTGTAATGCTTGCACATCTGTTGAAATATGACACAACTCAAGGTCGTTTCGACGGTACTGTTGAAGTAAAAGAAGGTGGATTCGAAGTTAACGGTAAATTCGTTAAAGTTTCTGCTGAACGTGACCCAGAAAACATTGACTGGGCTAACGACGGTGTAGAAATCGTTCTTGAAGCAACTGGTTTCTTTGCTACTAAAGCAGCTGCTGAAAAACACTTGCATGCTGGTGGTGCTAAGAAAGTTGTTATCACTGCTCCTGGTGGATCAGATGTTAAAACAGTCGTATTTAACACTAACCACGATATTCTTGATGGTACTGAAACAGTTATCTCAGGTGCTTCATGTACTACAAACTGCTTGGCTCCAATGGCTAAAGCTCTTCAAGATAACTTCGGTGTTGTTGAAGGATTGATGACTACTATCCACGCTTACACTGGTGACCAAATGATCCTTGACGGTCCACACCGTAAAGGTGACCTTCGTCGTGCACGCGCTGGTGCTGCTAACATCGTTCCTAACTCAACTGGTGCTGCTAAAGCAATCGGTTTGGTTATCCCTGAATTGAACGGTAAATTGGACGGAGCTGCACAACGCGTTCCTACTCCAACTGGATCAGTAACTGAATTGGTAGTTGTTCTTGAAAAGAACGTTACTGTTGATGAAGTAAATGCAGCTATGAAAGCTGTTGCTAACGAATCATACGGTTACACTGAAGATCCAATCGTTTCTTCAGACGTTGTAGGTATGTCTTACGGTTCATTGTTTGACGCAACTCAAACTAAAGTTCTTGACGTTGACGGTAAACAATTGGTTAAAGTTGTATCATGGTACGACAACGAAATGTCATACACTGCACAACTTGTACGTACTCTTGAATACTTCGCGAAAATCGCTAAATAATTCATAGTATAGAAAAAGAGAGCTTAGCTCTCTTTTTTTGTACTTTTTTTAGAGATTTAAGCCCTATTTATAGGATGAGATAGAAAGGATTGACAATGAAAGTAAGCAAAGGGTAGAATGGTTTTGAATGAAGTTTTCTTTTTTTTTAAAGAGAAATGTAAGCGATTACTTAAAAAGGAGTGGTGTTAGTATTTAGAATTGGATAGTCGCAAAACTAAGAAAAGAAGAGAAGGAGTCAAGGTAAACATGGAATTTTATAAAAAGCAAAAATTTAGCATCAGAAAGTTAAGCTTGGGAGTTTGTTCTGTTTTAGTTGGAATAGCTCTTTTTGGAGTGGCAAATGTTTCAGCAGAAGAGAAGCTTACAGACTTGTCCCAAGCTAGTGATGTGGCTTTAGTCAATGCGGATGCCCCGAAGGAAGAGGCGGCAGGGGAAGCACAAGGGAAACCTGCTTCAGAGGAGGCAAGTCAAGCAGCACAGCCAGATACAGAAAATCAAGCAGTTGTTGAAGATAAAAAACCAGTAGTAGAGAGTCAAGATATGGCAACTGTCGCAGAGAAAGAGGAAAAACCTGCAACTAAGGAAGCAAAAGTCGTAGAGGATCTACCGAGTCAAGAAGATAAAAAACTAAAGCCAAAAGAAGTTAAGTTTGATACTTGGCAAGATCTGCTAAATTGGAAACCTGGGGATCGAGAAGATGATGATATAAACCGTGCTAGCGTACCTTTGGCTGAACGTTATCAAGGGCATCAAATTAATCAACAAGCAAATCCAGAGGCTAAGGTTCAGGCTTTATCCAATATGAACTCCAAAGCACTTGACCATGCTTCTGTTGGCGGTGAGGAATTTAAGGCCTATGCCTTTGATTATTGGCAATACTTACACTCAATGGTTTTCTGGGATGGGCTAGTCCCTACTTCAGATGTCATTGATGCTGCGCATAGAAATGGCGTTCCTATCTATGGTACCCTCTTTTTTAATTGGTCTTCCAGCGCTAAGGATCAGGAACGATTTGCAGAAGCTTTAAAAGAAGATTCTGAAGGTTCAAAGACCTTCCCTATTGCTCGTAAATTAGTTGAGCTTGCCAAGTATTATGGTTATGATGGCTATTTTATTAACCAAGAAACAACCGGTAGTCAGGTAGAGCCTTTAGGCCCTAAAATGCGTGACTTCTTGCTCTATACAAAAGAGTATGCACGTTCTTTGAATTACCCGATTAAATATTCTTGGTATGATGCCATGACCTACGAATATGGTCGTTATCATGAAAATGCTCTTGGAGAATACAATTATCAGTTTATGCAGACTAAAGACGGTGAAAATCCAGTCGATACTTTCTTTGCTAACTTTAACTGGGGTAAAGCAGAGACAGATTATTCAATCAGTACTGCAAAATGGATTAAACGCAATCCTTACGATGTTTTGGCTGGGATAGAGTTACAAAAGGGCGGTTCTTACAAGACCAATGTGGACTGGGATGCCATATTAGATGAAAATGGGAAACTCCGTCTTTCTCTAGGTCTCTATGCACCTGATACTATCACTGGCCTTGGTAAAACGGGCGAGGGCTACCATATTCACGAAAATTACTTCTGGACAGGTTTCCAAGGAGATCCTAGTAAGGGGAAACCATCTGACCAAACTTGGTATGGTATGTCAAACTTGGTAGTTGATAAAACAGCTATCACTAAACCTGATTTTAATACTTCATTTAATACTGGCCACGGGAAACGTTGGTTTGTAGATGGAAAAGTTTCTAAAGATGGAGAATGGAACTATCGTTCGGTATCCGGCTTCTTGCCGACTTGGCGTTGGTGGATTCAGCACTCGGAAGGTAGTGGACCTCTGAAGGGGCGTTATGATTTTGATGAAGCCTATAACGGTGGAAATTCACTAGCTTTTGAGGGAAACTTGGATGCAAATAGTAGCCAGAATGTTATGCTTTATTCAACTAAGATTCCAGTTAGTGATAAGACCAAACTTAGCCTAACGCATAAAGGTGGTCAAGGAACGAGTGCTTGGGTTGCTCTTGCGACCAAACCAGATTATTCTGAGTACGAATGGAAAGAACTCAAAACTAGCAAAGACTGGAAGACAGAGACCTTTGACTTATCTTCTCTAGCTGGTAAAACGATTTATGGGGTTAAGATGTTCTTTGACCACGACAGAGATGTCAAAGATTATAAGTTTAATCTAGGTCAATTATCCATCTATGCTAACCAAGAGAAACCAGCTGCGCCAAAGGATGTCGTTGTAAAAGCTAAACGTCTTCAAAATGCTCAGGAAGCCGAAGCCTTGCTACAGTTTAAGGGAAGTGCAGATGCTGATTACTATGAAATATATGAAAAAGATGGGGACCAATGGCGTCTAGTAACAGGAACTTCTGGCACATCAGCTTATTTGGCTAAGGTGACTCGTTCAGCTAGTGCCAAGGGTAGTAAGCAAGAGCTAAAAGTCGTTGCGGTAGGAAAGAACGGTCTTCGTTCAGAAGCAGGGACGGTTGACTTTGATTGGGGTATGCAAGTTTCCGATACTTCTTTACCAAAACCTTTAGCGCCGAATGTAGTTTTAGGAGCCAAAGTGATCGGTTCAAGCTTCCCTGATGCAGATGGAAGCGAAGGTATTGAAGGCATGCTGAATGGTACTATTACTAGTCTGTCAGATAAATGGTCTTCTGCCCAACTAAGCGGAACGGTAGACATTCGTTTGACTCAACCACGCACGGTAACCCGCTGGGTTATGGAACATGCTGGAGCCGGCGGAGAGTCTGTTGATGATGGTAAGATGAATACGCGAGACTTTGATCTATATTACAAGGATGAAGCTGGCGAATGGAAATTAGCCAAGGCTGTCCGGGGCAATAAGGACCATGTGTCAGATATTGTATTAGATAAGCCGATTCGAGCACAAGACTGGCGCTTAGATGTCATTACAGCTGATAACGGGACTCCATGGCGGGCAATTCGGATTTATAACTGGAAGATGTATGAAAGCTTAGATACTGAGACAGTAAATATTCCGATGAAAAATGCTGCTGCGCGTGTTCTTGGAAATGGACACGTTCAAGTAGGTTTTAAAGATGTTGCAGCTAAAACAACAGTATCACTATATGAAAGTAGCGATGCAAAACAAGCGATTGCAACTATGACAGCCGATAAGGATGGCAATCTTATCTTTAAACCTCTTGCATTTGCTAAATTGCCTAGCTTACTATATTATCGCTCACAAGTTGCAGGTAAGGATATTAGTAATGTGCTAGCTATTGAAGTGCCTAAAGAAGACAAAGAAATTTCTAAGGTCGAACTTGAAACAGCACCTGAAAGAAAAGTTTATCGTCAAGGAGATGCTCTATCTCTGAAGGGCGGTACTATTCGTGTCGGCTTTAAGGGTGGAGAAGCGGACCAGTTAATTCAGCTATCAAATAGCGGAGTTGAAGTAACTGGCTATGATCCTTCTAAATTAGGAGAGCAGCATTTACAAGTATCTTATCTGGGCCAAAAACTGGATCAATCACTGACAGTTTATGTTGTCAGTCATAGTGAAGCAGGAGAGAAGGCACCTGTGGGACTGGAATTGATTGAAAAACCAAAAACAGACTACATTGTTGGTGAAAATCTTGAGACCCAGGGGGGACGTTTCCGACTAGTTTTTGATGATGAAACAACTGAAGAACATGCTTTAGATGAAACAGATGTCCAAGTCACAGGATATGATGCTCACAAAGAAGGACGCCAAACAATTTCGATTAGTTATCGTGGTGTGACGACAACTTATGATGTGTTTGTATCGCCAAAACCAGCTCTAAATGATGAATATTTGAAGCAAAAATTGGCAGAAGCCACTGCTGTGCAAAATAAGGTTGATTTCAGCTTTGCAAGTCAGGAAAATAAAGATGCCTTACTCAAGGAAATCGCAAGTGCAGAGCAAATCCTGAAAGACCATGATACAAGTACACAAGGACAGGTTGACGAAAGTCTGTCTAAACTGACTCAAGCATTTAAGGCTTTGGATGGCCGAAAGAATTTTGCAACCAAAACTTCTGAATTGGATACTTTGGCAACAGAAGCCCAAAACTTGCTTGCACAAAAGCCAAATCATCCTTTTGGAGATGCTTTAGTCAATTTATTGAATAAAAATAAAGATCTATTGGCCTCTTCAGAAGTAAGTCCAGAAGCGCTTGAAACAGCTAAAACTTCTCTTCAAGCGTTGATTGCTCTACTTAAAGAAGACAAACCGGCTGTCTTTGTGGATTCAGCTACAGGAGTTGAAGTTCAATTTTCAAATAAGGAAACCACTCCAGTTAAAGGTTTGAAAGTCGGAGTTGTTGAGGCTAATGCTGCGGAAAAAGAAGCCTTTGCAGGTAGACTTGGTAAGGTATATGACATAGAGGGAGTAGATAAAGAGGGACGAGATATTGATACCCAGCATGCTTCTCTCGTTAAAATACCAGTAGAAGCTGGCAAGGAAGTTGAACAAGTTCTCTTCTTCCCAGTTAATCAGCCAGTTCAATCTTTAGCCTTTGAGCAAGTAGGCAATGAGATTATCTTTACAGCACCTCACTTTACTCACTATGCTCTTGTCTACAAGACAGCAAAAGCAAGTGAGCCTGACCAGCCACTCAAGCCTAATCAACCATCTGAACCTGATAAGCCTACTGTTCCAAGTAATGATCATTCTAAACCACTTCAACCTCAATTACCAGGTGATGGTCATTTGAGTCCAGTTCAACCGAATGCAAATTCAACTGTTGAGCGTCTAAACTATCAAGAAAAGGATAAAGGATCTACAGGTTATCAAAGTCAGAACTTGGCAAACTCGTCTTCTCAATCAGTCAAGGAAGAAGTTGATTCTAAAGATGTGAAAGAAGAAAACACTGTAACGTCTGCAGGCAACTTACCAAATACCGCTAGTCAAGAAACAGCATTCGTAGCAGAGTCAATCCTTTTGGCGGCTCTCGGTGGCCTTCTCCTAGCAGGTAAGAAAAAAGAAGATTAAGAAATCAATGTAATTAGATGTAAAGGAAAAAGGCGTTTGTAAAAAGACTGCTAACCTGACTAAATTATCGAACCTCCCGTAAACTGCATATGGGAGGTTTGGTTGTTTTAGATGAGGAGCTTTTAAGGTATAAAAACAACTTATTACGGTTTAAGTGTGAATGAATTGACTACTTTGCTGATGAAACGGATATAATTAAGCAGGGGAAATGATTGGATTTTGCTACCTCTTTTGCATCTTTTGTGATATAATTATCATGTATTAAAAATAGAAGGAGTCATATCCAATGGCAAAATTGACTGTAAAAGACGTTGACTTGAAAGGGAAAAAAGTTCTCGTTCGTGTTGACTTTAACGTTCCTGTAAAAGATGGCGTGATCACAAATGACAACCGTATCACTGCAGCTCTTCCAACTATCAAGTACATCCTTGAACAAGGTGGACGTGCAATCCTCTTCTCTCACCTTGGACGTGTAAAAGAAGAAGCAGACAAAGAAGGTAAATCACTTGCTCCTGTAGCTGCTGACTTGGCTGCTAAATTGGGTCAAGACGTTAAGTTTATCCCAGGTGTAACTCGTGGTGCTGAATTGGAAGCAGCAATCAATGCTCTTGAAGATGGACAAGTTCTCTTGGTTGAAAACACTCGTTTTGAAGATGTTGACGGCAAGAAAGAATCTAAAAACGATCCTGAACTTGGTAAATACTGGGCATCACTTGGAGATGGTATCTTCGTAAACGATGCATTTGGTACAGCACACCGTGCACACGCATCTAACGTAGGTATCTCAGCAAACGTTGAAAAAGCTGTTGCTGGTTTCCTTCTTGAAAATGAAATTGCCTACATCCAAGAAGCAGTTGAAGCTCCAGAACGTCCATTCGTGGCTATCCTTGGTGGTTCAAAAGTATCTGACAAGATCGGTGTTATCGAAAACTTGCTTGAAAAAGCTGATAAAGTCCTTATCGGTGGTGGGATGACTTACACATTCTACAAAGCGCAAGGTATCGAAATCGGTAACTCACTTGTAGAAGAAGACAAATTGGATGTTGCTAAAGCTCTTCTTGAAAAAGCAAACGGTAAATTGATCTTGCCAGTTGACTCAAAAGAAGCAAACGCTTTTGCAGACTATACTGAAGTAAAAGATACTGAAGGTGAAGCAGTGGATCCAGGCTTCCTTGGTCTTGACATCGGTCCTAAATCTATCGCTAAATTTGATGAAGCTTTGACTGGTGCTAAAACAGTTGTTTGGAACGGACCTATGGGTGTATTTGAAAACCCTGACTTCCAAGCTGGTACAATCGGTGTCATGGATGCTATCGTGAAACAGCCAGGCGTTAAATCAATCATCGGTGGTGGTGACTCAGCTGCTGCAGCTATCAACCTTGGCCGTGCAGACAAATTCTCTTGGATCTCTACTGGTGGTGGTGCTTCAATGGAACTTCTTGAAGGTAAAGTTCTACCAGGTCTTGCAGCACTTACAGAGAAATAAGATATCATAAAAAGATGGCTTTTAGCCATCTTTTTATCTAATATTCTAACCTGATTTTGTGGATAAGAGGCTTTCATCTGTTCTTTAGAAAAAAAGTAGATAAAATAGTTGCATACAGTCTGTAAAACTGCTATTATTAGACTGATGTATAAAACTAATTATGCTTAAAGGAAAGGGATTAAATGAACAAAAGAAAAGAAGTTTTTGGTTTTCGTAAAAGTAAAGTCGCTAAGACTTTATGTGGAGCTGTCTTAGGGGCGGCTTTGATTGCTATTGCAGATCAGCAAGTTTTGGCTGATGAAGTTACAGAAACAAATAGTACAGCAAATGTAGCAGTCACTACAACTGGAAATCCAGCTACTAATCTGCCTGAAGCACAGGGAGAAGCGACTGAAGCAGCAAGCCAAAGTCAAGCACAGGCTGGTTCTAAAGATGGTGCTCTGCCAGTAGAAGTATCTGCTGATGATTTAAATAAAGCAGTGACGGATGCCAAAGCAGCAGGTGTCAATGTTGTACAAGATCAAACAAGCGATAAAGGTACAGCCACAACTGCCGCAGAAAATGCGCAAAAGCAAGCTGAAATCAAGAGTGATTACGCTAAACAAGCAGAAGAAATAAAGAAAACAACTGAAGCTTATAAAAAAGAAGTAGAGGCTCATCAGGCTGAAACAGATAAAATCAATGCTGAAAACAAAGCTGCTGAAGATAAGTATCAAGAAGATTTGAAAGCTCATCAAGCTGAAGTTGAAAAAATCAACAATGCTAATGCGACAGCAAAGGCAGAATATGAAGCGAAGCTAGCTCAATATCAAAAAGATTTAGCCGCTGTTCAAAAAGCTAATGAAGACAGTCAGCTTGATTATCAAAATAAGCTTTCAGCTTACCAAGCAGAATTGGCTCGTGTTCAAAAAGCGAATGCTGAAGCTAAAGAAGCTTATGAAAAAGCAGTAAAGGAAAATACTGCTAAAAATGCTGCACTCCAAGCTGAAAATGAAGCGATTAAGCAACGCAATGAAACTGCCAAAGCAAACTATGACGCAGCGATGAAGCAGTATGAAGCAGATCTTGCAGCTATTAAAAAAGCTAAGGAAGATAATGATGCTGACTACCAAGCAAAATTAGCAGCTTACCAAGCGGAGTTGGCACGTGTTCAAAAGGCAAATGCTGATGCTAAAGCAGCCTATGAAAAAGCTGTTGAAGAAAACACAGCTAAAAATACAGCCATTCAAGCTGAAAATGAAGCCATTAAGCAACGGAATGCCGCAGCTAAAGCGACTTATGAAGCAGCATTGAAGCAATATGAAGCAGATTTGGCAGCAGTAAAGAAAGCCAACGAAGACAGTGAAGCAGACTATCAAGCTAAGCTAGCCGAATATCAGACGGAATTGGCTCGTGTTCAAAAGGCAAATGCGGATGCTAAAGCAGCTTATGAGAAGGCCGTTGAAGACAACAAGGCAAAAAATGCAGCGCTCCAAGCTGAAAACGAAGAAATCAAGCAACGTAATGCCGCAGCTAAAACTGACTATGAAGCAAAATTAGCTAAATATGAAGCTGATCTTGCCAAATATAAGAAAGAGTTGGCTGAGTATCCGGCTAAGTTGAAGGCTTATGAAGATGAACAGGCCAAAATTAAAGCTGCCCTTGCAGAACTTGAAAATCATAAAAACGAAGATGGTAACTTGTCAGAGCCGTCTGCTCAAAGCTTAGTGTATGATTCAGAGCCAAATGCACAGTTATCATTGACAACTAATGGAAAAATGCTGAAAGCTTCTGCAGTTGATGAGGCCTTTAGTCATGATACAGCTCAATATTCTAAAAAGATTCTTCAGCCTGATAACCTTAATGTTAGTTACCTTCAACAAGCCGATGATGTGACTTCTTCCATGGAACTTTACGGCAATTTCGGGGATAAGGCTGGTTGGACAACCACTGTCGGCAATGACACAGTGGTAAAATTTGCATCTGTCCTCTTGGAACGCGGTCAAAGCGTGACAGCTACCTATACAAATCTTGAAAAATCTTACTATAATGGTAAAAAGATTTCTAAGGTCGTCTTCAAGTATACACTTGATTCCGATTCAAAATTCAAAAATGTTGACAAGGCTTGGTTAGGTATCTTTACCGATCCAACTCTAGGTGTCTTTGCCTCTGCTTATAATGGTGTACCTGAAAAGAACACGTCCATTTTTATTAAAAATGAATTTACCTTCTATGATGAAGATGGGAAACCGATTGATTTTGACAATGCTCTTCTATCTGTTGCTTCCCTCAACCGAGAACATAACTCCATTGAGATGGCTAAAGACTATACTGGAACTTTCGTTAAGATTTCAGGTTCTTCTATTGGAGAAAAAGATGGCAAGATTTACGCAACTGATACTCTCAATTTTAGGAAAGATCAGGGTGGTGCCCGCTGGACTATGTATAAACGGGGCGGCGAAGAAGGATCAGGTTGGGACAGTTCTGATGCACCTAACTCTTGGTATGGAGCTGGTGCCATCCGTATGTCTGGTCCAAACAATAGCGTAACAGTAGGGGCTATCTCTGCTACTCTAGTAATGCCTGAATCTCAAATGCCAGTTGTTTCTGGAAAAGATAATACGGAAGCTAAAAGACCAAATATTTGGTATTCACTAAACGGTAAGATTCGTGCGGTCAATGTGCCTAGGGTTACCAAGGAAAAACCAACTCCACCAGTAGCGCCAACTGAACCACAAGCTCCTACTTATGAAGTGGAAAAACCATTGGAGCCAGCACCGGTAGCACCGACATATGAAAATGAGCCAACTCCACCAGTTAAGACTCCAGACCAACCGGAGCCGTCAAAACCGGAAGAGCCAACATATGAGACAGAGAAGCCATTGGAGCCAGCACCAGTAGCACCAACATATGAAAATGAGCCAACTCCACCGGTTAAGACTCCAGATCAACCGGAACCGTCAAAACCGGAAGAGCCAACATATGAGACAGAGAAGCCATTGGAGCCAGCGCCAGTAGCGCCAACATATGAAAATGAGCCAACTCCGCCAGTTAAGACTCCAGATCAACCGGAGCCGTCAAAACCGGAAGAGCCAACATATGATCCATTGCCAACTCCACCGCTAGCACCAACTCCTAAGCAGTTGCCGACTCCACCAGTTGTACCGACAGTTCATTTCCACTATAGCAGTTTATTAGCTCAGCCTCAGATTAATAAAGAAATTAAGAATGAGGATGGTGTAGATATTGATCGGACATTGGTTGCTAAACAGTCAATTGTTAAGTTTGAATTGAAAACTGAAGCGTTGACAGCTGGACGTCCAAAAACTACTTCATTTGTATTGGTAGATCCGCTACCAACTGGTTATAAGTTTGACTTGGATGCAACTAAGGCTGCAAGTACAGGCTTTGATACAACTTATGATGAAGCCAGTCATACTGTAACCTTTAAGGCGACTGATGAGACATTGGCAAGTTACAATGCTGATTTAACTAAACCTGTTGAGACTCTTCATCCAACGGTTGTTGGTCGAGTCTTGAACGATGGGGCAACTTATACGAATAACTTCACTTTGACAGTCAATGATGCTTATGGTATTAAGTCAAATGTTGTTCGTGTAACGACTCCTGGTAAACCAAATGATCCTGATAATCCAAATAACAACTATATTAAGCCAACGAAAGTAAATAAGAATAAAGAAGGTCTTAATATCGATGGAAAAGAAGTTTTAGCTGGTTCAACCAACTACTACGAATTAACATGGGATTTGGATCAATATAAAGGCGATAAATCTTCTAAGGAGGCAATCCAAAACGGCTTCTACTACGTAGATGATTATCCAGAGGAAGCTTTAGATGTTCGCCCTGATTTGGTTAAGGTTGCAGATGAAAAAGGAAATCAAGTATCAGGTGTCAGCGTTCAACAATATGACAGTCTAGAAGCTGCTCCTAAGAAAGTTCAAGACTTGTTGAAGAAAGCTAACATTACTGTTAAGGGTGCTTTCCAACTCTTCTCTGCTGATAATCCAGAAGAATTTTACAAGCAATACGTAGCAACTGGAACATCACTAGTCATTACAGATCCGATGACTGTTAAGTCTGAATTTGGTAAGACAGGTGGTAAGTATGAAAACAAGGCCTATCAAATTGATTTCGGAAATGGCTATGCTACAGAAGTAGTGGTTAACAACGTACCGAAAATCACACCGAAAAAAGACGTAACAGTGAGCCTAGATCCAACTAGTGAAAATCTGGATGGCCAAACAATTCAATTGTATCAAACGTTTAACTATCGTCTGATTGGTGGCCTCATTCCACAAAATCATTCAGAGGAATTAGAAGATTACAGCTTTGTGGATGATTATGACCAAGCTGGTGATCAGTATACTGGTAATTACAAGACATTCAGCTCTCTGAACTTGACAATGAAAGATGGTTCAGTGATTAAGGCAGGTACAGATCTAACGTCTCAAACAACTGCTGAAACAGATGCTACAAATGGTATTGTAACTGTTCGTTTCAAGGAAGACTTCTTACAAAAGATTAGTTTGGATTCTCCATTCCAAGCTGAAACTTACCTTCAAATGCGCAGAATTGCTATTGGAACATTTGAAAATACTTATGTAAATACTGTTAATAAGGTTGCTTATGCATCTAACACAGTACGTACAACAACTCCAATACCAAGAACACCAGACAAACCGACACCAATTCCAACGCCAAAACCAAAGGATCCTGACAAACCTGAGACACCAAAAGAACCAAAAGTTCCTAGTCCAAAAGTTGAAGATCCTTCAGCACCAATTCCTGTTTCTGTTGGTAAAGAATTAACTACACTTCCAAAAACAGGAACAAATGATGCGACTTATATGCCTTACTTAGGCTTGGCTGCCCTTGTTGGTTTCTTAGGATTAGGTCTAGCAAAGCGCAAAGAAGATTAATCAAATAGCTTGAACTTATTTCATCTTTGCTGTTTCTGTCAGCTATTCTGAGTTGGTAATTTAGGACTCTATAGATTTTAAGGCTGGAACCCAGTGTTCCGGCCTTATTTCTTTTTTACTTTTCTATATAATTTATGTATCAGAAATATATAGAATTTGTAATCATTTCAAAATATTGGGATAAGATAACTGACATCTAAATAAGGTATGATTATGCTAACATCAAATTTTGCGGAGAAAATCATTTTATGAAAAAAATATTTATTAAAACAGCTCTTGTGGTTGCTTCTACAGCTCTTTCAGCTATAGCTGGTCTTCAAGTTGCACATGCAGATTCTTATGTTGTACAACAAGGTGATTCTTTCTTTGGAATTGCTAGTGCTCACGGAATGAGCCCTTATGATCTAGCTGCGAAAAATGGCAAATCTATTTTTGATACAATCAACCCAGGTGATGTTTTGGAAGTGGACGGCGCTACTTCTACTTATGCAAATTCAGGTTATGGTGTGAGCAGTAATGCGGATTTGGTATCTGATGTAGATGATGTTGTTTTAAATACCCCGACTGACTATGGTAACTCTTATCCAATCGGACAATGTACTTGGGGCGTTAAGGAATTAGCTCCTTGGGCAAGCAACTGGTGGGGGAATGCCAATACTTGGGCTATCAATGCCAGCAATCAAGGTTATGTTACTGGTACAGTTCCGACAGTAGGCGCAATCGCTGTTTGGGACGGAGGAGAGTATGGTCACGTTGCTTATGTTACAGACGTTCAGAGCGACGGTACAATCCAAGTGCTAGAAGCTAATTACAATCGTCAAAAGCAAATTGATAATTATCGCGGTTATTTTAACCCCAATGAATTTTTGGGAAATGTAACGTATATCTATCCAAACTAATTTGATTGAAGATTTAGAGCGTGCTCTAGATCTTTTTATTTTTCAAGATAGGATGTAGAAGATGAGAATGAGAGGTCGTTGCAAACAAGAAGGCTTTTTGTTGGAAAATATGTTAGAATGAAAGTAATTTGATTTGAAAGAGGATCAGGAATGAACTATTTTAGCAAGTACAAGTTTGATAAATCGAAATTCAAATTAGGAATGCGGACTTTTAAGACAGGGTTGGCGGTTTTTATCATTCTCTTGATGTTTAGTCTATTTGGCTGGGGTGGTCTGCAGATTGGCGCTTTGACAGCAGTTTTTAGCCTGCGAGAAGATTTTGACAAGAGCGTGCATTTTGGTACTTCTCGTATCTTAGGAAATAGCATCGGTGGCTTCTATGCCTTGATTTTTTTCCTCATCAATAAGATCTTTCAAGACCAGCTCTGGGTCACCTTGCTTTTTGTTCCGATTTGTACTATGCTAACAATTATGACCAATGTTGCCATGAACAATAAAGCAGGGGTAATTGGTGGTGTATCAGCTCTCTTGATTATTACACTGTCGGTTTCTGAAGGGGATACGATTGTTTACGTATTTGCCCGGATTTTTGAGACATTTCTTGGTGTATTCGTTGCCATGTTAGTAAATTATGACATTAATCGCCTGCGTTCTTTTTTTAGAAAAGAGAAAAGCAAATGAATATGTCAGAAAAAGTAACATTCCTTCTTGACAGGATAAATCTTTAGGAATATAATAGTGGTAATCTTGGCTAGTGGAGAGTGAAGTTTTTGTTTCATTTGCTGATACTTGCCATACAAGTAAGGAATTGGATCCGTACTAAAAACTTAGAAAGAATGATTAGCAATCCTTTTTATCTGAAAAGAAAAGTAATTGTTTCTGCTATCATATGGTCGTACTAAAGCCGGTTTGATAGCTTGTTTTCCTATTAGTTTTTGGAGTTCTCATCTCTTACGAAAGGAGGATGTAATGAAAGAAAAAGAACTGCGACGCAATTTGGCAGTTTTCCCAATCGGCAGCGTTATGAAATTGACAGACTTAACGGCTCGGCAGATTCGCTATTATGAGGATCAGCAGCTGATTACACCTGAGCGAACAGAAGGGAATCGTCGCATGTATTCCCTAAATGACATGGATCGCTTGCTGGAAATAAAAGACTATATTTCTGAAGGTTATAATATTGCTGCAATCAAGCGTAAGTATGCTGAACGTGAAGCAATGGCCAAAAAACCAGTGAGCGCAAAAGACGTTCGACGTGCACTACACAACGACATTGTGCAACAGAGTAGATTTGCATCCTCTGTGCCGACATTTGGTCAATTAAAACGACCATAACTATTGTTTTATTCCATAAGGAGATCACCATGCCTATTACAGTTGCTGATATCAAGCGCGAAGTTAAAGAAAAAAATGTTACCTTTATCCGTCTTATGTTTTCAGATATTTTGGGAACAATGAAAAATGTGGAAATCCCTGCAACAGATGAACAGTTAGACAAAGTATTATCTAACAAAGCTATGTTTGACGGTTCTTCTATTGAAGGTTTTGTTCGGATTAACGAATCGGATATGTATCTATATCCAGATTTGGACACTTGGACTGTTTTCCCTTGGGGAGATGAAAATGGTAGCGTTGCAGGATTAATTTGTGATGTCTATACGACAGAAGGTCTTCCTTTCCAGGGAGATCCGCGTAGCAACTTAAAACGCGCCCTCAAGCACATGGAGGAGCTGGGCTTTAAATCCTTTAATCTTGGACCAGAGCCAGAATTCTTCCTCTTTAAGTTGGATGAAAATGGAGATCCTACTTTAGAGGTGAATGATAAAGGAGGTTATTTTGATTTAGCTCCGACAGACTTAGCTGATAATACTCGCCGAGAGATTGTCAATATTTTGACAAGTATGGGATTTGAAGTTGAGGCTAGTCACCATGAAGTAGCTGTTGGTCAGCACGAAATTGATTTTAAATATGATGAAGTCCTACGTGCATGTGATAAAATCCAGCTCTTTAAACTAGTCGTCAAGACTATAGCTCGTAAGCATGGCTTGTATGCTACTTTTATGGCTAAGCCTAAGTTTGGTATTGCTGGTTCAGGTATGCACTGTAATATGTCTCTCTTTAATCAGGATGGGACAAATGCCTTTTTTGATCCTGAGGATCCAAGAGGTATGCAATTGTCGGATACAGCCTACTATTTCTTGGGTGGCTTGATCAAACACGCCTACAACTATACAGCTATTATGAATCCAACCGTCAACTCTTATAAGCGTTTGGTTCCTGGCTACGAAGCACCAGTTTATATTGCTTGGGCAGGGCAAAATCGATCTCCTTTGGTTCGTGTGCCAGCATCTCGCGGCATGGGAACTCGCTTGGAATTGCGTTCTGTAGACCCTATGGCGAACCCTTATATTGCTATGGCTGTTCTTCTTGAAGTTGGTCTTCACGGAATTGAAAATAAGATTCAGGCACCAGCTCCTGTTGAAGAGAATATTTATGTTATGTCAGCAGAAGAACGAAAGGAAGCTGGCATTACAGACCTTCCTTCAACTCTACACAATGCTATCAAGGCTCTAACTGAGGATGAAGTCGTTAAGGATGCCCTCGGCAACCACATCTATACTAGCTTTGTAGAGGCTAAGCGTATCGAGTGGGCTAGCTACGCAACTTTTGTTTCGCAATGGGAAATTGATAACTATTTAGATCTATACTAATGATAGAGCAGGTGGCCTGAAAGTCCCCTGCTTTTTCGTGGAGGAGGAGAAAGATGGAAAAATTTGATGATTTTATTAAGCGGGTTTTTGATGAGCAATATGAAGTCTGCTTTGGTCCAGACATGCTTGAAAAACTAGAGCCCAGAGATTATTATCTGACGCGGGAGGAGGATGGTCGATTAATTGCCTTGCTCCATGGCCAGCAGGTATTAGAAAATATTCATATCAAGGCTTTGGTGGTGGATAAAGCGTACCAGAAAAAAGGCTTGGGAGCATCTCTATTGTCAGAATTAGAAGAAAAGGCTGCAGAAGCAGGAGCAACTAGTATTACTTTATCCACCAAATCCTATCAGGCCAAGGATTTTTACCTCAAACAAGGTTATGAAATCTACGCTAGTCTAGCAGATGTCCCACAAAAGGGCATTACCAAATATCATTTTATTAAGAGATTAGGCTGAGCTTGTTTCAAATAGATGGAAGTCAATTGCCAAACACCATTAAAGTTTACAAAAAACGCTGGCTTTTACAATACTGATATTGCCTATTTCAACTATCATTTCTTTTCTTAGGAATCATTACAAAATGTGATATAATAAGGGTGAATTGGAAATAGGTAAACTATTTTCATCATTCTTTCAAAAAATATTATATTAAGAAATATGTAAAGACAGATTAGAAAGTGGGAAATCCCTATGTCCTCTTATGAAAAAGTCTCTCTTTCTGAGATCAATCAATCTATTGAGACTCCAAATAACAATCATTTTTGGCAAAATCTAAAAGCATTCTTAGGACCTGGTGCACTTGTGGCAGTTGGCTACATGGATCCAGGAAACTGGATCACCAGCGTGGTTGGTGGTGCCTCCTACAAGTACAGTCTTTTATTTGTTATTTTGATTTCATCCATCATTGCTATGCAGTTACAACAGATGGCTGGAAAGCTCGGTATCGTGACTAGGATGGACCTAGCGCAGGCAACAGCTCATCATGCTCCCAAGTGGCTTCGCTATAGTTTGTGGGTGATTTTAGAATTGGCTTTAATGGCGACAGACTTGGCTGAGGTTCTAGGTTCAGCGATTGCCTTAAATCTTTTGTTTAAAATACCGATTATGATTGCTATCCTTCTAACCGTTTTAGATGTATTTTTATTACTTTTATTGATGAAATTTGGTTTCAAAAAAATTGAAGCTATTGTTACGACCCTTATTTTAACCATATTAGCCATCTTTACCTATCTTGTGGCCTTATCCAATCCAAGTATCCAAGGGATTATTGGTGGTTATTTACCAACTTCAACTTTATTTGAAACACCGTTACCAGGTCATGAAAGTCAATTGACCTTGGCTCTAGGGATTGTAGGTGCGACAGTCATGCCCCATAATCTCTATCTTCATTCCTCTCTATCCCAGACAAGGAAAATAAATCACAAAGATAAGAAGGATGTTCGAAAAGCAGTGCGCTTTATGACCTGGGATTCAAATCTTCAGTTGTCTCTAGCCTTTATTGTAAATTCCTTGCTTCTCATTTTAGGTGCCTCCCTCTTTTTTGGTCATGCATCTGAAATTTCAGCTTTCTCCCAAATGTACAATGCTTTACAGGATTCGACGATAGCAGGAGCGATAGCTAGCTCAATTCTGTCAACTTTGTTTGCTTTAGCCCTCTTAGCAAGTGGCCAGAATTCGACCATTACAGGTACCTTGACAGGACAGATTGTCATGGAAGGTTTCTTACATCTAAGATTGCCTCAGTGGCTTATCCGTATCGGTACACGTATTTTTGCCTTGCTACCTGTGATTATAGTCGCCGTTTTGTTTGGGCATCAAGAAAAAACCTTGGATCAGTTATTGGTCTATTCACAGGTCTTTCTTTCAATCGCTCTTCCGTTTTCAATTTTCCCCTTGATTTATCTAACCTCTAAGAAGTCACTGATGGGAGAATTTACTAATGCCAAGTGGAACACAATCCTAGGTTACGCAGTTTCCATTATCTTAACCATTCTCAATATCAAACTTCTTTTCGATATTTTTTAGAGTGGTTTTGAAGTCAAGTATCGGAAGCGGCGTGAAGTTTAATAAAGAGAAAGAGTAGTGGTTGGTTCATAAAAATAAGTACAAAAAAAGAACAGTTGAAATTGTTCTTTCAGATTGAAGACAAAATCCTTAGAACTACAAATTTCTAAGGGCTTTTCTTTGTGTAAAGTCGTATAATAGAGGTAAGAAAAGTTGTGAGGTGTTCCCTATGTTTCACAAAGAAAATCTAGACTACAACCGCAATCAAGTTGGTTTTTACACGCTAGATGAACTCGTTCCGCAAGCCCATTTTCTTCGTCAGGTTGAGCAAGTGATCGATTTTTCCTTCATCTATGACTTAGTCGCAGATACTTATTCTGAAGATAAAGGTCGTCCTAGTTTAGACCCTGTTATGCTAGTTAAAATCCCTCTCATCCAATGTTTCTACGGTATACGTTCCATGCGCCAAACTATCAGGGACATTGAGGTCAATCCCTCCTATCGCTGGTTTTTGGGTTTGAGTTTAAACGATAAGGTTTCTCATTTTACCACTTATGGCAAAAATTACAATCGTCGTTTTCAAGATAAGGAAGTAATCGAGGAATTTTTTCATTATGTCCTATCCATTGTATGGGGGCAAGGTTTGATTGACCCGACTGAGATTTTTATTGATGGGACTCATATCAAGGCCACAGCCAATAACCATAAATATACTCATCAAGTTCTAGACAAGCAAGCTAGGTTTATGAGTGAGCAACTGGAAGTTGAGATTGGCTTAGATCGGAAAAAGTACTGAAAAAAGTCTCTCGGGCCCGCAAAAGAAAGCGAGGCTGAACCGAAGAAGAATTCTACTACAGACCCTGAAAGTGGTTGGTTTCACAAGGGGAGCATAAGGAAGTGTTCGCCTACAATGCCCAAGTAGGATGCGATAAGCATGGATGGGCACTAGCTTATAGTATCGATGCTGGCAATGTGCATGACAGTCAGGCTTTTCTTGCACTTTTTGAACAGTTGGAAAGGCTCCAATCTGACTACCTTATCGCCGACTCTGGCTACAAGACTCCAAGTATTGCAAAATTCCTCCTTGACCAAAATATTACACCTGTATTCCCTTATACTCGCCCTCGTGGAAAGAAAGGGAAGCTTCGCCCTAAGGACTTTATCTATGATGACTACTATGACTGTTATCTTTGCCCTGAAAATCAAGTGTTAGCTTACTCTACAACAAATCGCGATGGCTATCGTGAGTATAAAAGTGATCCTAAGATTTGCGCAATTTGTCCTCTGTTATCCAGTTGCACAGAAAGTAAAAAGAAACAGAAAGTCGTTACTCGCCATATTTGGAGGGAGTATTTAGAGATTTGTGAGGAGATTCGGCATCAAAAGGGAAGCAAGGAACTTTACCAGAAACGTAAAGAAACGGTGGAGCGGCTTTTTGGTACGGCCAAAGAATACCACAATCTACGTTATACGAGAGAAGTAGGTAAGTCCAAAATGAAGGCAAAAGTTGGACTTACTTTGGCATGCCTGAATATCAAAAAATTGGTAAAAATGATGGCGGGGAAGCCTTTTTATTTTTCGCTGAAAACTATTTTGATAAAGATTCCAGCCTATTTTGAGAATAGTAGCGCTGAAGATATAAAAAGACAAACACTCAAACGATGTTTGTCTTCAATCTGAGCTTTGCCCAAGTGGCAAAGCTATTTTTTAGTTGTCTTCGTCTGGTGTAAGCACCATCGGAATAATAATTGGTTCGCGCTCAGTATTTTCATAAAGGAAAGGACGAAGGGCGTTGACGATAGCACCGTTGACAGACTGGATATTGGCATCTTTATTTTTGAGGGCAATGCGGATAGCATTGAAAAGAAGACGCTGACTTTGGCGAATCAAATCACCAGACTCACGCATGTAGATGAAGCCACGGCTGAGAATATCTGGGCCTGCTAGAATCATTTGTGATTCAAAGTCGACTGTTGCGACAGCAAGTACCACCCCGTCTTCTGATAGGTCTTTACGGTCGCGCAGGACAGCAGCACCGATTTCACCAATACGGTTTCCATCGACATAAATATCTTGAGCATTGAAACTACCAGCTATGCGGGCAGAATTAGCTGTCAGAGCTAGTACATCGCCGTTGCTCATGATGAAGATATTGTCTTTTGGAACTCCAGTATCAACGGCTAGCGCAGCATGGACTTTCTGCATGCGGTATTCACCGTGGACTGGCATGAAATATTTAGGCTTGATCAAGCGGAGCATAAGTTTCTGCTCTTGCTGGCCACCGTGTCCAGAGGTGTGGATGTTGTTAATCTTACCATGAATAACCTCTACACCAGCTTCAGAGATAATATTAATCAGCTTGTTAACGCTAGTCGTATTACCAGGGATAGGACTAGATGAGAAGATGACTGTATCTCCAGGCTGTAGCTGAACCTGACGGTGAGTACCGTTAGCAATACGTGACAGGGCTGCCATAGGCTCACCCTGACTTCCGGTACACATAATCAGGACTTCACTAGCAGGGTAGTCTTTGATAGCATTTGGCTCAATGAAGGTATCTTTAGGAACCTTGATATAGCCTAATTCAATCCCGTTAACAATCGCCTTTTCCATAGATCGACCGAAGACCGCAATCTTGCGTCCAGCCTTTACCGCAGCTTCTGCAGCTTGTTGAAGACGGAAGATGTTTGAGGCAAAGGAGGCAAAGATGATGCGTCCATGAATGCCTTCGATAATCTTCATAATCGATTGTCCGACCACTTTTTCAGAATTAGTAAAAGTAGGAACTTCAGCATTGGTCGAGTCAGAGAGGAGACAGAGAACCCCTTCTTCACCTAGAGCTGCCATACGGTGCAGGTCAGCTGGTTCGCCGACTGGAGTAAAGTCAAACTTAAAGTCACCGGTACAGACAATCTTACCTTGAGGAGTATGGATCACAATTCCTAAAGGCTCTGGGATAGAGTGGGTCGTACGGAAGAAAGTTGCTTTAAGGTTTTTAAATTTCAGTTCAGTGTTTTGGTTAATTTCGTAGAGTTTGGCATCACGTAAAAGTCCGTGCTCTTCCAATTTGCCACGAATAAGGGCTAGTGCCAGAGGTCCAGCATAAATAGGTACATTAGCCTGTTTAAGCAAGAATGGGATACCACCGATGTGGTCTTCGTGACCGTGAGTAATAAGAACACCTTTGACACGGTCGATATTCTCTACAATATAGGAGTAATCGGGGATGACATAGTCAATCCCGAGAAGATCGTCTTCTGGAAATTTGATACCTGCATCAACGATAATAATCTCGTCTTGATATTCGATTCCGTAGGTGTTTTTACCAATTTCTCCTAGACCACCAATGGCAAAAACGCCAACTTCTTTTGGTTTTAAAGTATAGGACATGGTTTAAAACTCCGTTACTTGAAAAGTGCCTGACTCTCTTTCGTATTCTAAGTGTTTGTCAGACAAGAGTTCGATAAATTCAATGTTGTAATCAGTATTTTCTTCAACCAATTTACGGGCTTTAATGCGTCCCTCGAGTTCGTTATTTGCTTCAACTTCCAAGTAAAGAGAGCGAGTGTTTTCACGACGTGGGCTACGGTCTTTTGTTTCTTGATAAAAAACTTTGTAAATCATTCTATTTCCTTTCATTTCACGATTAATCTACAACAAACATGCAGCCAAGTTATCAGCTGTTTTTTTATATTTAGTTTTCTGGGTAATAGATTAATCTTGATTCGTTACAATTATAACAATTATATCATAAAATACGGTATTAGTAAAAGTTAGAAATCCAAAAAGAAGAGGAAGCCGTTTTCATTTTTCCCTTCTACCTAAAGGGGAAAGAAGTTGGAAAATCCCTCTCTTTCTAGTATAATATAATGCAGACAATCGAGTAAGGAAAAGATAAGAATGAAATTATTAGCTTTTGATACTTCTAATCAAGCACTGTCTCTAGCTATTTTAGAAGATGAGCATCTATTGGCTCAGACAACGCTCAATATCAAGAAAAATCATAGCATCACCCTTATGCCGGCTATTGATTTTCTCATGAATAGTTTGGACATGAAACCGACGGATTTGGATCGGATCGCGGTGGCTCAGGGGCCAGGCAGCTACACAGGTCTGAGAATTGCGGTGGCGACAGCCAAGACTTTGGCGCATACCCTCAAAATTGAGCTGGTCGGTGTGTCTAGTTTACTGGCTCTAGTCCCAGAGCAGGTGGAAGGCTTGGTCATTCCCATCGTAGATGCCCGCCGCAATAATGTCTATGCTGGCTTTTACCAGTCTGGTCAGGCTGTACGGCCGGAAGCTCATCTACCTTTGGCAGAGGTTTTGGAAATAGCTGGCGCTGCTAACCAATCAGTCACCTTTGTCGGAGAAACGACAGCTTTTGTGGAGCAGATCAAAGATGCTCTTCCTCAGGCTGCCATTCAGTCAACTTTGCCAGATGCATCAACTATTGGTCGTATCGGTTTAGACCTGCCAGCACAGTCCATTCATGATTTTGTTCCTAACTACCTCAAGCGAGTAGAAGCTGAGGAAAATTGGCTCAAGACCCATCAGGAATCCAGCGATTCTTACATTCAGCGCTTATGATTAAGATGAGAAAATGGAGCGACAGCTCAGATGATGACGTGGCTGCTCTTGCAGAAAAGCTGGAACAGCTCTTACTTGCTGTCTATGAAGTCAGCCCTTGGACAGCGGATCAAGTAGCGGAGGTTCTGCGTTCGGATGTGAACAGTTGTGCGCTAGCAGAAGATGAGGGGCTACTGGTCGGCTTTTTAGTCTGGCAGGAGACAGACTTTGAAGCAGAAGTCCTGCAGATTGCTGTATTGCCTAGCTATCAGGGGCAGAAAATCGCGACAGCCTTGTTTGACTTTTTGCCAGCTGACAAAGAAATTTTCCTTGAAGTGAGGGAGTCCAACAAGCCAGCTCTGCTATTTTACAAAAAAGAAAAATTTGAAGCAATCGCGCGGCGGAAGGCCTACTACCATGCGCCGGTGGAAGATGCGATTGTCATGAAAAGAGAGATCCATGAAAGATAGATATATTTTAGCTTTTGAGACGTCTTGTGATGAGACCAGTGTGGCGGTTCTGAAGAATGAGACTGAGCTTTTGAGTAATGTCATTGCCAGCCAGATTGAGAGTCACAAGCGTTTTGGCGGAGTGGTACCGGAAGTGGCCAGCCGTCACCATGTGGAGGTCATTACGGTTTGCATTGAGGAGGCCTTGGCAGAAGCAGGGATTAGCGAGGAGCAAGTTACAGCGGTGGCCGTTACCTACGGTCCTGGTCTGGTCGGGGCGCTTCTGGTCGGCTTGGCAGCGGCCAAGTCCTTTGCCTGGGCTCATGATATCCCACTGATTCCAGTCAATCATATGGCCGGCCACCTGATGGCAGCCCAGAGCGTGGAGCCCTTGGAGTTTCCCTTGCTGGCTCTCTTGGTCAGCGGCGGTCATACTGAGCTGGTCTATGTCAGTCAGGCTGGTGACTATAAGATTGTGGGGGAAACTCGCGATGATGCGGTCGGTGAAGCCTATGATAAGGTCGGTCGAGTCATGGGCCTGACCTATCCAGCAGGCCGGGAGATTGATCAGCTGGCTCATCAAGGACAGGACATGTATGATTTTCCGCGGGCTATGATCAAGGAAGACAATCTGGAATTTTCTTTTTCCGGCCTTAAGTCGGCCTTTATCAACCTGCACCACAATGCTCAGCAAAAGGGAGAGGTCTTGTCTAATCAAGACTTGTCAGCAAGCTTTCAGACAGCGGTCATGGATATTCTCATGGCCAAGACTAAAAAAGCGCTGGAAAAATATCCAGTCAAGACTCTAGTCGTAGCGGGCGGTGTTGCGGCCAATCAAGGGCTGAGAGAACGCTTGGCAGCTGAGATTCAGGATGTTAAGGTGATTATTCCGCCTCTTCGCCTTTGCGGTGACAATGCTGGTATGATTGCTTATGCTAGTGTCAGTGAATGGAACAAGAAGAATTTTGCCAGTTTGGATCTGAATGCTAAGCCGAGTCTGGCTTTTGAAACGATGGAGTAAAGGAGAAGAATGCGCGGACAGACATTTAAACAAGGGGCACAAGCGGCAGTGCCAACGGCTCTGGGCTATATTGGAATTGGTCTAGCTTGTGGCATCATGGCGGCACCTCATATGAATCCCTTGGAGATGGGGGTGATGAGTATTCTGGTTTATGCCGGTAGTGCCCAGTTTGCTATGATTGGCTTATTTGCCCAGCAGGCGCCTGTCTTGGCTATCGCACTGACTGTTTTTCTCATCAATATCCGGCATCTTTTGCTCTGTCTGCATGCATCAACCTTTTTTCGTAAGTCTAGCTTAGCTCAGAACATTGTCATTGGCTCTTTTTTGACGGATGAATCTTATGGAGTCTTGATGGGAGAGCAGGTGCACACAAAAGAGATTGCGGCTAGCTGGATGATGGGTAACAATTTCATGAGTTATACTTCTTGGATTTTGGGTACTATTTTAGGAACAGCCCTCGGTGCCCTTCTGCCCAATCCTGAGAGCTTTGGCCTGGACTTTGCCCTAGTCTCCATGTTTATCGGTATTTTCTCTTCTCAGTTTACAATCATGCTGCGACGGGTCAAGATAAAGAAGCTCTTTTTAGTTCTGGGTGTTGTGGGCCTTGCCTACTTAGTCCTAACTATGCTACTTCAAAATTCGCTGGCGGTGCTTTTTGCAACCTTGCTAGGCTGTACGGTGGGGGTGATTTTGGATGATAAGTAAGTATATTTTGCTGGCTATTCTTTTGTCAGCCCTAGTCACTTGGATTCCGCGGGTTTTACCCTTTATCCTAGTCAAGTACAAGGGGCTTCCGCCTATGGCAGAGCGTTTCCTCAAATATCTGCCTGTTTCCATTATCTTTGCTCTTATCCTGTCCAGTGTCACCAATGCTAAAACAGGTCAGCTGCCAAGTTTTAAATGGCTGGATTTGCTAGCGATTTTTCCAACAACTTACATAGCATTTAAGTATAAAAACTTAATTTTGACAGTGGTTTGTGGCGTGATTTTAGTTGCTCTAATACGCTTAGTAGTTCAAATGATCTAATAACTTCTAAATCTTTCTATCTCAGGTAGAGAGATTTTTTATTATTAGAAATGTCAGAAAATTTCATAATAGTGGTATAATGGTGTTGTTAGACTAAGGAGGTGGATTATGGCAGAAGCAGGTCATAAATTTTTAGCAAAATTAGGAAAGAAGCGTCTTCGACCCGGAGGTAAGCTAGCAACGGACTGGTTGATAGAGCAAGGGAAATTTTCCAGTGATAAAAAGGTTCTTGAAGTTGCCTGCAATATGGGAACTACAACGATTGAATTAGCAAAAAAATATGGTTGCCAAATTACAGCTATAGACTTAGATCAGTCTGCCTTGAAGCAAGCTCGGCTTAATGGAGAAAAGGCTGGTGTTGGTGAACTCGTCACATTTAAACAAGCCAACGCTATGAAGCTGCCTTATGATGACAATTCATTTGATATCGTTATCAATGAAGCCATGCTGACCATGCAGACAGAGAAGGGGAAAGCTAAATGTATGGAAGAGTACTACCGAGTGCTGAAGCCAGGCGGTGTGCTTCTGACTCATGATGTCATGCTTAAGCAAAAAGATGAAGCTGTCAGAGAAGAGTTGTCTCGCGCAATTAATGTCAATGTTGGTCCGTTGACAGAAGGATCTTGGATTCAGTTGGCGCGATCTCACTCGTTTGATCGTGTAGACACTTTTGTCGGCGAAATGACCTTGATGAGCCTTCGAGGCATGATATATGACGAAGGACTGGGCGGCACTCTGAAAATCTGCTTCAATGCCCTTAAGAAAGAAAACTACAGTCAATTTATGAAGATGTTTAAGATGTTCCAAAAGAATCAAGAAAAACTGGGCTTTATTGCCATGGTTTCTCGTAAATAGAAAATCAGTCTCCTCATTTTATTGATTTAGGGAAGATTTCAAAAAATACTTTAGTCTTGTTTTCACTTTTTATTTAAGAAGTATCAATCACTTTATCCTCCCTTTCTTTTGCATATCTTAAGGAATAGGATGATTGAACTTATTCGCAGTTGATAAAGTGTTTATAGATTTTCCCTAGTTTGGTTATTTTTTACAAAAGGTTTTATCTAAGTAAAGATCTTAAGCTAATTCCAAAAATAACTTGATTTTTTTGAATAAAAAGAACTATAATAATTTCAGAACGTAGAAAAGAGGTAACCATGATGGTGAAATCATTGTCAAAACTCCTTTATGCATCTTTATTTCTAGCTTTGTCATTTATTTTAGTAGCATGCAGTTCGCCAAAAGATAGCGCAACAAAGAGTTCATCCAGTGATAAGGTCAGCAAATCGAGTAAGTCTAGTAAGTCTAGTAAGTCTAGTAAGTCTAGTGAGTCTAGTAAGAGCAGTTCCAAGGAGTCATCAACTTCATCCAGCCAAACTTCAGTCTCTTCTAGCGAGGAAGCTTCAAAATCTAGCCAAACTAGTTCATCCGGTTCTAGCACTAAGGAAACTCCAACAGCGGACTCCCTTGTTCCATCAGAATTGGTTGGTGCCTGGAAAGGAAGAAGCCCTCAAGCTGAGGAGATTACAATGACTGTTGGTGCAGATGGATCTATTTGGACTCAGGCTAACTTTAGCAGTTATGGGCAAAAGAGCGATGTAAAGGCTGTTGCAAGAGCAATTAAAATCAGTCAAAACCTCTATCGGTGGGAGTTGGTTTCAGGAGAATATAGTGCCTTGACTCCTGGTATAACAGGCCTTGGTGGTATAGGGAAAGCTGAGCCAGGCTTTACTTTAGAAAATGGTAAATTCACACCTGTCATGTTTACTGGTCCTGCTGATCAACCTCTTGATTATTCAAATTATTATGCTTTTGAATTTTCTTTGACTAAAAACTAAGCTATGAAACTCCCTTGTAATCTAAGTGGGGAGTTTTTTTAACAACACTTGACCCTACCCTAAGGTTAGGGATTATACTATAGTAGCAAGGAGGTCTTTCATGTTTCATGTTAAAGAAGCTGCACAGCTTTCAGGTGTTTCCGTCAAAACTCTACATCACTACGACAAAATCGGGCTTTTAGTACCTGCTAAATCAGAAAATGGCTATCGGACATACAGCCAAGCTGATTTAGAGAGGTTGCAAGTCATTCTTTACTACAAGTATCTGGGCTTTTCTTTGGAGAAAATAGCAGAGCTCTTGAGTCAGGACGATCATGCCCTATTGCCACATCTGGTAAGGCAGTTGGATTGTCTTGAGCAAGAAAGAGACCGCTTGGATACTTTGATTTCGACCTTGCGAAAAACAATTCAAGCTCAAAAAGGAGAAAGAAAAATGACAATGAAAGAAAAATTCGCAGGTTTTACCTACGAAGACAATCACAAATATCATCAAGAAGCTGTCGAAGAATACGGTCAAGAAGTTATGGCAGAAGCATTGACTCGTCAAAATGGAAGGGAAGAAGAATCTACTGAAGCCTTCAATCAAGTTTTTCAAAGTCTGGCAGAGAATATGCGACAAGGCTTGCCAGTTGAAGCGTCAGAAAATCAAGAGCAGGCAGGGCGTCTTTTACAAGCCATTCGTACTTATGGCTTTGACTGCTCGCTACAAGTCTTTGGTCATATCGGTAAAGGCTATGTCTATAACCCAGAGTTTAAGGAAAACATCGACAAATTTGGAGTTGGCACAGCTCAGTATACGTCAGATGTGATTGCTGCTTATGTTCGGGCAGGTGCAGAATAAAAACTGGCGAGGATTTTCCTCGACCAGTTTTTTAATCTGTTAAATATTTTACCTATCACTCATAATGCAAGCTCCCTGCCACCCAGCCGGTGCAGAGGGCAGAGGTAATGTTGAAGCCGCCCGTGTGGGCATTGATGTCTAGGACCTCCCCAGCGAAGTGGAGGCCGGGAACGAGCTTGCTTTCTAGAGTTTTGGGATTGATTTCTTTGAGGCTGACACCGCCCTTGGTTACAAAGGATTTGGCCAGGGACATTTTGCCAGTGACAGGGATGGGCAGTTCTTTGATTTGTTTGATGAGGGCTTCTTTTTCACTGAGATTGAGTTGTTTGACTTTCTCAGGAAAGGGCTGGGCAAAAAAGTCTGCCATTCGCTCGGGCAGGAGGATTTTCAGGCAGTTCTTCAGCGATTTTTCCCGATTTTCTTCTAAAAAGTCTGTCAAATCCTGCTGACTCATCTGAGGAAGAACATCGAGATAGATGGTTTCGCCACCCTTGACAAAGCTAGACAAGCGCAGGGCTGCCGGACCTGATAGGCCAAAGTGGGTAAAGAGCAGGTCGTGAGTAATGACATGCTTACCATAGCTTAGGGTCACATCGTCCAGCGAAATCCCCTGAAGCGCTTTGTGGGGGAAGTCAGTCAGAAGGGGACTTTCAGCAGCTTCTAAGTCAGTTACTGTGTGCTTGAAGTGTCGGGCAATATCGTGGCCGAAGCCTGTCGAGCCTGTTGAAGGATAGGACTTGCCGCCAGTCGTTACAATCAATTTCTGGCAGGTCCAAGTCTGGTCGCTGGATCTGACAGTGAAAAGGTCATCAGTTTTTTTGACAGAGACGATTTCGGTGTTGGTGATGACAGTGCCGCCCAGCTCTGCAATTTTCTTTTCCAAAGCTTCGATAATGGTGCGGGACTTGTCTGTCGCTGGGAAAACACGTCCGTGGTCTTCAACCTTGAGTTTGACACCATTCTCAGTGAAAAAGTTGATGATATCATGGTTGTCAAACTGGGAAAAGACGCTGTAAAGAAAGCGTCCGTTACCAGGAATACCAGCCAGGAGGTCATCCAAATCTCCATTATTGGTCACATTGCAACGTCCGCCACCTGTACCGGCTAGTTTCTTGCCTAGTCGTTTATTTTTCTCAATAAGCAAGGTTTTCTGTCCGTAGAAAGAGCTGGAAATGGCAGCCATCATGCCAGCTGGTCCTCCGCCGATGATGATTGTGTCAAAATGGTTCATTTATGTTATCCTTTCAGAGATAAGTTTGGCCAAGGTTTAATTGTGAATGTTTCTTAGGAAATATTGTCCACTAATGAGCAGTTAAATGGTCGTTTTAAGCTTGGTGGATTTATTCATTTTCAAAGTAATCTAATCTGTCTCATTGTATCATAAAAGGGCGAAAAATGGATAGGAGTTAAGCTTAGAAAATATTGGGAAATTTGACAGGGAAGCCTTGATATGATAAGATTTAGGTATCTATATCTAGAAAAAGTATTTGAGGAAATTATGGCAATTGAAAAGACAGTCAGCGAGTTAGCTGAGATTCTCGGAGTTAGTCGCCAAGCGATTAACAATCGTGTCAAAGCTCTCCCAGAAGAAGATACAACAAAAAATGAAAAAGGGGTAACGGTTGTTACTCGCAGTGGATTAATTAAACTGGAAGAGATATACAAGAAGACCATTTTTGAGGATGAACCAGTCAGCGAAGACGTAAAACAGCGCGAACTGATGGAAATTTTGGTAGACGAGAAAAATGCAGAGATTCTCCGTCTATACGACCAACTCAAGTCAAAAGATGAGCAATTAAAACGCAAAGACGAACAACTTCGGATTAAGGACGTTCAGATTGCGGAGAAGGACAAGCAACTGGATCAGCAACAACAGCTGACAGCCAAGGCTATGAGTGAGCGCGAAACGTTACTGTTAGAGTTGGACGAAGCAAAAGAGCAGGTCCAACAGCAGGAAAACAAAGGATTCTGGGCGCGTTTATTTGGGAAGTAAGAAAAATCTCAGTTGAAAAACTGAGATTTATTGTTTTAAAAAAGAAGGAATGAAGATGAAACCGCAAAAGTTAGGCTTCAAACGTCTCTATCGAAATTTAGATAAGATCTTGCTACTCTTTTTCATGGTTTTTATGGCCATGGAATTTGCCTGGATTCCTTTTACGTCTTGGGCGGCTGAATCATTGCTCAAGCAGACAGGCTACGAATTCTTATCTTATAACAACGCTGTAAGTATTTTCACAGCAAATTGGCTTGTGACTGCTCAGTTTCTAGGCCTATTTTTGGTCAATTTATTAGTCGCTTATTTCCAGACAGGCATTATCTTCATGGGTGTACGCAACTTATTAGATAAGGAAGAGCGATCCCATTGGGGCTTTATTAAAGCGACTTTGAGAGACAGTTGGATTATGCTACTGAGAGCTAGACCAGGAAAGGTTCTCTTTATTGTATGTTATATGGGGATTCTCTTTCCTTTTTTCCGACAGATTTTAAAAATATACTACCTCAATAAGATTTTAATTCCAGAGTTTATACAGGAATATCTAAGCAATCAATACTACTTGGGCTGGGCGATAGGGATTCTAGCAATAATCCTGTTTTTGTTGGCGGTGCGCTCTATGTTTGCCATCCCCAAAATCTTTTTAGAAAGAACCTCTGTTAGAGAAGCCATCCGATTTAGCCTGGATAAGACCAGAAAACGTCTCATTTTCTATTCATGGCACTTATCTTGGATTGTTTTCAAAAGTTTGTTTATCTACGCCTTCTTTGTCATTGGTATTGTCTTTCTTCAAAAATATGCGGATAATCAGTCTAATGCAATTAGTCTTGGTGTCGGAGTTTTCAATTTTATAGTCATGAAGCTGGCTTATTATTTCATGCTGAGCTACTTTTTAATCAAGTTTCTATCTTTCTTGACTGATAAGTCACTGGCAGACTATCCTCGAAAAAAGGGGAATCCTTGGTTACGGGCTTTGATACTTCTAGCGTCGTGCTTAATTTTTGGATTAGAAGGCTATGTTTATCTGCAATTTCCTTTGGAAACCATTCCTCTGACCATCTCTCACCGGGGAGTTTCAAATGGAAATGGGGTACAAAATACAATTGAGTCTTTAGAAAAAACAGCCTTACTCAAGCCAGACTATATCGAAATGGATGTACAAGAGACAAAAGACGGCCAGTTCGTCATGATGCACGATGCTACCTTAAAAGACCTAGCAGGGGTAGACAAACATCCTCAGGAATTGACGCTAGCAGAGTTAACAGCTCTAGATGTTTCAGAAAATGGCTATCGAACTAAGATTTCAAGCTTTGATGCTTATTTGAAAAGAGCCAATCAATTGGGCCAGCGCCTTTTGATTGAAATTAAAACAAGCAAACTTGACTCTTCAGATATGATGGAGCGATTCTTAAAGAAATACGCAGCTAATATCAAAATATATGGGCATCAAATGCAGTCGCTAGATTATCAAGTGATTGATAAGGTGCTGGATTACGATAAGGATATACCAGCCTTCTTCATTTTGCCTTATAATACCATTTTCCCTCGAACCAAGGCGTCCGGCTATACCATGGAATATTCGACCTTGGATGAGAACTTTGTCAATAAGTTATGGAGTTCAGACAAACTACTCTATACTTGGACCATTAATACAGAAGATGCTGTAGCCAAGTCCTTTAGACTAGGGGTGGATGGGATTATTACAGACGATGTTGAATACATTCAAAGCTCGATTAAAGAGCTGAGGGATAATCCTAAATATTCGACCTTATTAGAAAATAAAGCAGCTGACCTTTTGAACTTTCCAGGAAGCTAATAGAAAACCCTCACTCTCTAATCAGAGCGAGGGTTTTGTGATTAAAATGGTAGTTTACCTGCAAAGGCACCCATTTTCTTTTTGGTTGCTTCGTCGATTTGCTCTAGTGCATGGTTAAGCGCTTGGACAGTCATATCAGACAAGGTTTCAAGATCCTCTGGATCAACAACAGCAGCTTGGAAGTCGATTTTTACAACTTTCTTATCGCCAGTCAAAGTTGCTGTCACTAAGTCTTGAGCAGATTTGCCTACAAACTCAGTAGCTGCCAATTCTGCTTGGCTCTGTTCCATTTGCTTTTGAAGCTTTTGCGCTTGCTTCATCATTGATTGCATGTTCATCATAAGATTTTTATAATTCCTTTCCTATTTGAGGATTAACATTTGGTAATCTACACTCTTCAAATTATATCATTTTTTAAAAAAGTGGCAAGAATCTGCTTCAACATTTAGAGAATCGTTTCAAAGCAATGTTGACGAAAAAGTTGAGATTATGATAGAATATTTAAAAATTTAGATATAGGAGAAATTTCTTAATGAAAAAACACAAATGGAGCCTTTTGTTGCTTAGTCTTTTGATCCCTCTCTTTATTTTAGCTGGATGTAACAGCAAACAAAACCTTAAAGGAAAGTGGAATGTTCAGGATTCTAACCATGAGTATACTACTGTAACCTTTACTGACAAGAAGGTCAGTGTGAATGGACAAGAAGCAGAGTATAAGCAGGTAGAGGTTGGATTTAAAAATAATGTTCAATATATCGTGATTGAAATGGAAGGGAAGAAATATTCAATTATTTTCCCTGATGCAGACAAAAACATTGCTGTGCTGTTACAGCCAACTTCAGAGGATAACTATCTCGAAGGAACCATGATTTTGGCAATGAATCGTAAGGAAAAACCGAACTACGATAAGTACGCAAAAGATTATATCCGAGAAAAATAAAAGCACATCTTGTGCTTTTATTTTTTTATTTGTCAAGATTTCTTGTGAGGCAGACTTAAGCTAGAATGCTCCATATCGACACTTAGATGGTAGTCTGTCTTATCGCGGACAGTGTGCTCAAAATCAGTAGTGTAGAGGACGAGACGCAGTTGGTCGCCCTTTTTCAGTTTGTAGATTGTTGGCTGAAGTTCAAAGGATAGTTCCATCCATTGATTAGGGATTACTTCTTCAACAGTTAAGAGATCAGTCCTATTTTGCAGGTTGAGGAAGCCCTTTGTGATGACGCGGTGTGGAGTGTCCGTAAAAGGAAGCTCCATCAGATTGTCCAGCATATAGTAGCGACCGTTATCCATCACTCTTGGTTCCAAGGGGCTTGGGATTGGGGTTAGGCGTTTGGCAGGTCCATAGTCCAAAAGCTGGGCGGAGATGAGACCTTTGTTGGTGCTAGATTTGAGGTGGAGATTGAGCTTGGCAGGTCCATTGATAAAGAGATCTTGTTCCAGCGTCCAATCAAGGGTGATCTGCTGGGTTTTGCCTTCAAATAGCTCATTTTTGAAAACTTGATAACTCTTGGCAAAGCGATTGTAGTCTTCGTCTGAATAACGATTTTGGATTTCTTGAGAGCCTTTACCAAGATGGAAATGAGAGTAGTCTTCTTGATTTCCAAAATCATCTAGGCTCATCCAGTTTTGCGCCTGGCTGTTGTCCTGCCAGATGACGGGTGGCAAGTCAAAGTCGGATGAATGCCCTAGTAATTTTTTGGATAAAAGAGCGTTCATGCTTTCACGAAAGTCAATGGACTGCCAGTTGTTGATATAAACATGAGCACCGTTATGGAAGAAGAGGTGCTTTTTGATATGAGCTGGCAGAGCATGGAACATATTATAGACGTGGAGAGGTTTGACATTCCAGTCTTGAGAGCCATGAGTGAAGACAACTTCAGTCTTGACCTTATCTGCATGGATCAAGTAGTTGCGGTCGTGCCAAAATTGATTGTAGTCACCAGTTTCTCGTTCCAAGTCCTTTCTTTGCTGGTCAAGGTAGGCTTGGTAAGCTTGATTGTGACGTAGGTATTCGCCAGCTAGGAGATTGCGTGAATAGGTCAGCTCAGTTAGTGATTCAAAATCTTCGCCTGGATAACCACCAGGGCTAGTGACAAGTCCGTTTTCACGGTAGTAGTTATACCAGGAAGAAATACCAGCCTCAGCAATGATGACTTCTAACCCGTCTACCCCCGTTGTTGCTAAACCATTTGACATGGTTCCTAGGTAAGAAATTCCAGTTGTGGCAACTTTTCCATTAGACCAAGTTGCCTTGATTTCTCTTTGGCGACTGTGATCTGTGAAGGCGCGACAGCGACCGTTGAGCCAGTCGATGACATTTTTGTAGGCTTCAATCTGCTGATAATCTCCACTGGTCATCATCCCTTCTGAATCCTTGGTTCCAACACCAGATACGTAGAGATTGGCAAAGCCACGAGGAAGTAGGTAATCATTGAGGGTGTAACTGCCAATATGGCCCAGCTTTTCTTCAGCTGTCTCAACTAAAGTTGCCTGTCCTTGGGGTTCTACTGTTTGAATGCTAGATTCTTGAACAGTAATTGTTCTAGGGTTCTTGCAGGCTAAGTCTACATTCATGTTGTGCAGAGCCTTATCACTAGCTTTATCGTTGGTACCTTGATGGTAGGGACTGGCAGTCATGACTGCAGGAATTTGTCCTTCATAAGAAGGGCGGATGATACTAACCTTGACTAAATCCGGCTTGCCATTTCCATCTGTGTCCACACGGGATTCAACATAAACGACTTCGCGAATGGCCTCATGGCTACTGAAGGTTGCTAGACTTTTGCCGTTGAAGAAGTGGTAGTCATTGCTTTCTGGAATGAATCCCTCACTGACAAGCTGGTCAATTAGAATATTCCCTAACTTGGTTCTAGTATTGAGCAGTTGATAAAGATTTTCGAGGATATTTCCATAAGTGATTGGGAAATGAATATCCTTGCAGAAGGCTGTTACATCGTCAAAGTCCACGAAGGGAACAAAACCTAAGACCTGTAGGGCTACGGTATAGAAGATCTCTTCAGTCAGTTGCTGGTCGGATTGGAAGAAGGTTAACAGATCTGTTTGTCGGTCGGCTACCCAGCTAGAGAGGACATAGTTGACGTCCTGATAGCGAAAGAGAATTTTTTGAAGAAAGTGATGAAGGTTTTCCTTAGGAGAATTAGTTGTTTGGATAGTGAATCCTAAACGAGCCAATTCGTCCAGCATAACTTCTTCACTTGCTTTTGTGTAACTATACTGGTTGTAACGCATGAGACTACTCCTTTTTTGTATTTATATAAAATTGACCTTTACATTCTCCATTATAACTGATACAATAAAGTTTGTCTAAAAATTTTATAAGGAGATTGAACACATGGATGTTACATGGATGGCGAAATACGTCACAGAATTTCTGGGTACGGCCATTTTGATTATTTTAGGAAACGGTGCTGTAGCTAACGTTGAATTGAAAGGCACTAAAGGTCATCAAAGCGGTTGGTTGGTAATCGCAGTTGGTTACGGAATGGGTGTTATGATTCCTGCTTTGATGTTTGGAAATGTGTCAGGAAACCATATTAATCCGGCCTTTACTTTGGGGTTGGCTGTCAGCGGCTACTTTGAATGGGGACATGTTGCTCCTTACATTGCAGCTCAGATTTTGGGAGCTATCTTCGGTCAAGCCCTTGTGGTTGCGACTCACCGTCCTTACTACTTGCAAACAACAAATCCAAATGCAATATTGGGAAGTTTCTCAACGATTTCAAGCATCGATCATGGAACACCTGAGTCTCGCAAAGCAGCAACTATCAATGGTTTTGTAAATGAGTTTGTTGGTTCCTTTGTTCTTTTCTTTGCTGCTATTGCAATGACAAAGAACTTCTTTGGAGCTGAGATTATTAAATATGCAGCTACTCAGGGTATAGATGCTTCTTCTATCCAAGGTAAAGCACAAGTTGGTCAGTACATTTTTAGTGGTTTGGCTGTCTCACACTTGGCACTTGGTTTCCTTGTGATGGCTTTGGTTACTTCACTTGGTGGACCTACTGGTCCTGGATTGAACCCAGCTCGTGACTTAGGACCTCGTATTCTTCATGAAATCTTGCCTAAATCTGTTCTTGGAGAGCACAAGGGTGATTCAAAATGGTGGTATTCTTGGGTACCAGTCGTGGCACCAATCCTTGCAGGTATCACCGCTGTTATGTTGTACAAATTTATCTATGGATAATTAAAAGGGCGCAAGCCCTTTTTTTAGAAGACTCAGCTGACTTGAAGGCAGATAGAAAGAAGTGATTTTCGTATATATATTTTTGCCTTCTTATCTTTTCATAGTAAGGAAGAATAAGTGCACAGTATGGAGGGAAGAAAATGAAGATTGTTCCATTTAAAATGGATCGATTAAGTGGACGGCGGACCTTGCTTTTCGGTCTCTTAGCCATTCTACTGGGAATGATTGTTATCATAAATGGAGCAGGCTTTACAAAGCTAGCTCTGGACTTGCTCAGTCTCTATTTTTTTCTAGTAGGCTTGTTTAATAGTATCCTCTACTTTTTTGCTGGTAAGAAAGATATTTCACTGACATCTGAGATTTTACGAATCATCTTTGGCTTGTTTTTAGCAGGCTTGAATGAACTTGGTAACCTTTCGGTTAATGTTGTCATTATTATTTTAGGACTTTATCAGTTGGCGACAGCTGTGGTTTATGCCATTACTTATTACCTCTACCGTTGTGATCGGGCTAAAGGAGGTTTTCGTTATTTATTTGATGCGATTCTTCAAGGCCTGATTGCTATAACAACCATTTTTTCGCCAGCTACAGATGGCCGTCTACAATTTTTATTTTTAGGTATTTATTTGGTTTTGTTGGGAATTTCCAATATGAGAGATGGACTTTTCTTTGACCTTGATAAGGAAAGAAAAGATTTACGCAGACATTTTCGGGTCAACCTGCCTGTCATCATAGCGGCCTTTATTCCCTTTGAACAACTAGAACGCTTCAACCATTTTCTACGCGGGACGAAGGAGCAGGAATTATCAAGTGTTTATCGGGTCCTCAAAGGAGAGCAGCAGGCTGATTTAGAGGTTCTTGTTCATACTTCTAAGGAAAACCTGTTTGGAGCGATTGGTCATGTCGATATTTGCTATAAGGGCAAGGTGATTTCCTATGGCAGTTATGATCCTTTTTCTCAGAAATTATTTGGTACTATTGGTGACGGGGTGCTATTTAAAGTGGATAAGGATGCTTATATTGATTTGTGTAAAAAAGAGAGTAAAAAGACCTTGTTTGGCTATTCTCTGGCTTTAACTGACCAGGAGCGAGAGGCCGTTGAAAAGCGTCTGAGAGAAATTGATGACTTGCTAGAGCCATGGGAACCAAGTGATCAGGAACTCAATGGCAGTCCTACCTATGCTTATAAATTAAGGCATGAGCTAGGGGCGGAACTTTATAAATTCAAGAGTAGCCGTTTTAAAAGCTATTTTATTCTTTCGACCAATTGTTGTTTGTTGGCGGATTCGATTGTTGGTCAGGCTGGGACTGCTATTTTGAATGTAAGAGGGATCATAGCTCCTGGAACTTACCAAAATTACCTGCAGTATGAATTTGAATCTGCCAATGGTTTGGTTGTCGCTCACAATATTTATTGTTGATTTAGTTAGTAGCAGGATTGACCTGCTGCTTTTTGTTTATGCTTGTGTTTGTTTTTTGAAAATTTTTATATAATTATTTGTCAAATAGGAGAAAATCTTCTAAAATAGAAGAGACTTGGAGGAATTTATGACACGAAATCATCAAATGATTAAGACTGTACCAGTACTAAAAACGAACAATCGTCGGTTAAACTTAGAATTTTATTGTCAGACATTAGGGATGAAAAACCTGTTGGAAGAGGGCCCAGGTGTCAGTTTGGGTGATCAGACAAAGAGTGAAAGATTAGTGATTGAAGAATCGCCAGGCGCACGTTCTCGTAAGGTTGTTGGCCCTAAAAAACTGGCTCAGATTACTATAAAGGTTGAAGAGCCAGAAGAAATTGAATCCTTGCTAGGACAAGCACATCCTGTTTTACAGGTCTACCAAGGTGAGAAAGGCTATGCTTTCAAGGCTGTTTCCCCAGAGGGAGATATTTTCTTAGTGCATGCTGAGGATGATTCTCAAACACTCCGTGCTCTAGAAAAGATTCCTGTATTTGAGACACAGGCTGAGTTCACTGGCTTAACACAATTTTATATTGAAAAAGTGATTCTCAATGTTCCAAATAAATCAGTAGCTCAAACTTATTATCAACCATTTGGAGACATGCTACCAATTGAGTTTAAAGAGGAAGAAGGCCAGGATTTATTAGCTGAAAATGCAGCAACTTGGGACTTGTCTATGATTAAATTTTCTCTAGAACATTTTGACGTAAATCAATTGGCTGAGCTTCTTGGAGGACGTGATTTGTTCATTCCTAAGTCTAAGAAGTTTCTTTTAGCGACAGATGATAGTCATATTGACTTGTGGTTTGAACAAGCATGACAAAGCAAAAAATTTTTGAAAAAATTCAAGAGCAGATTCGTCAGGAAATCTATCCTGGGGCTAGCCTATCCCTATATCAAGCTGGTCAGTGGCAGGAATTCTACTTTGGGTTGGCTGATCCGCAAGAAAAAAAAGCCACTCAAGCGGGCTTGGTCTATGATCTGGCTAGCGTCAGCAAGGTGGTCGGAGTGGGGACTCTGGTAGCCTTTTTGTATAAGCAAGGCAAGCTGGAGCTGGATTTACCCTTGCAGCACTATTATCCGGCTTTTCATCGAGAAGATGTGGCTGTGCGCCAGCTTTTGACCCATACGTCAGGGCTGGATCCTTTTATTCCCAATCGTGATCAGCTGACAGCTCCCGAGTTGAAAGAAGCACTCAATCATTTGACGGTGCTTGAAGATAAGACTTTTCGCTATACAGATGTGAATTTCTTGCTCTTGGGTTTTATGCTGGAAGAAATCTATGGTCAAGCTTTGAACCAGATTTTTCAAGATCAGATTTTCCAGCCTTGGGGATTGGCTGAGACAGGCTTTGGGCCGGTTTCAGGGGCTGTACCGACCGTTCGCGGTGTCAAGGATGGTCAGGTTCATGATCCCAAGGCGCGTGTACTGGGTGTCCATGCTGGCAGTGCAGGCTTATTTTCAACTCTCAAGGATTTGGAAATATTTTTGGAGCACTATCTGCAGGATGACTTTGCGGCCAATTTAACCCGGAATTTTTCCAGAGAGACAGGCAAAAGGCGCAGTCTAGCTTGGAATTTGGAAGACGGCTGGCTGGATCACACTGGCTACACGGGAACCTTTATCATGTATAATCGCAAGGAGCAAAAGGCGGTCATTTTTTTGTCCAACCGGACCTATGAAAAAGACGAGCGGGCTCAGTGGATCTTAGATCGCAACCAGTTGATGAATCTGATAAAAACGGAACTATAAGATACTCCGACTTCTATGCTCGGAGTTTTATCATGTTCCTTGAATCCTAAAGATTTTTCCTCGTAAAAATCGCTTTTTTTTTCAAAGTATATTAAAATAATAGTTAAAGAAATAAATATAGGGAAAGATCATGACAAAAGAAATTGGTGTCGGAAAGGCACACAGTAAAATTATTTTGATGGGGGAGCATTCGGTAGTCTATGGATATCCAGCTATTTCCTTGCCACTCAACCATATCGAAGTAACCTGCCGGGTCTTTCCGTCTGAACGTCCATGGACTCTTTATGCTGAGGATACGCTGTCAATGGCTGTTTTTGCCTGTCTAGAACATCTCGGTCGGCAAGGGGCTAAGATTCGCTGTCAGGTGGAGTCCATGGTCCCTGAAAAGAGAGGAATGGGGTCTTCAGCCGCAGTTAGTATTGCAGCCATTCGGGCGGTCTTTGACTACTTTGAAGAAGAGCTGGATGACCAAACCCTGGAAATTCTAGCCAATCGGGCAGAGATGATTGCCCATATGAATCCCAGTGGCCTTGATGCCAAGACCTGCCTCAGCGATGTAGCTATTAAGTTCATTCGCAATTTCGGTTTCAGTGAAATTAAACTGGATCTGGATGCCTTTTTATTGATTGCAGATACAGGCATTCATGGTCATACACGCGAAGCTATCCGTGCTGTAGAAAGTCAGGGGCAAAAAGCTCTGCCTTTGCTGCAGGAATTGGGGAATTTAACGAAAATCCTTGAGAAAGCCATTTCTATCAAGGACCTGATGACAATGGGACAAGCTATGACCAAGGCTCATGAGAAGCTAGCCAAGCTAGGGGTTTCTTGCCAGAAAGCAGATGAGCTGGTATCGGCAGCTCTTGAAAACGGAGCTTTGGGAGCTAAAATGAGCGGCGGCGGTCTAGGCGGCTGTATCATTGCTCTTGTAGGAGAAAAAAGCCAGGCGGATGTCTTAGCCACCGTATTGAGAGAGAAGGGAGCTATTAACACATGGATCGAAAGCCTGTAAGTGTCAAATCCTATGCCAATATTGCAATTGTCAAATATTGGGGAAAGAAAGATGCAGAAAAGATGATTCCGTCTACCAGCAGTATCTCGCTGACACTGGAAAATATGTATACCGAGACTCAGCTGAGTCCTTTGCTGGCTACAGCGACTGGAGATGAGTTTTATATTGACGGCCAGCTGCAAAGCCCGGCAGAACATGCCAAAATCAGTAAGATTATTGACCGTTTTCGCTCCCCAGAAGATGGTTTTGTCCGCGTTGATACCAGCAACAATATGCCAACAGCAGCGGGTCTGTCTTCCAGCTCCAGCGGTCTGTCTGCCCTAGTCAAGGCCTGCAATGCTTATTTTCAGACGGGCTATCAGACGCAAGAGCTGGCTCAATTGGCCAAGTTTGCTTCAGGGTCGTCAGCTCGGTCTTTCTTTGGTCCGCTAGCGGCCTGGGATAAGGATAGTGGAGCCATTTATCCAGTCAAGACGGATTTGAAGCTAGCCATGATTATGCTGGTTCTTCACGATGAGAAAAAGCCCATTTCCAGCCGTGACGGTATGGAGCTCTGCGCTAAAACTTCCACCATTTTCCCAGATTGGATTGCCCAGTCTGCCTTGGACTATCAGGCTATGCTAGGTTATTTACGGGACAATGAGTTTGCTAAGGTAGGTCAGCTGACAGAAGAAAATGCTCTTCGGATGCATGCCACGACAGAAAAAGCTTATCCGCCGTTTTCTTATCTGACAGAGGAGTCTTACCAAGCTATGGATGCTGTCAGAAAGCTACGGGAGCAGGGCGAGCGTTGCTACTTTACCATGGATGCGGGGCCAAATGTCAAGGTGCTCTGCTTGGAGGAAGACCTAGCCCATTTGGCTGCCATATTTGAGAAGGACTATCGCCTTATTGTCTCCAAAACAAAGGACTTGTCAGATGAAGACTAATGCAAGAGTCCAAACCTGTGGCAAGCTTTATCTGGCGGGTGAATATGCAGTTCTGACGGCTGGTCAGCCGGCCATTATCAAGGACATCCCTATCTATATGACTGGAGAAATCCAGGCAGCGCCTGACTATCGCTTGACATCAGATATGTTTGAACACAGCGCTAGCCTAGAACCAGACCCTGATTATGCCTTGATTCAGGAGACGATAGGGGATATGAACACTTATCTGCTGGTCTTAGGCTACCAACTTCAGCCTTTTTCTCTAAAGATTAGTGGCAAGATGGAAAGGGACGGTAAGAAGTTCGGGATTGGCTCCAGTGGTAGTGTGGTTATTCTGATCCTTAAGGCCATGGCAGCACTTTATGAGCTGGACTTGGAGTCGGAGCTACTATTTAAGCTGGCTTCTTACGTTCTCCTCAAGCGCGGAGACAATGGTTCCATGGGAGATCTAGCCTGCATTGCTTATGAAGACCTGATTTACTACCGGTCTTTTAATAGAGAGCTGGTCCGCAAGCGCATGGACAAAGTTGATTTACAGCAATTACTAGCAGAGGATTGGGGTTTTGAAATTCGTAGTATTAAGCCTCGCTTAGCCATGGATTTTCTAGTTGGCTGGACCAAGCAGCCGGCGATTTCTAAGGACTTGGTCAATCAGGTCAAGTCAGCTATTTCAGGGTCCTTTTTGACAGGCAGTAGGACGCAAGTTGATACCTTGGAGAGAGCTTTACGAGCAGGAGATAAGCTCGCTATTCAGTCTAGTCTGGAAAAGGCTAGTCAGCTCTTAGAAACGCTCAGCCCAGCTATCTATACAGACAGGCTGAAAGTCTTAAAAGAAGCGGCAGAGGGACTGAACTGTGTGGCTAAGAGCAGCGGTGCCGGCGGTGGCGACTGCGGGATTGCTCTCAGCTTTGATGCTGTGTCTAGCAAGCAACTGATTCAAGCCTGGCAAGAAGCTGGCATTGAGTTATTATACAGAGAAAGGATGGGCCATGATGAGCCAGAATCGTAAGGACGATCATATCAAATACGCCTTAGAGCAGCGTCCGGGTTACAACAGTTTTGATGAAATGGAACTGGTTCACCGTTCTTTGCCCAAGTACGATTTGGCAGAGATTGACCTATCTACTCACTTTGCTGGTCGTGACTGGGACTTTCCTTTTTACATCAATGCCATGACTGGTGGTAGCCACAAAGGCGGTCAGATCAATGAAAAGTTGGCTCAAGTAGCTGAAAGTTGTGGTCTTCTTTTTGTGACTGGCTCTTACAGCGCAGCCTTGAAAAATCCTTCTGATTCTTCCTATCAGGTAGCGGTTGGTCGGCCTAATTTATTACTAGCAACTAATATCGGCTTGGACAAGCCTTATCAAGCCGCCCAGCAGGCGATAGCTGATTTGCAACCTCTCTTTTTGCAGGTTCATGTCAATCTCATGCAGGAATTGCTGATGCCAGAGGGTGAGCGGGAGTTTCGTTCTTGGCGCCAGCACTTGACGGATTATAGTCAGCGACTGGATCTTCCCTTAATTCTTAAAGAAGTTGGCTTTGGCATGGATCGCTCTACTGTCGAAGAAGCGCGCTCCTTGGGTATTCAGACTTTTGATATTTCCGGCCGTGGTGGCACTAGCTTTGCCTATATTGAAAATAAGAGGGGTGGCAATCGTGACTACCTCAATGATTGGGGGCAATCTACTCTGCAAAGTCTGCTAGCTCTTCAGCCATTGCGCGATGAGGTCGAACTTTTGGCTAGCGGAGGTGTCCGCCATCCTTTGGATATGATCAAAGCTCTGGTCTTAGGAGCTAAGGCAGTTGGCCTCTCTCGCACCATGTTAGACTTGGTAGAAAATCACTCGGTGGAAGAGGTTATTGATATTGTAGAAGGCTGGAAATCAGACTTGCGCCTCATCATGTGCGCCCTGTCCTGCCGAAGCTTGCAAGAATTAAAGAGTGTACCCTATCTACTCTATGGGCGGCTGAAAGAAGCTCAGGAACAGATTAAATAGCATAAAGTCATACAAAAAAGGCCATTAATGGCCTTTTTACTTGTTCTATTTTCGTAAGTCAGCTAGTATTTCCTGAGCAGTAGCTAGGTTGAAAGTCTTCATGGCTGTTAAGCGATTGGCTACAGCAGTAATTTCTTCACCTTGAGCTCCAGCCTGCAATGCTAAAGATTTGGCTTGCAATTTCATATGTCCGGCTTGGATGCCAGTGCTGACCAGGGCTTTGAGGGCAGCGAAGTTTTGTGCCAATCCAACCGATACGATGAGGGATGCCAATTCCTTAGCCTGAGGTTGCCCCAGCAAGTCAAAGCTGGCTGTTACTGCGGGATTGAGGCCGATGGAGCCTCCTTTAGTTGCAATGGGCATGGGCAGGGTCATCTGACCATGAAGCTGGCGTTTATCTGGGTCCGCAGTCCAAGTAGAGAGACCGCGGTAGCTTCCTTCTCGGCTGGCATAGGCATGAGCGCCAGCTTCTACAGCCCTCCAGTCATTTCCAGTAGCCAGTACCAAAGCATCAATACCATTAAAGATGCCTTTATTGTGGGTAGCTGCCCGGTAAGGATCGGCCTGGGCTAGCTTGCTAGCCAGCTGCATCTTATCCGCAAGAAGCTCTGCCTCAGCCTTATCCCGACTGAGAAAGCGATAGTCGATGACACAGCGGGCTGTTACGAGACTATCAGTTGCATAGTTTGACAGGATAGCCATCAGACTCTTACCGCCAGTCAGCTCTTCAAGAGAAAGGGTGAGGGCCTCCAGCATGGTGTTGAGCATATTAGCTCCCATGGCTTCCTGCGTATCCACAGATAGATAGAAAATGAGGAAGTCATCCTTTTGCTCCAGCCAAAGATCTCTAGCACCACCACCACGAGCAACAATCGATGGATAGGCTTGGTTGGCCTGTTCCAGCAACTCTTTCTTTTTCCTGAGAACATCTTTAATGGCTTGGTCTGCATTATCAACCTGATAGAGGGCGATTTGCCCAATCATCTGGCGTTTGTGAACCTCGGTCTCAAATCCGCCTGAACGTTTGATAATCTTAGCAGCAAAGCTAGATGCTGCTACCACAGATGGCTCTTCTGTCACAAAAGGAACTTGATAGGTCTTACCATCCACCAGAAAGTCTGACACCAGAGAGTAGGGCAGGGCCAGAGTGGCCAGTACATTTTCACTCATCTGGTTGGCTGTTTCCAGGGGCAAAGTCTGCTGACTGTCTAGCAACTGCCAATGTTCATCTTGTAAAAGTCCCTTTTCTTTCAGTATCTGTAGTCGTTCAGCAGGAGTTTTTTTGGAAAATCCAGTCCAGTTTATTTTCATGATGATTTCTCAACTTTGATATACTTACGCTGGTGCTCTGCAATTTCTGCCAGAGCAAAGCTTTGGTCTTCATAGCCAGAGAAGCTAGCATTGCCCTCCGCATCCAGCTCAGCTTCTGCAAAAAAGATATGCTCGTATTCTTCAACAGAAAGAGCCTGACGCTGGTCTAGTTCCTCCAGACGTGTCCGTGACAGCTGATTTTCATAGCCTGGAACTAAGGAAGCACTGAAAATTTCTGCTACAGCACCACTGCCATAACTAAAGAGAGCAATTTTGTCACCGGCCTTAAGATTGTCTGAGTTTTCTAAGAGGGACAAAAGGCCTAGAAAAAGCGAACCTGTGTATATATTTCCGACTTTTTGGCTATAGAGGATTGATTTTTCAAAGTTTTCCTTAAGCTGATCTTGCTGCTCTTGAGGAAGACTTTTATCCATGATTTTATTGAGACCTTTAAGAGCCAGTTTTGGATAAGGAAGATGGAAGCAGTAGGCCGCAAAATCTTTGAGAGAAAGCTTGTGACGCTTTTGGTACTCGTCCCAAGTCGTTTTCAGACAATCCAAGTATTGTTGGGTAGAGTAAAGTCCATTTACATAAGGAGTTGTCGAGTAATTTGGGCGCCAAAAATCCATAACGTCACGAGTTTGAGCGACATTATCTTCATTAAAAATTAAGATGCGAGGATCCTTGCTTATCAACATTGCAATAGCTCCCGCTCCCTGAGTTGGTTCACCAGGAGTATTAATACCATATTTGGCAATATCGCTGGCAATAACGAGGACCTTGCTATCTGGATATTTTTCGATATGGAGTTTGGCGTAGTCAAGTGCAGCAGTAGCACCATAACAGGCTTCTTTAATCTCAAAACTCCGGGCAAAGGGCTGGATCGCCAAAAGGCCATGAATAAAAACGGCCGCTGCCTTACTCTGATCAATGCTTGACTCCGTAGCTACAATGACCATGTCAATCTTCTCTTTGTCTTCACTTGTCAAAATGGGATCTGCAGCTGCAGCTCCTAAGGTGATAATATCTTCTGTCAGAGGAGCAATGCTGAGTTCTTTAAGCAGGAGTCCCTTGCTTAGTTTTTCTGGATCGGTAGCACGCGCTGCCGCTAAATCGTTTAACTTCAAGACATAATTGGAGGTTGCAAATCCAATTTTATCGATTCCTATTTTCATATTAAAACCTCATATCTTGATATGATTATCAAGAGTATTTCAACATCTATTTTACCATAATTCAAAATAAAACTGATAAAAAAGCCCCGTCGAACAAAGACAGGGAACTTAAAACATCTTAGTGAAAAACCTATTTTTACTAAGATTTAATCAGAAGCATCAAAATTGTTTAGACTTTATAGTCAACTCAATAGTGGACGTGCTTTCTTTTTTGAATATACTTAAAAAGTTTTAACGCAACTGTACCACTGGCCATCCCAATCGAAATAACGAGGGCCAAGATGACTACTAAGGTGGCATTAACCATGGCCTTACTATAATCGCCAGTTACAAAGAATGCGGTTGTTCGATAGGAGAGGTAGCCAGGGACTAAGGGGGCCAGAATTGACAGGATGAATACAACTGCAGGAGTTTTATAAATAACACTCATAATTTGGCTACAGCAAGATCCGACGATAGCAGCTACAAAGGTGGCTACGATAACATTGGTCGGGCCTTTTAAAAGTAAATAAAGAAGCCAGATAGACATCCCCAGTAGACCAGCTGGAATTAGCATTCTGCGTTGGACATTTAAGACGATAAGAAAAGTGATAATAGCCAACAAACTTGCAAGAGCTTGAAGGAAAAATGTTAGTATTGTCATAGCTTTATTTCATTAATACAAGGGCAACGGAAGTACCCGCACCAAGAGCTAGGGTAATGAGAAGAGATTCAAAAAGTTTACTCATTCCCGAATTAATGTGATTGGTCATGATGTCACGGACAGCATTAGTCAGGGCAATCCCAGGAACAAAAGGCATGACAGAGCCTGCTATAATCAAGTCTGCAGTTGAGTTAAAACCAGAGTAGCGGGCCCAGGCCTGTGCTAACAAACCAAAAACAAAGGCACCTGCAAAGGCTGTAACAAAAGGAATTCGTACATACTTCTCAGCGTACAGTGAAAAGGTAAAGCCAAAGAAGGTTGCCACAGCAGCGCCAAGTGCATCGTAAAAATTTCCTCCAAACATGATGGAAAAAAATGGGGCACTGAGCGTAGCTGCAATGGTCAATTGTTTCTTGTTGTAAGGCAGACGCTTGTTTTTGAGACGTAAGAGTTCATCGTAAGCCTCTTGCAAGGTTAATTGACCGCTGGTCAACTGACGAGAGACTTGGTTGACATCACAGACCTTCTCAATATTATAATTTGAATGCACGATACGTTTCATACGAGAGAAATTCGTATTCTCGACTGAGAAGAAAATCGCAACTGGCATAGCTAGAGCATTGCAATCAATAATCCCCTGCGAATGAGCGATCCGAATCATGGTATCTTCAACTCGGTAGATTTCGGATCCACTTTGCAATAAGAGGGTGCCGGCTAGCATGATGACATCTACAGCTAGATTAAATTCTTTTGACTCTTCCATAATCTCTTTCCAAGTGTTTCTAAACTTTCTTCTATTATAGCAAAATTCAGAAGCTTCTTCATAAAAATTCCATGTAAAATCAAAAAAGAAGACTGGAAATAAACCAATCTTCCTTTATAGTTTAATTTAATGACTTATTAGCTCAAAGCATCATCCATTGAAAGGACTTCGTGGAATACACGTTGAGTCAATTCAGTTTTTTGTTCTGGAGTGAGGTACTTAGTATTTACACAGTAACCAGAAATACGAACGATAACGTCTTCGCCAGACATAATCTTGTCGTAAACGTCCTTCAAGTCCATAACGTTCAAGTTAACGTGTTGTCCACCATTTTCAAAGTAACCATCAAGGATTGTTACCAAGTTGTCTACTTGTTCGTCATGAGTTTTACCAAGCGCACGAGGTGATACTTGAGTTGTCAATGAGATACCGTCAGCTGCGTAACTGAAGTCCAAGCTAGCAAGTGAGTTCAAGTTTTGCAACCAGCCACCTTTTGCCTTGTTAGATGGGTTAGCACCTGGTGAGAAGAACTCAAGTTTAGACAAGTTCACTGTACCATCTTCGTTGAGGTATACTCCTTTATGGACTGGTGAGTTACCAGTTTGTTTAGAGTAAGCAACGTTAGATGTGATTGTCAAGAGTGATACTGTAGCTTCAGCGTTCTTGTAAAGTTTGTGGCTACGCAAACGAGTTGTGTAAGCTTCAACCAACCATTCAGCCAATTCATTTGAACGAGGATCGTCTTCACCCCAACGTGGGTATTCACCGATTGTTTCGTAATCGTAGATGTAGCCATTTTCGTCACGGATTGGTTTAACTGTAGCGTACTTGATAGCTGACAATGTATCAACAGTGTTAGCAAATCCACAGATACCGAATCCCATGTTAGCACGTTGGTGAGTAGGCAAGAAGGCCATTTGAACAGCTTCGTAGTTATACTTATCAGTCATGTAGTGGATGATGTTCAAAGCATCTACGTAAGTGTCTGTCAACCAATCAAGTGATTTTTCAAAGTTAGCTTTAACTGATTCAAATTCAAGAACTTCGTCACGGATAGGCTCGATGTCAAATACCTTGTAGTCTTTATGAACATCGTCGTAACCGCCGTTGAGACCTGTCAGAAGGGCTTTCAGAACGTTTACACGAGCACCGAAGTATTGGATGTTGTGGCGTTGTTCTTCATTTTCAGGGTCAAGCGGAGACACACAGCAAGAGATACAGCTCATTTCACCATAGCCATCTTTAGCCATTGTTGTTACACCTTCGTATTGGATAGAAGAGTGCTTGTGGCTCATGTGCATACAGTAGCGACGGAATGAGTATGGCAATTTGTCAGTCCAGAGAACGGTCAAGTTTGGTTCAGGTGAGTTACCGATGTTGTCAAGTGTATTCAAGAAACGGTAGTCCATCTTAGTAACACGGTGACGACCATCGTTACCCATACCTGCCATAGAAGTAGTGATGAAGGTTGGGTCACCAGAATAGAGTTGGTCGTAAGCTTTTGTACGAGCAAATTTAACAGTACGAAGTTTTAAAACGAAGTCATCGATAAATTCTTGGATTTCGCTTTCAGTGTAAGTGCCACGAGCAAGGTCGCGTTCTGCAAAAACGTCAAGAACGATTGGCACACGTCCAAGAGAAGTTGCAGCACCGTTGATGACGCGACAGACTGCCATGAAGGCAATGTTTGTCCATTGGATAGCTTCTTTAGTATCGAAGGCTGGGCGACGCACATCAACTCCGTAAAGGTCACCTAATTTAACAACTTCACCAAGTGCTTGGTATTGCAAGTTGATTTCTTCGCGAAGACGAATTGTTTCTTCGTCGATTTCTGTCAAAGCATTCCAGTCGTTTACTTTTTCAGCCATCAAGTAGTCAGCTCCATAAAGAGCAAGACGAGCATAAACTCCGATGATACGTCCACGAGAGTATGCATCTGGAAGACCAGTAACTGTGTGAGCGTGGCGAGCGCGACGAATGTTTGAAGTGTAAGCACGGAAGATACCATCGTTAACTGTTGTCACGTACTTAGTAAAGATTTCGTGAACAGCTGGATCTGGCTCATAACCATTTTCCTTCAAAGTTGTTTCAGCCATACGGATACCACCTTTTGGCATGAAGTTCAATTTGAAGAGTTCGTCGTTTTGGATACCATAGATTAGCTCGTTATCTTTGTCGATGTAACCAGCTGGGATACCTGCAATAGAAGCTGGACGAGTGTCCATTGGGAAACGAGTTGCTTCATAGTGAGCCTTCGTTTCTTCAATAATCTTTTTAATATGAAGAGAACGTTCAGTTGGACCTGCTAAGAAGCTTTCATCACCATCGTAAGGAGTGTAGTTAGCCTGAACAAAGCGTGAAATACTTGCTTTTTCTTTCCAATCTTCACCTTTGAAGCCTTCCCAAGCCTTGTCAAAAATATCTTGTGCTTCGACAACAGTTTTAACAACCATGTTAAATTCCTCTTTTTCTTTCTAGTAACAAGTATCTGTTACATTTGTATAGTTAAAGTATAACACAGAGTAATCGTTTACACAAAGTGTTTTCGGGATTTGTAAGCCTTTTCTTTTATAATACAGTTGTCTAAAATCTCAAAAAGTGTACTATATAGATGGATGGGAAAATTTCTCAGCAAATAGTTGGGCAAAAATGAGAAAAAGGTTATACTAGAATTGGAAAACAAGAATAAGAGGCGACTAGAATGTTGATTTTTCCTTTAATTAACGACACATCAAGAAAAATCATTCATATTGACATGGATGCCTTTTTTGCTGCTGTCGAAGTCAGGGATAATCCTAAGCTAAAGGGACATCCGGTCATCATCGGTAGCGATCCTCGTTTGACAGGTGGTCGTGGCGTCGTCTCTACTTGTAACTATGAAGCACGAAAGTTTGGCGTCCATTCTGCTATGAGCTCCAAGGAAGCATACGAACGATGTCCACAAGGGATTTTTATTTCGGGAAATTACGAAAAATATCAGACGGTCGGTTTGCAGATCCGAGAGATTTTCAAACGCTATACGGACTTGATTGAGCCGATGAGTATTGATGAAGCTTATCTGGATGTAACGGAAAACAAGCTAGGGATTAAATCTGCAGTCAAAATAGCCAAGCTGATTCAGCATGATATCTGGAATGAACTGCAACTGACGGCTTCGGCAGGTGTTTCTTATAATAAGTTTCTGGCCAAAATTGCCAGTGACTATAAGAAGCCTCATGGTTTGACTGTTATTTTACCTGAGGAAGCAAAGGCCTTTCTAGCGCCTATGGATATTGCCAAGTTTCATGGGGTTGGTAAGAAGAGCGTTGAGAAATTACATGAAATGGGAGTTTATACTGGTGCAGATTTGCTCAAGATACCGGAAATGACCCTGATTGATAGGTTTGGTCGCTTTGGTTTTGATCTCTACCGGAAAGCGCGTGGCATCAGCAATAGTCCAGTCAAATCCAATCGTATTCGTAAGTCAATCGGGAAGGAGCGGACCTATACTAAACTGCTCTATAGTGAGGAGGACATCAAGAAAGAGCTGACCCTGTTGGCACAGAAGGTGGAAAATAGCCTGACTAAGCATGATAAGAAAGGACGAACCATCGTTCTGAAAATCCGCTATGCCGATTTCTCAACCTTGACTAAAAGAAAAAGTTTGGCTCTAGCCACTCAAGACAAGGAGCAAATCGAGCGAACTGCGCATGAGATATACGATAGCTTGGAAGAACAACCACGAGGTATCCGTCTGCTAGGGCTGACAGTGACAGGGTTTGAATAAAGATAAAGGCTTGGTTCGTTACCGGGCTTTTTTAGAAATTGTTTTTAGTATGAGAGAGTTGCTTGTGATGAGTTTCTAAGTTGTCTGATGATTTTCATTGACTAAAAATAATCTTTTTCGAAAAAATACTGGACAAAGTTTTCTGTGTCTGTTATACTGAGTTTATAAAATAAAAAACCGTATGGTCGGTTTTTAAAAAGAAAGGAGCAGAAATGAACAAATCTGTAGTAGAAAAAACAAGCGAGCACATCCTCAAGTTTAATCAGGACCTGGCTCGGCAGCTGGAAGGTCAGAAAGAGTTTTTGCAGCAGCAGGCAGAAAAACGTAAGGTGCAGCTGGAAAAGATGACTCAGGGTGAGAATGGCATACGCTATTCTAAGTGGGGAGTCAAAGCTAGCTATGCTGTCCTTGCTGGTGGCTTGCTGACTTCTGTCTTTAGCCCATGGCGAGGACTGGGTATTATGGCAGTAGGGGGTGTATCGCTTCTGTCTAACTTTTATCATATCAAACGCTTGGAAGAAAAAAAGAAGAAGGAAAATTAGTTTGAGTGATCTCATTTATATGTCAGTAGTAGGATGATATCATTGTTTTTTCTTAATTTTTTGATAAAATAAATTAAAACAAAGAAAGAGGAAAGGCTAGTAATGGTAGCGAGGACAGACAAATCTCAAGCGATGATTGAAAAAATTTTAGAAACGTCTTCTCAGCTTTTCGTTCAAAAAGGCTATGAAAAAACAAGTATGCAAGATATAGCTCGAACGGCTGGAATTTCAAAAGGGGCAATTTATCATCATTTTCAATCAAAGGGTGAAATTGTTTTCGCTGTCTTGAAACATCGCTATCAGCATATGGAAGAGGATTTGACGAACTGGCTGAAGGTTACGAACCATTTGACTGGGAAAGAGCAACTCAGGGCTATTTTTCAGTTCAGCTTAGAAAGTCAAAGAGAATATCGTGATCTGCTTAATGGGGAGTCTTTTGATGCTGAATTCATGCTGACGATTATGCGTTATAATCTTCGTATTGGTACTCCTCTTATTGCGGAAATTATTAAGAAAGGAATGAATGATGGATCAATCCAGCATATTCAGTTTCCTGATGAGGCGGCTGAGGCAATTTTGCTTTTGACAAATTTCTGGTTAGAAGGCAGTATGTTTGAGAATTCAACTGAAAGAGTTGCCGATCGGATTTATTTCCTACAATTTATGCTTGAATCGATAGGTTTGGATATTTTTGATGAAGCACTTATTCAACAAATTTTAAATTCCGAATACTAAGCATAAAAAAATGAGGTTGGGTCAATGTAGTGATCCTAAAAAGATAAACAAATAATTAGTAAAAGGATTCAGTTCTGTATTGGACAGTGCTGAGTTCTTTTGTTTTTATTTACTTCAAATCAAGGGATTAAAAACTCTTTTTACTCTTCTTGCTGCTACCATTGTCATAAAAATATATAGGACGCATAAGATAAATCATATAAAAAACACCCCACAAGTTAGTTTGTTGATCTAACTTGTGGGGTGCAGGTCACGAATGTCTTTTTATAATTGAATATTTGGGAATTTTTCACTTATATAATGATCCACCTGAGTTAAGGCTAGCTCTGTCTTAGAAGCGCTAGCTCGTTTCATAGGCAGTTTATCTTCCTTGCCATTGGTGTGTACAATACAAAGTTGATTTTTTCTAATGATTGGAATAAATAAAAAGCTGGTTGTGAACTTGGAATGATAGATTTTCTTTGCATCCTCTAAATTGCTGATTTTAAATGTTGAGTGATAGCTTACTAGATGATTCTTATACAAAAAGATCCGGATATCTGCTTCATTTTGGCCACCCAAGATTTGGATTTGTTCCAGTGAGCCATGGAGTTCAGGGTAAAGATTGTAAAACTCTTTTAATTCTTTTTGGCTGGATAGATAGCCCTTCACCCCTGTCAGAAAGAAGGGCATCCCAAGGAAGAAGAATAGAAAGAAGACTATTTGACCTCTATACCGTATTGAATCAGTATCTTCTAAGGTAATGTAGTAATCAAGTTGTGCAGATTTTTCATCATCAGAAAGTTTGGAAGCCATCATTTCCGAGTAATTCTTGATCTTGGAAGAATTGTTGGCGTTTGCTATCAGCCATTTGGGATTCTCTTTTAAGTCTTGAGTATTCCTGAGCTCATCGATTAAATCATAAAAATCTGAATCATCAGCATGGAGTCCAATCTTGCTTTCCTTGCCACTTTCATCCTTATAGGTTACGGTGTAAAAGAAGGTTGAGTAATCTTTTCCTTTTAATTCTGCTTCAGGTCCAGAAACGTCCGTAATTTGTATGGCATAGTCTCCTGTATTAGTGACTTTTGAGGATAGGATTTCTCCTTTATCTCTTAACGATTTTGTAGTGACATTCCTATAAGATAGAAGGGATATCAGTCCAAGGATAAGGAAGACAGAACCAAAGAATAGTCTAGTAAGCAGTCTGGGATATGGGTTGTATTTCATTATAACTCCTTTAAAAGTAAGATTTCCTAACTATAAATAGTAACTAGCGCTGCAAACTATTATTTAAAAATATCTTTAATATCCTCTTCTCTAATTCCAATCATGGGATCAATACTGAGGTAGTTATCAAGAGTAAGGATAAAACCATCTTCAGGAATTTGATCGACTGTGTCAGAATTAGTGGTGACAACTTCAGCAGGCTCTTCTCTTTCTAAAAGATCAGAAAAACGAGGAATAAGATAAGTTTTGCGGGCGGTGCCGGTGTTTTTTGCAGCATAGTCAAAGGCTGCTTTTTCCCCAAGTAGGATCAGCTTGCTCTTGGCCCGGGTAATGGCTGTGTAGACCAGATTGCGCTGGAGCATGCGGTGGCTACTCTTGGTGATTGGCAGAATCACGACAGGAAATTCACTACCTTGTGATTTATGAATACTCATGGCATAAGCCAAGCGAATCTTGTACCACTCGCTACGTTGATAGACGATTTCATTTCCATCGAAGTTGATGGTTAGTTCATCTTGTTTAGAGTCGGTGTATTTTGCTGGCAACAAGTCCGTGATATAGCCCAGATCGCCGTTAAACACATTGCTTTCGGCATCATTGACCAGGTGGATGATCTTGTCTCCTTGCCGGTACTGGCAGTCTGGTGCTTCAAAGACCAGTTGGTCTTTTTCTGCTGGATTTATCAGATCCTGCATAAGTTGGTTGATTTGGTCGATTCCCGCGGGTCCTCGATACATAGGAGCCAAGATTTGAACGTCCTGAGCGGGGATGCCACTGCGGATAGCAGCGGCTACGATTTTTTTAATCATATCGGGGATATATTCACTAGTTGCTTCAAAATAGGAACGATCCGCCTTTTTTTCAGTAAAATCAGCCGGCAGAAACCCTTGTTGGATTTGACTGGCCAGGGTAACGATTGTTGAATCTTCTCCCTGCCGGTAGATTTTTGTCAGCTTGGTTTGAGGCAAGATAGGTATTTTTAAAAGATCGGCCAGAACCTGACCGGGACTGACAGACGGAAGCTGGTCAGCATCCCCCACAATGAGGATCTTACTGTTGGAAGAAATATTGCTGAGCAGTTGATTGGCCAGCCAAGTATCGACCATAGAGAACTCGTCTACAATGATGAAATCAGCATCCAAATAGTCATCTAAATGACTGGTATCATCATCTCCAGTCATCCCCAGATGCCGATGAATAGTAGCACTGGGGAGCCCAGTCAATTCATTCATTCGTCTGGCAGCTCGTCCAGTCGGAGCAGCAAGCAGAATAGGTAATTCCTGTTTTTTAGCTAAATCTAGCTTATGAAGAGTAGCATAAGTAGCAATGATGCCGTTGATAACAGTTGTTTTACCAGTTCCTGGCCCACCCGTCAGAATAAACACCTTATGATTAATGGCATCGCAGATAGCCTTCTTTTGAATATGGTCATAGCAGATTCCTAAATCTTGCTCGACTTGTTCGATGATACTGTCGAGTTTTGGGGCGTCAAAGGTTTCTTGTTTGCCTTTTTCTAGAATCCGAATCAGATTGCTACGGATACCTTCCTCGGCGAAATAAAGACTGTTTTCAAAGATTTTTGTTTCGACGTTTTGAATCTTATCTTCTTCAATGAGGTGGGCCAATTCATCCGCTACCAAGGCAGGGTCAAGTTCAACCTGACGGGCATTCTCCAGCAAATCAATGGTGTGGGATAGTAAGTCACGTGCTTCTATATAAGTATCACCTGTCTCCATAGACTGGCTGAAAAGGGTATGAACAAGACCAGCTCGGAAACGCTCTGGAGCATCGCTTTCAATACCTAGTTGCTGGGCCAACTGATCAGCAATTTTGAAACCAATACCTTGAATGTCCTCAACTAGTTGATAAGGATATTTTTGGACAATTTCCAGCGTTTCTTCTTTGTAGGTATCTTGAATCTGCAAGGCAAGTTTATTGGGGATGCCATATTCAGCGAGTTTAGAGAGCAACATCTCTGTGCCGTAATTTTGTCTAAGTTTGCTGACGAAGGCTTCCCGATTGACTGCAGAAAGGCCGTTAATACTTACGAGCCGGCTAGGATCAGCTAAGATCTGGTCAATCGTATTATCACCATAGAGGTCTACTATCTTTTGGGCGGTCTTAACACCGATCCCTTTAAAATGATCGCTAGCAAAATACTTGACCAGGCCCTTACTAGTTGGCTTTGCTCTTTCGTAGCGAGTTACTTTTAGCTGTTCCCCGTATTTGGGATGCTGGACAAGAGTTCCCCAAAAAGTGTAGTCTTGTCCTTCCATGATATCGGCCATGGTTCCGGTCACGATAATCTCAAAATCATCAAATTCTGCATCTGTGTCCTCGATATCCAGTAACAAAATTCGAAAGAAATTGTTGGGATTTTCAAATATAATGCGTTCGACGGTTCCTGAAAAATAGAATTCCATATCTCTCATCCTAGAAAAAAAGGCAGACAAGCCAATGAAACCTGCTGTCCTGCCCTTTTTATTTCTTGATTCTTATTTGCTTAACAAATGGTACTTAGAAGATACCAATCTTATTGAGTGGCCAGAAGCGTAATTTCGCTTCTCCTTCAATCTGGCTGGCCTTGAAATTTCCAACTTCTCGGCTATCTCTTGAAACGAGTCGGTCGTCTCCTAGAAGGAAATAGTGTCCCTTAGGAACTTCGACAGTGAATGTTGAGTTACCTAGAGAGTCCTGAGTGAAAGAGTTGGCTTGTTCAGCGATTTGCTGGAACATCTTCCGGTAAGAATAAGTCGACTGCAATTTGTCCTTTTTAAATTTAGAAATATATTCTTTTAAGTATGGCTCATCAGTTTTCTTACCATTGATATAGAGTTGGTCGTTTTCATATTTGATGGTATCACCAGGCATACCAATCACTCGTTTGACAATCCGTTTCTCGTTCCCATTTTCATCTGTTTCTTTAGCAACAACGATATCAAAACGGTCGATGGGTAGATAGCGGACTTCGAGTAGATACTCTCCATCTGCAAGGGTCGGGTCCATTGAGTGGCCACTTACCAAAAATGGGGACCAGAGGAAGAGGCGGGTGAGGAGCAAAGTAGCCATGAAGAGGATGAAAAATCCCCATTCTTTCATAAATTTTCTAAAACCAGACATAACTTACCTTTCTAGTAATTGTTTTGCTTTTTGAGTATTTTTAAAATGTAGTTTAGCACTTGTTTCAAGACCGGCCATACCATAAGCCTTCAAAATCTGACTGGCCACTTGATCACTTTTAGCTCCTGCTCCGCTTGGTAATTGGTAGCCTAATTCCTGGCTCAGAATCTCTAGATTCTCCAAGAAAAGGTCGCGGGCTATAATGGAACTGACAGCCACAGCTAAGTATTTTCCTTCAGCTTTTTCTTCTAAATGAATCGCCTGACCAACCTGATTTCGCTCTTGCTTGACATAACGCTGGTAATTGGTGCTGCTAGTGAAGGCATCAATTACGATTTGATCAGGTTTTATTCCTTTTTCTAGCAAGAGATAGATGGCTTGATTGTGAAGAGCAACCTTGACTGAGACAGCATTGTAACCCGAAGCGATGACTTGGTTGTACTTCTTGGGTGACAAGAGCAGGGCTTGGTGGTTAATTTTTTCTTTTAAGATAGGGGCTAACTGGCGAATTTTTTGATCCGTCAGGGTTTTAGAATCTCCAACTCCTAATTTTCTGAGGAAATCCTCCTGTTCTTTAGTGACAAATGAAGCCACAACAGCTAAACCACCAAAATAGGAACCATTACCAACCTCATCCGTTCCTATCATAGCTTGGTAGGTGATTTTCTGAGGAGGTTGAGTGAGATCTGCTGTCTCTTTGAAAAAAAGAGCATATTTATCTGCCTCTTCTCCCTGAAGGAGTAATTTACCAGAAGTATAGACGCTGGCTGTTGCTTGCTCCAAACGGAAAAAATAACGGATATAAGGATTTTTACTAGAGCTGAGATATTTTTTATATTGCTTAAGAAATGCTTGAATCTCCCGCTCACTCGGTGTTAAGGTGAATTGTCCCATGCCTTCTATTTTAACATAAAAAAGAGTAAAGTTGAAAAAAAGATTGACGGACTTTTTATCTTCAAGCATATTTTAGAAAAGCAGGATAGAGGGGTAAGCCCCGACCTGACAAAATGCTTGATATTTGGTATAATATAACGAGGTGATTTTATGGCAAATTTGAATCGATATAAGTTTACTTTTGGAAAGAAGACCATGACTTTAACAACAGGGTTTGATAATCTGTTTATGGAGGAAGTCGAAAAGGTCGCGACAGAAAAATACCAAGCAATCAAGGAAAGAATGCCCCAAGCGGATGATGAAACCTTGGCTATTTTGCTTGCTATTAATAGTCTGTCAACTCAGTTAAATCGTGAAATTGAATTTGATGACAAGGAAAGAGAATTAGAAAGCTTGCGTCGAAAAGCCCTAACAGAAATAAAAGAAAAATCTTTACAAACAGAGGGGCCTTTATGATTATTTCACTACTAATTTTACTAATTCTAGCGTGGAGCTTCTATATTGGCTACTCTAGAGGGATTGTTCTTCAAGCTTATTATTTACTATCAGCTATTGTAGCCTTTTTTATCGCTAGTCAATCTTACCAAGGTTTAGCCCGCTTTTTAAGTTTGTGGGTCCCTTATTCAAGTGCGATAGAAGGAGCTACAACGTATTATTTTCCTAACAATCAGCTCTTTCATTTAGATAAAGTCTTCTATGCTGGTCTTGCTTTTTTCATCATTTACACCTTTGTTTATGCGATTGGTCGCTTCATCGGGATTTTTATCCATTTAGTACCTAAAGGGAATACGGATTCTCGTTGGTATAATGTTGCTAGCGGTGTAATTGCTGTTTTCATTTCCTTATTTGCCATTGAAATGTTCCTAACGATTTTCGCTACAGTACCGCTAGCTTTTATTCAAGATCGCTTAAATCACAGTGGTCTAGCTAGCTTCATTATTAACCATACCCCAATTACCTCTAGTCTCCTGAAGTATTTTTGGGTTACCAAGGTGATTGGATAAAAGGACTCAGTTGGCCGACTAGCTGGGTTCTTTTTCACTAGAAAAAGATATTATCATGAATACAAAAATATTAGAAACCTTAGAATTTAATAAAATAAAAGACTTATTTCAAGGCTCTTTACAAACGGAGCAGGGGAAATTAGAATTACAAGTTTTACAGCCGACCACAAAAAAAGAGGCGATTGAGAGAGCCTTTTTGGAAGTTGCAGACATGGAGCAGATATTAGTAGAAGATCCGCATTTTCATTTGGCAGCAACCAAGGATATCACTGCTATTAGCAAGCGTTTGGAGCTTGATGGTGATCTGAATATCGAGGAATTACTTGTTTTAAAAAAGGTTTTGCGCGTTTCGCATGACTTGGTTACTTTTTATAATGACTTAGAAAATGTTCGACTTCAAGAATTGAACCGTGTTTTTGAAAATCTAGTCGATTTCCCTGCTATTCAAGGGAGTCTGTTAGCTGTCAACGACGGGGGCTTTATTGAAAGTTTTGCTAGTGAAGAACTGGGGAGAATTCGTCGCAAGATCCAAGAGAATGAAAGCAAGGTACGAGATCTTTTGCAAGAAATTCTCAAGAACAAGGGAGATATGCTAGCAGACCAGGTGGTAGCCAGCCGGAATGGTCGCAATGTGCTGCCGGTTAAAAACACCTATCGGAATCGGATTCCAGGAGTGGTGCATGACATTTCTGCCAGTGGAACGACCATTTATATCGAGCCAAGAGCAGTGGTTAACCTCAACGAGGAAATTTCTAACTTCAAGGCGGACGAGCGCTACGAACTCTTGCGAATTTTGCAAGAACTATCTGCTATGATTCGCCCTCATGCAGCTGAAATTGCTAACAATGCTTGGATCATCGGCCATCTTGACTTGGTGATGGCCAAGTTGGCCTTCATGCGAGAACGAGGAGCAGTAGTGCCAGCCATATCCGATACACAAGCCATTCAGTTGCTACAGGTTCGTCATCCCCTGATTGAAAATGCAGTAGCTAATGATTTGCATTTCGGACCTGATTTGACAGAGATTGTCATTACTGGACCAAATACCGGTGGTAAGACCATCATGTTGAAGACCTTGGGTTTGGCTCAGATTATGGCCCAATCAGGTCTGCCGATTTTGGCGGACAAGGGGAGTCGCGTTGGGATTTTCAGTCAGATTTTTGCAGACATTGGGGATGAGCAGTCCATTGAGCAGAGCCTGTCGACTTTCTCCAGTCACATGACCAATATTGTCTCTATTTTGGAGCAAGTTGATAGTGAGAGTCTGGTTCTGCTGGATGAGCTGGGAGCTGGGACTGACCCGCAGGAGGGTGCAGCTCTGGCTATTGCTATCTTGGAAGATTTGCGGCTAAGGCAGATTAAAACCATGGCGACGACCCACTATCCTGGGCTCAAAGCCTATGGGATTGAGACGGACTGGGTGGAAAATGCTAGCATGGAATTTGATACTGATAGTTTGCGACCGACTTATCGCTTTATGCAGGGAGTGCCTGGCCGCTCCAATGCCTTTGAAATTGCTCGCCGGTTAGGCTTGTCGGAGGTTATCGTTAGCCATGCCCAAGAGCAGACCAACACAGACAGCGATGTCAATCGGATTATTGAGCGCCTGGAAGAGCAGACGCTGGAAAGTCGCAAGCGCTTGGATAATATCTGCGAGGTGGAGCAGGAAAATCTTAAATTTAACCGAGCCCTCAAAAAACTTTACAATGAGTTTAACCGAGAAAAAGAAACCGAACTCAATAAGGCACGCTTGGAAGCTCAGGAAATCGTTGATTTGGCTCTATCAGAGAGTGAGAGCATTCTCCAAAATCTCCATGCTAAGTCCAGTCTCAAACCTCATGAGATTATCGAAGCCAAGTCTCAACTCAAAAAGTTGGCACCAGAAACGGTTGATTTATCAAAGAATAAGGTGCTCAAGCAGGCCAAGAAAAATCGGGCGCCCAAGGTGGGAGACGATATCCTAGTCACTAGCTATGGTCAGCGGGGAACCTTGGTCAAGCAGCTCAAGGACGGCCGCTGGGAAGCTCAGGTAGGTCTCATCAAGATGACTCTAGAGGAGCAGGAATTTAATCTTCTCAAGGCTGAAAAAGAGCAACAACCTAAGCGCAAGCAGGTTAATGTGGTCAAGCGGGCCAATACTGCTGGTCCTAGAGCTAGACTGGATTTGCGAGGCAAACGCTACGAAGAAGCTATGAAAGAGCTAGATGAATTTATTGATCAGGCTCTTCTTAATAATATGGCTCAAGTGGATATTATCCATGGTATCGGGACTGGTGTCATCCGTGAAGGGGTGACAAAATACCTCCGCCGCAACAAGCACATTAAGTCTTTCGGCTATGCTCCGCAAAATGCCGGTGGTAGCGGTGCAACGATTGTGATATTTAAGTAAGAGGCTAGAAATGAAAATACAAATCTATGACTCGATTTATGAGAAAAGTTGGGTTTATACAAAAGCTTTGAGTTATCTCTTTTCGCCTTTCTTTGATGATATGAGCCGCAGCAAGGATGAGTTTACTGAAGAGCCTTACCAAGATTCGGTTGAGCTCATAGCAGTGGAAGATGATCAGGTTGTAGGGCTTCTAGATATTGGTATTTACACCGAAGAAGCAAGTCATTCTTATCCATATTATCCAGGAAAAAAGATAGCTTACTTCGCTAATCTGGCTGTCCATCCTGATTTTCAGAATCAAGGGATAGCCAGTCAACTCTTTCAAACTGCTTGGGAGCGGCTGCATGAAAAGAAAGTTGAGGCCTTGATCATCTTTACCAGAGACGGAGAACAAGCAAATCACCTCTATCAGAAGTGGGGCGGCAAGCTGATTTGTCAAGATTATTTAGTGGTCGGGCGCCCCAAAGATCAAATAGCATTTTCTTTCAGCGTAGATACTAAGCAGCAGACAATCTGTCTGACAGATAAGTCGGGAAATTCTTTAGGCTATTATCAAAGAGAAGGGCATTATATTGTCTCAAGGAAAGAAGATTTAGAGCATTTTGAGATTGATGAGCTTTACAAAGAGCATACCTATGTCTTGAAAATCGAATAGGGCATTGGAAATTTCAGCGTAGAGATAACAGCAGGTTCTTTTATGAGGGCCTGCTTTTTGCTATAATGTAAGTAGCATAAAGAGTACCGGAGGGAAAATAATGAGAATAAAGCATGCATCAGATTCTTGCACGACTATTTTGGTGGGAAAGAAAGCTAGTTATGATGGTTCAACCATTGTGGCTCGTACGGAGGATTCGCAAAATGGGGTCTTTACACCCAAGAAATTTATCGTAGTGGAACCCCAAGACCAGCCTCGCCATTATCAGTCAGTTTTGACATCCTTTGAGATGGATTTGCCGGACAATCCGGTCCGCTATACGGCAGTGCCAGATGCAGTTCCCAAGGATGGGATTTGGGGAGCGGCTGGAATTAACAGCTATAATGTTGCTGTTAGCGCAACGGAGACGATTACAACCAATAGCCGCGTGCTGGGGGCTGATCCTTTGGTAGAGTCAGGTATCAGCGAGGAAGATATCCTTACGCTGGTTCTTCCTTATATCAAAACGGCTCGTGAAGGGGTTCTACGCTTAGGGAAAATCCTAGAGGAATACGGCACTTATGAGTCCAATGGAATTGCAATCTCAGATGTCAACGAAATCTGGTGGCTGGAAACCATTGGCGGTCACCATTGGATGGCGCGGCGCGTGCCAGATGATGCCTATGTGACCAATCCAAATCAGCTGGGCAGTGATTATTTTGAATTTGACAATCCAGAACACTTCCTCTGTCATCCAAATCTTAAAAACTTTATCGAGGAAAATCATCTCAATCTGAATTACTCAGATGAAGGCTTCAATCCGCGCTATGCTTTTGGTAGCCAGAAGGATAAGGATCGCCATTACAATACACCGCGAGCTTGGGACATCCAACGTTTTCTCAATCCAGAAGTAGAGCAAGATCCAAGGAGTTTCTTCATTCCATGGTGCCGCAAGCCATACCGCAAGATCACGATCGAAGATGTCAAGTATGTCCTGAGCAGTCACTATCAGGATTCACCTTATGATCCTTATGGAGCAGAGGGAGACCACCATAGCAGGCGGGCCTTTAGGACTATCGGGATCAATCGGACCAGTCAGACAGCCATCTTGCAGCTGCGCCCTAACCAACCGCAGGAAACGACTGGGATCCAGTGGATCTGTTATGGTTCTATGCCTTACAATACAGCTGTTCCTTTCTTTACTCAGATCTCAACTACACCAGACTACTTTGCCAATACGACGGATAAGGTTTCGACGGATTCCTTCTACTGGGCTAATCGCTTAATTGCTGGGCTGACTGATGCTCATTTTAGTAGTCATGTCGGAGACTTGGATGATTATCAGGAAACGACCATGGCTTGGGGACATGAAATGATCGGTCGGGTAGACCAAGCTCTGGCTAAGGGCGAGGATGTTGACTTTGAAGCTGAAAATCAAGCTATGAGCGACAAGGTGCAAGAAGCGACAGACCAGCTCTTGGAGAAGGTTCTCTTGGATGCCAGCAATCTCATGACCAGCCACTTCTCATTGAGTGACTAATCCCTTACCCGTAGCAAATATTTTTCTTTCTCTTGTTTTTGGTGTAAAATGTTAACAAAAGTAAGCTATTAAAGGAGAAAATTTATGGTAGCAGCAGTTACAGATGCAACATTCGCAGAAGAAACAAAGGACGGACTGGTTCTGATTGACTTTTGGGCAACTTGGTGCGGTCCATGTCGTATGCAGGCGCCTATCTTGGAGCAGTTGGCAGGAGAAGTCCATGAGGACGAATTGAAAATCCTTAAAATGGATGTGGATGAAAATCCAAATACTGCCCGTGAATTTGGCATTATGTCCATTCCGACTCTTCTCTTCAAGAAAGATGGCCAAGTCGTTAAGCAAGTCGCAGGTGTTCACACCAAAGACCAGCTCAAGGCTATTATCGCGGAATTGAGTTAATAAAAACTTGTCAAAACCGTTGCTTACTGCAGCGGTTTTTTGCTTAGAGAACATGTCCTTTCGATTTGGCAGGAAAATAGCTTCCTTTATACAGAAATTCAAAAGTTTGAAACAGAAACGAAATATGAAAGCGCTTTATTTTATTTTTTAAAGTGTTATAATAACAGTGAAATATATTAATAATTTATCCAACTGCTGCCTCTATTTGAGAGACAAAAAGAACTTTTAACGATTGGAAGGAGGAAATCGTATGGAAGAAAAAGATTCTAAGCAGTTAAGTTGGCTCATGATAGCCTTGATAGCCTTTAATATTGTTTGGGGCTTGGGCAATGTCGTGAATAATTTTGCTCAGCAGGGAATTGTCGTAATCACTTCATGGATTCTCTTGCTGATTATCTATTTTATTCCTTACACATTAATGGTTGGGCAGTTAGGTTCAACATTTAAGGATAGTGAAGGCGGGGTTAGTGACTGGATTAAGTTTACCTCTACCAAACAGCTAGCTTTTTTTGCGGCTTGGACCTACTGGGTTGTGCAGATACCATATTTGGCTCAAAAACCTCAAACAATCTTAATTGCTTTAGGATGGGTCTTTCAAGGAAATGGAAGGATTTTGGAAAGTCTGTCCATGCCAATGATTGTCTGCCTTTCTTTACTAACTTTCCTACTCCTTTTGTATATTTCGACCAAGGGTTTGAAAGCCTTGAAATTTTTGGGAACATTAGCCGGTGGAGCTATGCTGGTCATGTCGGTTCTCTTTATTCTAATGGCTGTTGGTGTGCCATTGATTAAGCCAGATCTACAATTGGCCACTCAACATATGGACCAGTTATCGACTTATATTCCAAAATTTGATTTCTCCTATTTTACAACGATTGCACTCTTAGTCTTCTCAGTAGGAGGAGCGGAAGCTATCTCTCCTTATGTTAATAAAGTGAAAAATCCTGCAAAGGGCTTTCCAAAAGGTATGATAGCTATGGTTGTCATGATAGGAGCCTGTGCTATTTTAGGCTCTCTTGCCATGGCCATGATTTTTGATAGCAACCATATCCCAGCCGATTTGATGAGGAATGGCGCCTACCAAGCCTTTGCTGTTTTAGGAAAGCATTGGGGAATAGGCAATTTCTTAGTTACTATCTATGCTCTTACCCAAGCAATAGGACAAGCGTCTACACTAGCCATTTGTATCGACGCGCCTCTACAAATCTTTTTGGGTAGCGCAGATAAAGATTTTATTCCAAGCTGGTTGCGTAAGCGTACCAAGTCAGGAATGCTGATTAATGGCTATCTTTTAACAGGGGTACTAGTAGCAATTATCATTGTACTGCCACTTTTTGGTTTGAAGGAAATCGATGGTCTAGTCGTATGGATGACCAATCTCAATGCTATCGTTTCTCCTATGTGTTTCCTTTGGGTATTTGTAGCCTATATGTTCTTGTATCGTAAATGGGATAAATTTAAAAATGTTGAATACAAATTTATGAAAAATCGTAGACTAGGTTTTCTAATGGGAGCTTGGGGATTTGCTTTCACTGCCTTTGCTTGTATTCTAGGTATGGCTCCACAAGTCAAGATGGCAACAAATCCAACTGAGTGGTGGTTCACTCTCATCACGAATATTATCACTCCGATAGCCCTCTTGGGTCTAGGCTTGCTTCTGCCTATGGCTGCACGTCGAGAGAAGAAATAAAGAAAGTTGGGACAAGTCAAAAGACTGTCCCAGCTTTTTGTTGAGTTTTCTTAGGGTCCCAGCCTTTTTCAAGTATGGGCTTTGTGTTATAATAGATTATATTTCTTTTAGTACTGGAATAAATGTGATTGTATGAGGTAAGCAATGTTTTTTTCAAGCAATATTTTTTCTCGTTATTTTAAGCAGTTTGATTGGACGGCTATTTTAGATGATGCTGTTTCCAAGTTGATTTCCCTGCTCTTTTTATTTATTTTATTTTACATTGCCAAGAAGCTTCTTCATGTCTTTGTTAGAAGAATTATCTCCCCATCCTTAAAATTTTCTAGTACTGACATCGCCAGACAGAAAACCATTAGTCGTTTGATAGAGAATGTTCTTAATTATGCCCTTTATTTTCTTCTGATCTATTGGATTTTATCCATTTTAGGTTTGCCAGTTTCTAGTCTGTTAGCTGGTGCAGGGATTGCCGGAGTAGCTATCGGGATGGGGGCGCAAGGCTTTCTATCAGATCTAGTCAATGGCTTCTTTATTCTTTTGGAGCGCCAGCTAGATGTAGGCGACAGTGTTCGCTTGACCAATGGTCCTATCAATATAGCGGGAACAGTCGTTAGTGTTGGGATTCGAACAACTCAGATTCGGGATGCAGATGGCTCGCTTCACTATATTCCTAATCGCAATATTATGGTCGTCAGTAATCTTTCGCGCGGAGATATGCGGGTTTTGATTGATATTCCGATTAATGCACAAACAGATTTAGATAATATTGCTCGTGTGATTGAGAAAGTCAACCAAGCATCCCTTAAAGATTATCCTGAAATTTTACAAGAGCCAGATATTTTGGGACCTCAGTTAGAAGAAAATAGCCAGTTTGTTTTTCGTGTTAGCATGATGGTTCAAAGTGGGACTCAAACTAAAATTTACCATTCCTTTTACAGACTTTATCATGAAGCTTTACTAAAGGAAGGCATTGATTTGCCAAATTGATATTCTAAAGCTAGTCCTTTAGACAGAGGAGAAAATATGAAATATGCCCCCCCGCACGAAATGATTGATGCCGATGGGAATCTCTATCAAATTAAGAAACCTTTACATAAACAGCCATTATTTTGGGTCAGTGTCATCAGTTCTGGCTTGGCCATCATTCTATCTTTGGTAACAGTTGCTTTACTGCTCATTAATTTCAGCCTTTCAGAGGATAGTTTGAAGATAAATGGCAGGATGGATAGTTCATATCGGGCTTACGATTATAAAAATGAGCATCCTAATCATTATTTTGGCGATGCTGTCTTTTTTCAAAATGGAACTAAAATCACTGTTCAGTCAGCAAAGATGGATACTAATAAAAAGATGAGTGACGATGCTGCTGGAGTTGCTGTTGTTGTGTCTATAAAGGTTAAGAATACTTCCAATCGGAGGATATTATTAAATCCCTATAATTTCGACTTATATGATGAAAAAGGAAATCTTTATATTTTAGATGGTTCTACCTTTGACCATGCTCAGGTAGGGATGGATTTAATTCCTGGGAAGACGATTAGCTTCGACTTGGTGTTTGATGGTGAGAAGGGGGATGAGCATTCCTATGCCGTAACTTATGGTGAAGATAAGTGGATGAAGCCCAAATCAAAAAAATAGCGATCATTTCAATGAATCAACTAAAAATAAATAAAAAAACCAAACTTTCCTATTGATAGGATGAGCTTGGCTTTTTTATTAGCGATCTTCTTTAGGCCAGTTTCTCATTTCTGCAACAGCAGTAAAGAGGACATCTGTAGAGGAGTTCAAGGCAGTTTCACAAGAATCCTGAATGACTCCAATCACGAAGCCAACACTAACGACTTGCATAGCTAAATCATTAGAAATGCCAAAGAGGCTACAAGCTACAGGAATCAGCAGAAGAGAGCCACCTGCAACTCCGGACGCACCGCAAGCAGAGATAGCTGCAACGATGCTCAAGACGAAGGCAGTCGCAAAGTCTACTTGGATTCCCAAAGTATGAACAGCAGCAAGGGTCAAAGTATTGATTGTGATCGCAGCACCAGCCATATTGATGGTGGCTCCCAGAGGAATCGAGACAGAATAAGTTTCAGGGTTTAGATTTAAGTCTCGACAAAGTTTCATGTTAACAGGAATATTAGCTGCAGAACTACGTGTAAAGAATGCTGTAACACCGCTAACTCTGAGGCAACGCCAAACAAGAGGATAGGGGTTTTTTCGAAGCATGATAAAGACGATCAGGGGATTGATAATCAGGGCGACAATCAGCATGGTGGCAATTAGGACTAAGAGCAATAAGCCATAACTTTGCAGTGCTTGAAATCCCTTGTCAGAAATGGTAGTGTAAACCAGCCCTAAAATCCCGAAGGGGGCGAGGTTAATGATCCATTCGACGATTTTAGAAGTAACTTCGGCTGAGGTTCGAAGCAGGTCCTTGCTGTGATGACTCGCTTCACGCATGGCAATCCCAAAAACTACAGCCCAAGAGAGAACGCCGATATAATTAGCTGAAATAAGAGCATTGAGAGGATTGTCAACTAGTTTTAGTAAAAGGTTGCTTAGAACTTGTCCGATGCCGTCAGGAGGTGAGAGGGACTGTTTAGCGTCTGCCAAGTCAATTTCAAGCGGAAAGACAAAGCCAACAAGAACTGCAACAAGGGCAGCCGCAAATGTTCCCAACAGATAGAGCATAATCACTGTTTTCATATTGCTCTTCTCTCCCTTCTTCTGCTGAGAAAGAGCATTGGCTACAAGAGCAAAAACCAAGAGAGGGGCAATTGCTTTTAGACCGCCAACGAAAATTTCACCCAACAGGCCAATTGCTGAAGCTTGGGGAAAGAGGACAGCTAATAAAGCCCCGCATAGGATACCCAGTGAAATTCGTTTAATAAGATTTGTTTTTTTCCAAGTAAGAATTATTCGATGAAGCATGGCTATTCCTTTCGTTACGATAGAAAGTCTGCTCCAACAGTTAAAGAAATTGCTGAAGCTTGGGTGTAAGAAAGCAGGGCTCTCTCGTTGATAGATAAATTAGTTCAGTGGCTTTTAAATTGCTTAGAAAGCAGAAAAAAATCATACTCATTAGATTCGTATTATCTGAATGTGCCACAGAGTATTTCTCCATTATACAATAGAAAGCTAGTGAAAGCAATGCTGGTCTTAGCTGGTCATTCCCTATCTTCCCCAAAATCTACAATTGGAAGTAGCTGATTTCATAAACGATAAGAAGATTTTAGATAAGTTTTGAATATTTTTCTTGACCCTGACCTTAGGGGAGGGAGTATACTAATGATAGATGAGAAAGGAGATTATTATGCAGATCAATATAATTCGTTCAGATAAAGTTTATCAAGAGATGCTCGAGCTTCCTTTAGAAAAGAGAGAAGGTCGCTTTCGAGCGAAAATATTAGCACCTTTTGCAACCAAATACCAAACTCAACATATTCCTCTGAAAGCAAAGTATCCCGGAGGATTTGATGCTCTATTTCTACTTGGCTTTATGAATCTGTTGCCCGGAACTCTATCAGAAAAGGATAGACCGGCTATTGATGCTCTGAGCTCTGATCAACTCTGGCAAAATTGTCAAGATACCATCAAGAGGAGTATCGGTCTTTTTGAGCAAGCTGGCTATGATTTAGAGGTTGAGGATTACTATTTTACTATTTTGTTAGGCAATCCAGAAAAGCCTATGCTACAGCTCAATAAGGGTTACAGCGGAGATGGTGGAATTCCAGGCTACCTCATGCTTAGTCTGCTGCCGAATGACTATACTTTACCACGTGTGCAGGCAGCGTTGGCCCACGAGTGCAACCACAATGTCCGCTTCCAATTTATCAAATGGAACCAGCAGACGACACTAGCAGACTGGGTAGTCAGTGAAGGATTGGCAGAGTCTTTTGCTGCTGAGCTCTATGGCAAAGAGCTCATCGGACCTTGGGTCACTTCAACTAGTTCCGAGCAGTTAGAAAAGATTAAGCCCATCATCTCAAGTCAGCTTCAGCTAACGGGTATGGCGGAAATGGCTCCTTATCTCTACGGTGATGAAATCGCTGAGATTCAAGGGCAAATACCAGTCGGTATGCCTTATGCTGCGGGCTATGCTTATGGTTATCATCTGATACAAGCCTATCTAAAAAATACTGGCAAGAGCATTATTGAGGCTACAGTGACGCCTACAGAAGAGATTTTAGAGGCGACGAAAGACTTTTGGCAATAACATTTTTTTGCTTGAAAATCTACCAGAACTTGATATAATGTAGGTAATTTCTGGAGGTATCAGTATGCATTATAAAAGAGTTGAATTGAAAGTCACAAATCAAGGTATTCATGAGCGCAAGATTTTTCAAGGTGTTAAGATTTTCAGCCGTAGCAAACTGTCCAAAGATCAGAAAAGCATTCTAACGCAGAAGGTTTATCTGACACCCAAGCAAAACATCGTTTACTATCAGCGAACAGATGTCAACTATGACCAGAACTGGCATCATAATAAGGACTATTACGAATTAGCTTACGGTCAGATAGACAAAGAGACGGTTTTTAAGGTTTGCCAAGATTTTGATGAACTAAATCCTTTCCTGGAGAATGATCTGCTGAAGAAGCTAAAAGAAAAGCGGTCTGCAGGCAAATTTTTTGAAAAATTAGATATATAAAAATCCGACTGCTTTTATAAGCAGTCGGATTTCTTTGAGTTATAGTTTAATAATCTTTCATGAGGAAATATAGAGCTATTGAACCAGCAGTATTTTTTTTACTTATCAAGATACTGAAATTGGCTCCATTTTTATCATGAACAGCTAACTTAGTTAGAAGTTGTGAGAACAGTATAGTTGACATCTTTGAAGAATAAGCGTACAATCAAGAAAATGATTGAGTGCTCACTCAATTTATGGATAAGTAAAGGAGTTCATAAAATGGTTGTTCAAGCAATACAGTATAGTCGTTTCGGTGATGAAGAAGTGCTAGATTTGGTGAACATTAAATCTGATGTTTTGGAAGTGAATCAAGTTAGGGTAGAAGTTCATGCTGTTGGTTTAAATCCTATTGATTATAAGACTTTTGAGGGGGCAAAGCCACTTAGATTTTTATCTTTTATGACGAAACTAAGGCATCCAAGTCGTTGGTTTGAGTCAAAATCATCTCTTTTTCCAAGAGGTGTTGGTCGGGATTTTGCTGGAGTCATCACAGAAATTGGTGAAGGAGTAAGACGGTTTTCAGTAGGGGATAAGGTTTTTGGAACAATGATCAGTGACCCTGGATTGGGGACCAAGAGGGGAGCTTTGGCCACAGAAATTTGTGTCAATGAATCAGAAATTGTATTGAAACCAGATATGATTGATATGAGTCATGCTGCTACTATGGGGGTAGCCTCTTTAACTGTGGGAGGTGCTTTTAGAAAAATTGAGTTGAGTTCTAAAGATGTTATAGTTATTTCAGCAGCGACAGGTGGTATTGGAAGTATTGCAGTACAGTATGCAGTTGCTAAGGGTGCAACGGTTATCGGCATTGCAAGTAAGAAGAATTCAGAATATCTGAGGTCCTTAGGTGCCATACCAGTAGCTTACGAAGAGAACATCCAGAATGCTCTTCTATCAGCAAGTCCAAGACCGATTACAAAATTCTTGGATTGCTATGGAAGTGATTATGTTAAATTGGCTTTCAGTTTGGGATTGAAGGGCACGGCTATTGGAACGCTAGTACCTTCACCATATGTTATGATAAGAGGAGCTCAGTTCACGGGTCCGAGACATTCCACATATGATGATTTTAAGACTCTGGCGGAAATGGTCTCAGATGGGAAGGTTCGGCTGAATATTGATCAGATTTATGATTTTTCTCTAAAGTCAGTTAGAGAGGCATATCGTAGTCTGAAGTCGGGGCACACTCGAGGCAAAAAAGTCGTAAAAGTAAGAGAGTAGAAGAGAGGTGCCAGTGATGGAAAGTTTAGAACAAAAGTATGCACAGGCATTAGAATATAGCAACTTGAGTTTAAAACAACGTCAAGTATTATTATCAAGTCTAAAGTTATTTTCAAAAATTGGCTTTGAAAATACAACAGCCAGCCTTATTGCTAAGGAGGCTGGAGTTTCGGAAGGGACGGTTTTTAGTTACTTTAAAACTAAGGAAGGCATCTTAGAAGCTATTCTGTCAACTTTTCTCAAAGAGGTTATTCCAGATGTGATTGCTGATTTTTCTGAGAAGAAATTTACAGCAAACCAAGAGAGTTTTCCAGTGTTTTTGAGAAGCATTGTTCGAGATAGACTAGTCTTCATTCAGGAGAATCACATGCAAGTTAAAATTCTCTTGAGTCGTTCTTTTATTGATAAAAATATTTCTGACCAGTTAGGGAATGTCATTATTCACTCTATCATTAAGCCAATTAGTCCAGTTCTGAATCAGTTTAAAGAAAATGGTGTTATCCGAGATTGGTCAAATGAAAGAATTGTTCGTTATATTCTAGCCTTGAGTCTTTCTTATGTTATTCCAATGATGTTAAATGATAAGGAAGATGTGAACATAGATGAAGCAGTAAACGAAATTGTTGACTGCCTATCTTCTGCCTTAGTAGAAGTAAAATAAATCTTGATTTTTAAGCTTACTATTTTAAATAGTAAGCTTTTTTGAAACCAATATAAAAATCCCCAATCAGAGCGATTGAGGATTGAACAAATGAATTTTAAACAATACCTTTACTATCATAGCATTGGCTACATTAGTATACTGCCATCTATTCATCTGATGAGAGGGATTTTATCATCCAGATATTCATAGCTGGGTGGCCGGCGGCGTTAGAAAGTGCTTGTTTCAATGCTGTAAAACCATAGTGCTGATAGATTGCCACAGCCGTAGCCAGTTCAGTAGAGGTTTCTAGATAAAGCTGTTCATAACCTGCTAGGCGGGCTTCCTGGAATATCCGCTTTATCAACTGGCTGGAATAACCTTTGCCACGACTATTTTTAGTGACATACAGTTTTTGTAACTCAGCAGTCTTATCAGACACAGGTGCAAAGCCACCACATCCAACGAGCTGCCCTTCATCTTCCAAAACAAAGTAAGCTGACCTCTCTTGATGATGATAATAGTCGGCCAAATGATCTAGATGAGAATCAAAGTAGACAGTTCCAGGTTTGTCAAGCCCGAATTCTTCTAGGCTAGCTCGAATGAGTTGTGCTACAGCTGGATTGTCTCTCACTTCCATTGGCCGTAAGTTCATGATTGACCTCCGATAGGATCTATCGATTAATTAAACTAATCCTTGTGCAATCATAGCATTTGCTACGTTTTCGAAGGCAGCGATATTTGCTCCTGCAAGGTAGTCAGTACCAAGACCGTATGTTTCAGCAGTTGTTTTAGCAGTGTTGAAGATGTTTGTCATGATGTCTTTGAGACGGCCATCAACTTCTTCACGAGTCCATGAGAGGCGAAGGCTATTTTGGCTCATTTCAAGCGCAGATACAGCTACACCACCAGCATTGGCAGCTTTGGCAGGTCCGTAAAGGATTCCGTTTTCTTTGTAGACTTTAATCGCATCAAGGTCACTAGGCATGTTGGCACCTTCAGATACACAGATAATACCTTGAGCAACTAAGCGTTTAGCTGCTTCACCGTTGATTTCGTTTTGAGTCGCACATGGAAGAGCGATGTCGTAGTTACCAGCGTAAGTCCATACAGAACCTTCATGGTATGTAGCAGTTGCTTTTTCAGCTGCATACTCAGTCAAACGAGCACGGCGTTTTTCTTTAACATCTGTAAGAAGGTCGAAGTCGATACCATTTTCATCGATGACATAGCCATTTGAGTCAGATACAGAGATGACAGTAGCACCGAGTTCAGTTGCTTTTTGAAGAGCGTATTGAGCTACGTTACCAGAACCTGAAATAACCACTTTCTTACCAGCAAAGCTGTTACCGTTAGCTTTGAGCATTTCTTCAGTATAGTAAACCAAACCATAACCAGTTGCTTCTGGACGAATCAAGCTACCACCAAATCCAAGAGGTTTACCAGTCAAGACACCAGCATCAAATTGGTTAAGACGTTTGTATTGTCCGTAAAGGTAACCAATTTCACGTCCTCCAACACCGATATCACCAGCAGGTACGTCAAGAGATGGTCCGATGTATTTTTGCAATTCAGTCATGAAGCTTTGGCAGAAGCGCATCACTTCAGCATCAGTCTTCCCTTTAGGATCGAAGTCTGATCCACCTTTACCTCCACCGATTGGAAGTCCAGTCAAGACATTTTTAAAGATTTGTTCGAAACCGAGGAATTTCAAGATCCCTTGGTTTACAGTTGGGTGGAAACGAAGTCCGCCTTTATATGGTCCAACAGCTGAGTTGAATTGAACACGGTAACCACGGTTGACTTGTACTTTGCCTTCGCGGTCTACCCAAGGAACACGGAAGCTGATAACGCGCTCAGGCTCAGTGATACGTGCCAAGATATTTTCTTCGATGTATTCTGGGTGTTTTTCGAAAACGGGCTCCAGAGTGCTGAAGAATTCCTCAACCGCCTGGAGAAATTCAGCCTCATGCCCGTTACGAGCTTTCACAGTTGCAAACACGCTTTGGATATATTCTTTAGCAGATGTCATATCGTTCTCCTTTTTGTTGTTATATTTTATTACATGAGCCATTATAGCAGAATTTTTTTGGGGTGTAAAGAAAAAAGTTGAATTTTCTGAAAATTTGCAAAACTATCTTTCGGATAGATTCCCGAACGTTTGTTAGAAAATTCCAGTTTAAAAAGCAAAAAAGCGGAGTTTGGTGATATAATGAGGAAAAAGAGAAAGAAGCATTAGTCTTCAGAAGAAAAAGGAGCGTTTTACTATGGTTTCGACATCGACAAAGATTGCTAGTTTTGCATTTGACAACTGCCTGATGAATGCAGCTGGTGTTGCCTGCATGACAAAAGAGGAACTGGCGGAAGTCAAAGATTCTGCTGCGGGGACCTTTGTGACCAAGACAGCGACGCTGGAATTTCGTCAGGGAAATCCAGAACCGCGCTATCAGGATGTTCCGCTGGGGTCTATCAACTCCATGGGTCTGCCTAATAATGGTTTAGACTACTATCTGGACTACCTGCTGGAACTCCAGGAAAGTGAACCGAATCGTACCTTCTTCCTCTCTTTGGTCGGTATGTCGCCAGAAGAAACCCACACCATTCTTAAGAAAGTGCAGGCAAGTGACTTTAAAGGCATTACTGAGCTCAATCTCTCCTGCCCCAATGTCCCTGGCAAGCCACAGATTGCTTATGACTTTGAAACGACGGAAAAAATTTTGTCAGAGGTTTTTGTTTATTTCAAAAAGCCCCTAGGCATTAAGCTGCCTCCTTATTTTGATATTGTGCATTTTGACCAAGCCGCTGCGATTTTTAACAACTATCCGCTCAAGTTTGTCAATTGTGTAAACTCGATCGGAAACGGTCTTTATATAGAAGATGAGTCAGTGGTCATTCGTCCGAAAAATGGTTTTGGAGGTATCGGAGGTCAGTACATCAAGCCGACCGCTCTAGCCAATGTCCACGCTTTTTATCAACGCCTTAAACCAGAAATCCAAATCATAGGTACTGGTGGTGTCCTGACGGGACGAGATGCCTTTGAGCATATCCTCTGTGGAGCCAGTATGGTGCAGGTAGGAACAACCCTTCATAAAGAAGGTGTAGCAGCCTTTGAGCGCATCACCTCAGAACTCAAGACTATTATGGAAGAAAAAGGCTATGAAAACCTAGAAGATTTCCGTGGGAAATTGAAGTATATAGAGGAATAATCTTCTATACAAGCGTTATTGTGATTTGAAATGAAGAACATGGCTGGGTTGATTGTCAATAAGACCCAGCTTATTCATATTATTTTGAAGAAAGTTCTAATCAAATTGCTATAATTTCGACTCCTTTTATGAGAAAATAGACGCAAAGAAATGAGGTGCTTTTATGGCAGAAATTTATTTAGCAGGCGGATGCTTCTGGGGATTGGAAGAGTACTTTTCCCGCATTGAGGGTGTGGAGGAAACGACAGTGGGCTACGCCAATGGGCAGGTGGAATCAACCAACTATCAGCTGATTCATCAGACAGACCATGCAGAGACAGTTCATCTAATCTATGATGAAAAGAGGATTAGTCTGCGGGAAATCCTGCTCTATTATTTCCGAGTTATTGATCCTCTGTCGGTCAATAAGCAGGGAAATGATGTAGGACGCCAGTATCGGACAGGTGTTTACTATACCAATCAAGCCGATAAGGCGGTCATTGAACAGGTCTTTGTTGAGCAGGAAAAGCAGTTGGGACAAAAGATTGCTGTTGAGTTGGAACCTTTGCGCCACTATGTCCTAGCCGAGGACTACCATCAGGATTATCTCAAGAAAAATCCCGGTGGCTACTGTCATATCAATGTCAATGACGCCTATCAGCCCTTGGTCGATCCTAGTCAGTATGAAAAACCTACAGATGCGGAACTGAAAGAACAGTTGACGCAAGAGCAATACCAGGTGACCCAGCTCAGTGCGACAGAGCGTCCTTTCCACAATGCCTACAATGCCACTTTTGAAGAAGGAATTTATGTTGATGTGACGACTGGGGAGCCCCTCTTTTTTGCCGGTGACAAGTTTGAGTCTGGCTGCGGCTGGCCTAGCTTTAGTCGGCCTATTGCCAGAGAAGTTCTGAGATACTATGAAGACAAGAGCCACGGCATGGAGCGGATCGAAGTGCGCAGCCGTTCTGGCAATGCCCATCTGGGGCATGTCTTTACTGACGGTCCAGAAACAGCAGGTGGCTTGCGCTACTGTATCAACTCAGCAGCTCTGCGATTTATTCCAAAAGAAAAAATGGAAGCAGAAGGATATGCTGATCTGCTTCAACACATGAAATAAAAGGCCGTTAGGCCTTTTTTTCTGAGCGTTGACAAAAGTTTTTAGATAAGGGATAATGATCATAATAAAAATGAGGAGTGAAAGATGAAATTAAAAAGATTTTCGACGATTTTACTTACTATTTTAACGATTATCACTCTAACTGCTTGTAAATCTAATGGTAAAGGGCAGGCTAATTCGAATAAACCAACTGAAGAAAGTTCAAGCTCAAAATCAGAAGAAAAGACTAAGTCAACTAGTAAAGAAGAGAAAACTAGTAAAGAGACTCAGTCGTCAAGTAAGGAAAGTGGAGAGAAGGATAATTCTGGATTCTCAGAAAAAAGGGAAGCTTCGGACGAAGGAGACCAGTTAGCTCCAAAAGATAAAATCTATGCAAAAGGACATGGAAGTGTATCTTACAACTCTTCTGACGGGCAAATTAAAGCTCAAGTGCCTAGTTATGAAGGCTATACTGAGGAAAAAGTCAAAGAAGCACTAGGTGAACCTGAGGCAGTGATAAGGGATCCAAAATACCTCACTGGAAACTTTAGAAACCAAGAAATTAAAAACTTAAAATCATTATATTTAGACCAGCATCTTACAAAAGAGCAACTGAGCGCCTTTGGTGCTGCAGTAGCGGATGTTGCAGTCGGAGTTGGACTGGCTGGGGGAGATGAATCTGCTAACAGCTACGTCTTATATAGTTACAAGAAGAATGAGGTCTTCCTCGTATTTTATAAAGGCCAATTATTATATATTACACCGGACCCTGCTTATCTTAGTTTTGACTAAACTACAAGAATCCCTTGAACTATTTTATAAGGCTTGTTATAATAGCTAAAATCTCCTGAGTGCAAGTATTTAGAAAGTGAGGATATATCAGATGAAAGCCTATATAAATGTCAATCTGGTGACCTGTGATAGCGAATTTCATGTTTATCAGGAAGGCCTGCTTGTGGTGGAGGACGACCGCATTGCCTACTGCGGCCCCTATGACCAAGCATGGTTAGAGAAATGTAGTGAAACAGTGGACTATGAAGGAGCTTGGATTATGCCAGGTTTGGTCAACTGCCATACTCATTCGGCCATGACTTTGCTACGTGGGATTCGTGATGATAGCAATCTGCATGAATGGTTGGAGGATTATATCTGGCCAGCAGAGAGCCAGTTTACAGCAGAAGTAACCACTAAAGCAGTTCAATTTGCTCTGGCTGAGATGTTGCTATCAGGAACAACGACATTTAATGATATGTATAATCCTCATGGGGTAGATATTAAGCAAGTTTATCAAGCCGTCCGTCAGTCGGGGATGCGCTGTTACTTCTCTCCAACCCTCTTTACTTCGCCAGCGGAAACAGCAGAAGAGACCCTGATTCGTACGCGGGCTATTATCGAGGAGATTCTCTCCTATGATGACAAAAATTTTCAGGTCATGGTGGCCCCTCATTCCCCCTATGCCTGTGATGAAGATTTGCTAAAGGGCAGTGTAGATTTAGCGCGTGAGTTGGATTTGAGGCTTCATATCCATGTAGCAGAGACCCAAAATGAAAATAAAATTATCCTAGAACGCTACGGTAAACGTCCTCTGGCTTTCTTGAAAGATCTGGGTTACTTGGAGCAACCAGCCATTTTTGCTCACGGGGTTGAGCTGAATCCGTCAGAGATTGCGGATTTAGCGACTTCACCAGTCAGCATCGCCCACAATCCTATCAGCAACCTCAAGCTGGCTTCTGGTGTGGCTCCGGTGACCAACTTACTAGCTGCTGGTGTGACTGTTGGCCTCGCAACAGATTCTGTCGCTTCTAACAATAATCTGGATATGTTTGAAGAAGGTCGGACTGCTGCTCTACTTCAAAAGATGCGGGTAGGTGATGCAAGTCAGTTTACGATTGATCAAGCCTTGAAAGCACTGACGATTGAGGGTGCTAAAGCGCTGGGCTTGGAGGACAAAATTGGTAGTCTGGAAGTGGGCAAGCAAGCTGATTTCATTGCTATTCAACCAAAGGGGCGGATTCACCTTTATCCTTTGGAAAATATGCTGTCACATCTTGTGTATGCTGTTAAGGGGAGCGACGTTCAGGATGCCTACATTGCTGGCCGGCAGGTTGTCCGAGATGGACAGGTTTTGACAGTGAATGTCAATATAGAAGATTGATTTTGAGAAGAAAATAGAGGCTGCATTTGCTTTCAGTCTCTTTTCTTTTAAGATACTTTCTAAAAACATTAAAAATTTTTTAGAAAACGCTTGCAATTTTAAAATCATATGCTATACTAGATACAAGGATTGTTACTGATCACGCAGGCAAAACCTAGATGAATACAAATAATGAGTTAGAACTCTGTTCTATCTTCTCATTTGGTATTCGTCTAGGTTTCTTCTTTTTTTCAGGAGCTTGAACAGGTCTAGCGTAATCAAAATAGAACAGGAGGATCCCAAATGGCTAAAGATTATACCGAATTAGCTAAGGACATTGTTGCCCATGTAGGTGGCAAGGACAATATTACCAAACTAGTACACTGCGTGACACGCTTACGTTTTTCCTTAAAGGATGAATCAAAGGCGGACACGGACTATCTGATGAAGCGAGATGGGGTTGTAACGGTTGTCAAGGCCGGAGGTCAATATCAAGTCGTTATTGGAAATCATGTGCCTGATGTCTACGAAACGGTGCTCAGAGTTGCTGGTATTTCTGGAGAGGGCAGTGTCGATGCAGATGACGATGCTGTAGAAGGAAATCTGTTTGACCGCTTCATTGCGCTTGTATCAGGCCTCTTCCAGCCGATGCTCGGTACCTTGTCAGCAGCAGGTATGATCAAAGGTGTGGTAGCCATTATGGCAGCTATTGGAGTGCCTGATACAGATGGTGCTTATGTTGTGCTCAATGCAGCCGGTGATGGTCTCTTCCAGTTTCTTCCTTTGATTTTGGCTATTACAGCTGCTAAACGGTTCAAGATGAATCAGTTCACCGCTTTGGCTATCGGTTTTGCTTTGGTTTATCCAAATATCGCAGCTAGTTTTACAGCGGAAAAACCGCTTTATACACTTTTTGCTGGTACACCGATTGAGTCTCCAATTTTCTCGACTTTCTTCGGTCTTCCTATTATCTTCCCTACATCTAGCTACCTGTCAACGGTCCTTCCAGTGATTGCAGCTGTTTGGGCTGGAGCCAAGATTGAAAAAGGCTTTAAAAAAATCATTCCAGATGTTGTCAAAGTCTTTATCGTACCATTCTTTACCCTTTTGATTACAGTGCCATTGGCCTTTCTGGTCATCGGTCCGGTAATGAGCTGGGCGTCTGATTTGGTCGGTGCTCTCTTTACAGGTATCTATGACCTTAGTCCAGTGCTGTACGGTATCGTTCTAGGGGCTGCTTGGCAGGTTCTAGTTATGTTCGGTCTTCACTGGGGCTTGGTACCGTTGGCAATTTTGGAGGTTCAAAAGGGTCCAGGTGTCATCCTTGTTGCCACTATTGCTATCTGTTTTGCTCAGGCAGGTGCCCTACTCAATATCATGATGCGTACCAAAGAAGATAAGGTTCGTCAGCTTTCGATTCCAGCCTTCATCTCATCTCTCTTTGGTGTGACGGAACCAGCTATTTACGGGATCACGCTTCCAATGCGCTTGCCATTTATCATGACCTGTATTTCCGGAGCGTTGACTGGAGCTTATCTGGCTTTCTTTGATGTCAAAATGCAGGTTATGGGAGGTATGGGACTTTTTGCAATTCCATCCTTTATTGAAGCTGGCAACAGCATGACATTGATTCACTTCCTCATCGCTATTGTGGCAAACTTTGTATTAGGTTTTGGATTGACTCAGCTGGTCAAAATTCCAAATCTTTTCGGTGGTCCGTCAGAAAAAAATGCTGACGAGTCTTTAGATTTTAAAAAAGAAAGAGTCTCTGAAGGAGCTGTTGAGCAAGTTGTGACAAGCCCATTAGCTGGCGAAATAATCGCTCTTGAGGATACTCCAGACGCGGTCTTTGCCAGCGGAGCTATGGGCAAAGGAGTTGCCATTGAGCCAAGTGTCGGTGAAGTAGTGGCCCCTGCCGATGGTGTCATTCGCCTGCTCTTCCCTACCAACCATGCTATCGGTTTAGCTACAGATGATGGAGCAGAACTGCTGATTCACGTCGGTATGGATACAGTAGCCCTTAATGGAAAAGGTTTCACAGCTCATGTTGTCCAAGGCTCTAAGGTCAAAAAAGGCCAGCTTTTGCTCAGCTTTGATATCGATACTATCAAGGAGGCTGGTTACCCTGTGACAACTCCAATTATTGTCACCAATATGAGTCGCTTCAAAGACCTGAAGGTTTTGGCAGAAGGGGAAGTTGACCTAGGGGATACTCTATTTGAATTAAACTAAAAACCGTATGAAAAGAGCAGGATGTGAATGCTACCTGCTCTTTTTAAATTTCAAAAGGTCTTAAAGTTCAGATGTTTTAATGATGACAATGTTTTTCTAGAGGATGACTGGAACATCTATTTTATGGTAAAATAGATATGGTAGGAGGCGAAAAGGATGAAACGTTCGGATAGAAGAAAAGCTGAAGCCCAAAAGAAATGGTTTGTTTTTGCTTTGTTTAGTCTGATTATTCTTTCGGCTAGTCTCATTTTATTCTTCCAAAAGGAAATAGATGCAAGAAGGCAGACGAGACAGGCAAGTATAGAAAATAAAAATTCAGCTAGACCGAAGACTGTAGCAAACAAGCAGGTTCAAACAGCTCGTATCATGGCAAATGGTGATTTGCTTTACCATGATGCCCTCTATATGAGCGCTCTACGAGAAGATGGTAGTTATGATTTCTCAGAGAATTTTCAGTATGCTAAAGAATGGCTCCATCAAGCGGATCTTACGATTGGAGATTTTGAAGGGACCATTAGTCCAGACCTACCTTTAGCAGGCTATCCGCTGTTTAATGCACCTGAGTCAGTAGTAGGAGCTATTAAAGATGCGGGTTATCATGTGCTTGACTTGGCTCATAATCATATTTTAGATTCCCAATTATCTGGTCTATTTTCAACTGCTAAGGCTTTTGAAGACCAAGGAATTACACCGGTTGGTGTTTATACCCATGAACCACGTGCTCAAGCGCCTCTGACTATTAAAGAAGTAAATGGGATTAAAATAGCTATCTTAGCCTATTCCTACGGATTTAATGGAATGGAAGGAAATCTCAGTCAAGATGAATATGACCAGCATTTGTCTAATCTTGATGAGGAGAAAATGAAATCGGAAATCGAACGTGCTGAGAAAGAAGCCGACATTACGGTTGTCATGCCTCAAATGGGAGTAGAGTATCAGCTACAACCGACAGAAGAGCAGGTAACCCTCTACCACAAAATGGTGGATTGGGGTGCCGACATCATCTTTGGTGGACACCCACATGTGACACAACCATCTGAAACTCTGGAAAAGGACGGCCAGAAAAAACTAATCATCTACTCTATGGGAAATTTCATTTCTAATCAACGGATTGAGACCATGGAAGGAGTTGAAAATGCTCAGTGGACCGAGCGGGGGGTTCTCATGGATCTGACTCTTGAAAAGACGCTCAAAGGTACCCGAATCAAGAGTGCTCAGGCTCATCCTACCTGGGTCAGCCGTGTAGAAAAAGGTGGATTTTCTGCTGAAGGCTATCCGCTTTATAGCTACCAAACTCTGATTCTGGAAGACTTTATAGAAGGTGGAAAATATCGGGATAGGCTGGATGAAGCTACCAAGGAGCGGATTGATAAAGCCTACCAAGAAATGAAAGACCATGTTGGCTTGAATTGGGACTAACTATTTTCTTGTCAATCAACATTACCAGAGGAGCTAGGCTTTTCTGGTTTTTATTTGGTGATGAATATGACATTTGCTATAATGAACAAGAAAGGAGCTTAGAGATGGAAGGTATAGGGAGTGGATTGTTGATAGTAGGTTTCTTTGTTCCTGTGTTTTATATACTATTGATCCTTAGTCTACCGGCTCTTTTGATAATTTTCTTTGGTCAGCCAGGCAAGTCTCTCTATTTGAAGTTCTTGGGACGTCTATGGCTCTTGTTTGGCTTGGGGCTTGCTTTATACTTTGTTTTTGGAATTATCTATGCTCTCATTACTGGTCATGCTTACTAGAGAATTAGGAGGAGTCATGTTCTTATATCAATTCATTTTCTTTTGGTTGCTTTTGGTGATTTGGTTGATTCTGGCTTTAGCAGCCATCGTTCTGCTGATTTTTGGCCTTTTTCTTCGACGCAATTTCTTTAAAGAGAAGCTAGGACATTTGCTTTTGCGAAGTTTGCTAGTGTTGGGACTTGTTAATATCATTCTGGCCTTGCTGACTTAAATGATTTGGATAAAAAGACAAGCAAGATAAAAAAGATAATTTTCAATATTTTTGACAAATAAAACAGCCTCGGATATCGTCGAAGCTGTTTTTTATGTGTTTCAATAAATGTCATTTCTTTCGATACTGTCTGGGAGTCATTTGATAGTATTTTTTGAACTGACGATTGAAGTTAGACAAGTTGTTGAAGCCAGATTGACTCGCAATTTCAAGGACTGAAAGATTTGAATGTTGCAGAAGCTCGGTCGCCTTTCTCAATCGAAACTGAATGAGGAACTCCATGCAGGAGATGCCAATTTGTTTTTTGAAAAAGTTCATAAAATGAGTAGCGCTGTAGCCGCAAATATTAGCCAGATGATCAATCGTTAACTCCTCCTGATAATGAAGGTTGATGTAATCAATAATTGTCCTGATCTTCTCTTCTTTGCGGTAGCCTTCCAAAGATTGCGTTTTGGAGACAACATAACCATTTTCAAAAAGCAGATAAAAGAGCTGGTTAAGCTGGGCCTTTATCTGAAATTCAAAGTAGTCCTTGCGATGATAGCCAGTCTCCATGGTCTCAATCAGACAGGAACGGATGGCTTGATAGCCCTTGTGATGGGGTTCAATCACGTGAACAAAGTCCAGCTCCCCCTTGTAGAGAGGTTGAAGGTAATCAATACTAGCCTGGTCCATGGCAGAGTAGCCCATTAAGTCCAGCTGGAAGTTCAAGGCATCCATGTAGTGTTTTTGATTTTCGATAGGATGAATGGAGTGTAGAGCATTGGGGCGGATCAGGATGATATCTCCCGCCTTGCTGTTGAAATATTCCTGGTCAATATGAAACTTAGCAGTCCCCTCATGGACATAGATCATTTCAACGTCAGTATGCCAATGAAAGAGGATGTCCGGTTGCCCATCTTCAGTAATAGTGCGGGTCAGTGAATAGGGGGTCCCTTGATTTTTATATACGGTATTTTTATGAAGTTGTCCAAGATCTAGCATTCCCTGCTCCTTGTAGTAGAATAGTATCAATATATAAGAGAATTGTGCAAAAAAATATTTTCATCTAAGATTATAATATAATCAAAGAAAAAACGAAAGTGAGAAATGCAATGGCTAAATTTCCTAAAAATTTCCTCTGGGGTGGTGCAACGGCGGCAAATCAATATGAGGGCGCCTATAATCTGGATGGAAAAGGACTGTCTGTTCAGGATGTGACTCCAAAAGGCGGAGTGCCGGCCTCGCCAGGTGATCGCAATCCTTTGATTACCGAGGGTCCGACACCAGATAATCTCAAGCTGGAAGGAATTGATTTCTACCATCGTTACAAGGAGGACATTGCCCTCTTTGCGGAGATGGGTTTCAAGGTCTACCGGACCTCCATTGCCTGGTCTCGGATTTTTCCAAATGGAGACGAGCTGGAGCCCAATGAAGCTGGTCTACAATTCTATGACAATCTTTTTGACGAACTGGCTAAATATGGAATAGAGCCGCTGATTACCCTGTCTCACTATGAAACGCCTCTACACTTGGCGCGTCAGTACAATGGCTGGGCCAACCGTGATTTGATCGGCTTCTATGAGCGCTATGTTCGTACGGTTTTTACCCGTTATAAGGACAAGGTCAAGTATTGGCTAACCTTTAATGAAATCAACTCTGTCCTCCATGCGCCCTTTATGAGCGGTGGCATTGCCACGCCAGCTGAAGAACTATCCAAGCAGGACCTCTATCAAGCGGTCCATCATGAGCTGGTGGCTTCTGCCTTGGCAACAAAGATCGGTCATGAGATCAATCCTGATTTTAAGATTGGCTGTATGGTTCTGGCTATGCCGGCCTATCCTATGACACCTAAGCCTGAAGATGTGCTGGCAGCACGGGAATTTGAAAATCAAAACTACCTCTTCTCTGATATCCATGCGCGTGGAAAATATCCAGCCTATATCAATCGTTTCTTCAAGGAAAATGGGATTGAGATTCAGTTTGCGCCAGGTGACAAAGAGCTTTTGGCTGAAAATACTGTAGACTTTATTTCCTTCTCTTACTATATGAGTGTGGTTGCAGCTCATGATCCGGAAAATTATTCTTCTGGCCGAGGCAATCTTCTAGGTGGCATCCTAAATCCTCATCTGGCTAGCTCAGAATGGGGCTGGCAGATTGACCCAGTCGGCCTGCGCTTAGTGCTAAATAGCTTTTATGATCGCTATCAGTTGCCTCTCTTTATCGTGGAAAATGGTCTCGGTGCCAAGGATGTCTTGGTGGATGGTCCAAATGGCCCAACGGTTGAAGATGACTACCGTATTGATTATCTTAAACAGCATTTGCAGCAGGTGGGAGAAGCGCTGGAAGATGGCGTAGAACTGCTAGGTTACACGACTTGGGGCTGTATTGACCTGGTCTCAGCCAGTACGGCAGAACTCAGCAAACGTTATGGCTTTATCTACGTTGACCGCAACGATGATGGTAGTGGAACTCTAGCCCGTTACAAGAAAAAATCTTTTGATTGGTACAGAGAAGTCATTGCGACGAATGGAGATAGTCTCTATCATTAAAGAGTAAAAAGTGGGTTTTCGAACCCGCTTTTTAATTGTTGGCGGTTGAATGTCTCTTTGATTTTTACTATATCAAGTAGTATAATGAGGGGGATTATTTCAATTGCTATTAAGGAGTTCTTATGTTTGATTCTTCTTTTAAAATCCTGTTCTTTATTTTAGGGATTTGTGTTGTGATTTATATTATTGGAATGGTGAGTCGCCACCGTTTCAAACAAAAATTGGCAGGCTACTGGGGAAGTTCTAATCGTTTGGCTAAAGCCGATAGCGAAGCGAGTCTATGTGAGTCTCTTCTGCTGGAAATGGAACTTCAGTCATACGATAGCTTAGTAGACGATCAAACCTGGTCGGATTTGGATTTGTATGATATTTTCTCTAAGATAGATGCTGGGGCCCAGTCTAGTCTTGGTTCTGAGTACTTGTATAGTAAACTGAGGTTGCAACGCTTTGAAGCAGATCCGATTTTTGAACAATTGCAGAGCTATTTGAAAAACCATCCCAAGGAGCGCTTGGATCTGCAAGTTTTATTTGCTCAGTTAGGTAAGAAGAATTACAATCATGCCAAGAAATTAGTTTTACAGCCCATCAAGCCCAATTACTGGTGGCCTCTTTATATCCTCTTAGGTTTGTTGCCAATTATCTCCTTGGGTCTTATATTTGTAGCTGATTCACTAGGCCTAGTTTTATTTTTGACCAGCCTAGTGGTCAATATAATCTTTTCAGCCATGACACGCTGGTCTTTGTCCATGAAGCTGGAAAATATGAGTTACTTAGTCAGGATTTTCTATATAGCTGATAAAATGAAGGGCTTGAATTTCCCAGGCCACGAACATTTAAAGCCATCTATCAAACCTTTCCGTGCTGCTAGGGTATTTGGTTCAGTTTTTCAAAATCAATCAGGTGGGTCAGAGTTAGAAATCATCTTGCTCTATCTGAATATGATTTTCTTAATTCCTCAGATGGCTCAATCCTATATTTCCAGACAAATTTTTCACCATCAGCAGGAGGCAAAGTCTGTTTTAGATATTCTGGGTCGCTTGGAAGCAGCTATAAGCCTATTGAGCTACAAAGAATCTCTTCCCTTTTACTGTCAGCCGAGTTTTTGTGAAGAGGCGGGAATAGAGGGCAAAAAACTCTATCATCCTCTACTTAGTCAGCCAGTCAGCAATGATGTCAGCTTTACCAAAAACATCATGATCAGTGGAGACAATGCTTCTGGGAAGTCCACCTATCTGAGGACAGTTGCCATCAATGCTATTCTGGCTCAAAGCCTGAACTTTGCCTGTGCAGATAGTCTCAACCTAGCCTATGGTTCGGTCTTGACAGCAATGGATGTGAGCGATAGTATCGAGACAGGCGACAGCTATTTTATTGCTGAGAGTCGCACCATTAAGCGGATGCTAGAGAGTTTGGAACAAGAAGGAATCCATTATTTCTTCATCGATGAGCTTTTTAAGGGAACCAACACTCTTGAGCGGATTGGTGCAGGTCTAGGTATTATAAAATGGCTGGCTGAGCGTCACTGTCTATACATGATTTCCAGTCATGATGTGGAGTTGGTGGCTACTTCTGGAGATTTAAATGATCAATTTCACTTCGACAGCCAATACCGTGACGGAGAGATTGTGTTTGATTATCAGATTAAAGAGGGGAGTGCCCTGACCAAAAATGCAGTGAATACCCTTGAAAGCCTTCATTATCCCAAGGAAATAACAAATGGGGCTAGAAGAATTATAGAAGACTATGAAACGAGCGGTCAGTGGCATTTGCCAGAAGAAGGGGAAATTGTATGAGCATCAGAATGATTGCGACAGATATGGATGGGACCTTGCTGGATGGTCTGGGACAGCTAGATCTTCCTCGTCTGACTACTATTTTAGATGAGCTAGATAAGAGAGACATTCGCTTTGTAGTAGCTACTGGTAATGAAATCGGTCGGATGCGAAATCTTTTTGGTCCAGAACTGGCGAATCGTATTACCTTTGTCGTAGCTAATGGCGCCCGAATTTTCGAAGGGGAAGACAAGATTGTGGAGCAGCATTGGGATAGCCATCTGGTCCAGGATGTTTTAGAATATTTTGCTAGCAGAGAACGAAATTACCATTTGGTTGCTAATCTGCAAAATGGTCCTCACACCTTAGAAGGAATGGACTTTCCTATTGTAGATAGAATTATGACGGAAGAAAGAGCCAGGGAATTCTACCGGCAGATTCATTTTCTCAGTGATTTTCAGGAGCTGGATAAAGAAGCTGTTATAAAAATGAGTATCGTAGTAGATGAAGAGCAGACTAGTTCTGTGACACAGAGAATCAATCAAGATTTTGCAGGGCGACTCAATGCAGTTACCAGTGGCTACGGGGCTATTGATCTATTGCCAAGAGGAATCCACAAAGGCTGGGGACTGCGTAGTTTGATGGAGCGTTGGAAGATTGACGCTGATCAAATCATGGCTTTTGGCGACAGCGAAAATGATATAGAAATGCTTGAATTGGCTGGTTATTCTTTTGCTATGGAAAACGGAGAAGAAAAAGTCAAAAGAATGGCCAAATATATTGCACCAAGTAATGATGAGGCAGGTGTTCTTCAAGTTTTAGAGCAGTATTTAAAAGAAAGATAGGGAATATGGCAGTACAATTATTAGAAGAATGGCTCTTGAAAGAGCAGGCAAAAATGCAGGATAAATACCGAGAATTGAATCAAGTATCCGTTAAGGAACCAGATATTATTTTTATCGGAGATTCCATCGTAGAATACTACCCTTTACAGGAACTATTACAGACGAATAAGGTCCTGATTAACCGTGGAATTCGTGGCTACAAGACGGATTTGCTCCTAGACAACCTTGATGCCCACCTCTTTGGTTCTGCTTTAGATAAGGTTTTTATTTTAATAGGAACCAATGATATTGGTAAAGAAATACCTCAGTCTGAGACACTGGAAAATCTTGAAGGAGTGATTCAGAAGATTTCCAGAGAGTACCCATTGGCCCAGATCCAGCTTCTATCAGTCTTGCCAGTGAATGAGGGAGAAGAGTACAAGGGGACAGTTTATCTCAGGACGAACGGGAAGATTCAGGACCTCAATCAGGCCTATCGCCAGCTGGCTAACGCCTACATGAATGTCCAATTTATCGATCTCTACGATGCTTTTCTGGACGAGGGAGGCCAGCTGCGCCCAGACTACACAACAGATGGTCTCCATCTGACCATTGCTGGCTATGCAGCCCTGTCCAAGGCTTTGCAGGAGACGTTATAGAGATAAAAATAGGGAGCGAAAAAAGCCCAACCAGACAAATCTTTAAAGGAAGATTTGTTTTTTTAAAACTTTTTGTTTACAAATGTAAATGTTAGTGGTAAAATAGCATCATAAGATTTACAAATGTAGATTTTGAAAGGAGAAGCTATGCAAATTTCCAATGCGGAATGGCGCATCATGAAGATTATCTGGATGGAAGGCAAGCAGACCAGCACGGATTTGATCGCCGTCTTGTCCGAGCGCTTTGATTGGTCGAAGTCGACCATCAAGACTCTCTTGACGCGCTCGGTGGAAAAGGGGTGCTTGACTAGAGAAAAAATAGGCAAAGCCTTTGTTTACTCGGCTTTGTTGACGCAGGACCAGAGTTTAGACTTGGTGGTTGAGGAGGTGAAAGACAAGGTTTGCTCAAAAAGAATTGTCCAGGTGCTTGAAAACTTGATTCAGGCGAGTGACTTTACGCTTGCAGATCTTAATCAGCTGCAGCAGGTCCTGGAAGAAAAGAAAGCAGAGGCTGTCGAAACAGTCCCTTGCAATTGTATGTAATAGAAAGAAGGAAATTCCATGTTTGGATTGTTGATTAGTATTGTTTGTTTACTTGTGGTTGCTTTTATTGCTTGGTGGTTCTTTGCAGAGCATGAAAAGGTAAGCGGCCACGCTCGTCAGAAATCAGGTTATCAAGAAATTGAAGTCGAAGTCATGGGGGGCTATTCGCCTGAAACCATTGTCCTGAAAAAGAATGTTCCAGCCCGGATCATCTTTAATCGCAAGGATCCATCTTCATGTCTGGCTCAAGTGATCTTTCCAGATTTTGGCGTTCATGAAGATTTGCCTTTAGGTGAAAAACATGTCATTGAAATTACGCCAGAAAAAGCGGGCGAATATGGGTATTCATGTGGAATGAACATGATGCATGGTCACATGATTGTGGAATAAAGGAGTAGGTATGGTAGAAAAACAAAAAGCAGTTGTGGAAAACGGAGTGCAAAAGATCCGTATTACAGCAGAAAAAGGCTATAGTCCAAAGGAATTTCAACTTCAAAAAGGGATCCCTGCTGAAATCACCTTCCATCGGGTCAATCCTTCCGGCTGTTACAAGGAAATTTTGTTTGAAGATCAGGGGATTTTAGAGCCTTTGGAAGTCGGTGTGGATAAGGTGATATCCTTTACCCCGACAGAAACAGGGGACTTCGAGTTTTCATGTGGAATGAAGATGCAAAAGGGTTCCTACACGGTTGTGGAAAAAAGCCGTCGTGTCTTAGGTTTACTGGGTCGCTTTTGGATTACTAGTATCTTTACCCTTCCCTTATTGATCTTGATGATCGGGATGATGGCAGGATTTGTATCCCATACAGTCAGTCGCTGGGGGACTTTTCTAGCTACAACGCCGATCATGTTGGTAGCAGGAGTTCCTTTTATCAAGAGTGCCTGGGCCTCATTTAAGAAGCACCATTCCAATATGGATACCTTGGTAGCTCTTGGAACCCTGGTAGCCTATGTCTATAGTGTATTTGCCCTTTTTACTGGTCAGCCAGTATACTTTGAGGCTGCGGGTTTTATCATCTTCTTTATCCTCTTAGGGCAAATCTTTGAAGAACGGATGCGTAACAATGCCTCCGAGGCTGTGGAAAAGTTGTTGGATTTGCAGGCAAAAACGGCTCAAGTTCTCCGTGATGGGAACTATGTTGAGGTGGCGGCGGAAGATATCCAAATTGATGACTTGATTCGGGTCCGTCCTGGGGAAAAGATTGCGGTTGATGGGACGATTGTAGAAGGAAGTACGACCATTGATGAGTCGATGGTGACAGGTGAAAGCTTGCCTGTGGAAAAATCAGTTGGTGATGCAGTTATCGGCTCCACTATCAACAGCAATGGGACCATTCTCTTTAAGGCTGAAAAAGTCGGTAGTGAGACCCTCTTATCTCAAATTGTGGACTTTGTCAAAATGGCCCAATCCAGTCGTGCTCCTATTCAAGATTTGACGGATAAGATTTCAGGTATCTTTGTTCCAGTGGTGACGATTTTGGCCATTGCGACTTTCTGGGTTTGGTCCGTGCTTCTGGGCGCGTCGCTTCAAGAGGCCATGCTCTATGCAGTCTCTGTCCTCATTATTGCCTGTCCTTGTGCCCTTGGTTTAGCAACCCCAACAGCCCTGATGGTCGGAACCGGCCGTAGTGCCAAGATGGGGGTTCTGATTAAAAATGGAACAGTTCTTCAAGAAGTGCAAAAGATTCAAACCGTTGTGTTTGATAAGACAGGGACTATTACCATTGGCCAACCACTTGTAACCGATGTTGTAGGAGATGAAGCGCGTGTCTTGACACTGGCTGCTAGTCTTGAAACTTTTTCAGAACATCCACTAGCCCAAGCGGTGTTATCCCAAGCAGAAGAAAAAGGTTTGGTGTTATTCCCTGTGGAAAACTTCCAAGCGATTGAAGGAAAAGGGGTCCAAGGTCAGATCGACCAGCAGTTGGTGACCTTGGGAAATGGCAAACTTCATGACGGGACAGCGATGGATCCGGAGCTTGAAAAACGGATGGTAGAGTTGCAAGAGCAGGCCAAAACAGTGATCAGTTTGTCTGTGGATGGGCAAGTGATTGGCTTGATTGCCATTCAAGATGCTCCGAAGGCCAGCTCAAAAGAAGCGATCAAAAAGCTCAAAGAACGGGGCTTGAAAACGGTCATGTTAACGGGGGATAATGAACGGGTGGCTCAAGCTATTGCTAAGCAAGTGGGAATTGACACCGTCATTGCTGATGTCCTTCCTCAAGAAAAAGCTAGCGCCATCCAAAAACTGCAAGAAGCTAGCAAGGTCGCCTTTGTTGGAGATGGGATCAATGATGCTCCAGCTCTCTCGATCGCGGATGTGGGGATCGCTATGGGATCTGGAACGGATATTGCGATCGAGTCCGGTGGCATCGTGCTCACGCAAAATGATTTACTTGGCGTTGTGCGCGCCTTTGACATGAGTCAAAAGACCTTCCGCAGGATCTTACTCAATCTCTTCTGGGCCTCTATCTACAATATCCTTGGGATTCCAATTGCTGCTGGAGTCTTTGTAGGACTGGGATTGACCCTCAATCCAGAACTAGCAGGTCTTGCTATGGCCCTTAGTTCTTTGTCTGTTTTGACTAGCTCGCTGCTTCTCAATGTTGAGAAAATTGATTAAATGAAACAAAAAGAGAGTGGGACAGAAATCGGTAATTCGTTAGAATTCGATTTCGTCGTCTCACCTCCGCACATTTGAGTAGGGCTGTAAAAGCTAATGAAATCAATGTAGTAGAGCCCACTCAACCACTGCGTCTTGCTCGACAATCCAAAAACAATTAAGAGGCTAGGACTTTTGTCCCAGCCTCTTTTTGTTCGATTTCCTACAGCTACAAGTCTTAGAGGTGCATGCAAATTATAATAAAATATCCTATTCTACTATAGTTTGTGAAATTTTCTCAAAAAAGAGCATCTGTTATGTAATAGGGATTGAGCATCTCTGAGCATATTCTTATACAAGTGAGAAAAAACATGGTAAATTGATATAGTAAAGTTGCTTGAAGCGTTTTCATTCACAAGTGAAAATGTTTTCAATAACTGAAAATTTAATTTATTGAAGGAGAGTTATTCTTATGACTCAAGGGAAAATTACTGCATCTGCAGCAATGCTCAACGTATTGAAAACATGGGGCGTAGATACCATCTACGGTATCCCATCAGGAACACTCAGCTCACTCATGGATGCTTTGGCTGAAGACAAAGATATCCGCTTCTTGCAAGTTCGCCACGAAGAAACAGGTGCTCTTGCTGCGGTCATGCAAGCTAAATTCGGCGGCTCAATCGGGGTTGCAGTTGGTTCAGGTGGTCCAGGTGCGACTCACTTGATTAATGGTGTTTATGATGCAGCTATGGATAACACTCCATTCCTTGCTATCCTTGGATCACGTCCAGTTAACGAACTCAACATGGATGCCTTCCAAGAATTGAACCAAAACCCAATGTACAACGGTATCGCTGTTTACAACAAACGTGTCGCTTACGCTGAGCAATTGCCAAAAGTAATCGACGAAGCTTGCCGTGCTGCAGTTTCTAAAAAAGGTCCAGCTGTTGTTGAAATTCCAGTAAACTTTGGTTTCCAAGAAATCGACGAAAACTCATACTACGGTTCAGGTTCATACGAACGCTCATTCATCGCTCCTGCCTTGAACGAAGTTGAAATCAACAAAGCAGTTGAAATCTTGAACAATGCTGAACGTCCAGTGATCTATGCTGGTTACGGTGGTGTCAAAGCTGGTGAAGTGATTACTGAATTGTCACGTAAAATCAAAGCACCAATCATCACAACTGGTAAAAACTTTGAAGCTTTTGAATGGAACTACGAAGGTTTGACAGGTTCTGCTTACCGTGTTGGTTGGAAACCAGCCAACGAAGTGGTCTTTGAAGCAGACACAGTTCTTTTCCTTGGTTCAAACTTCCCATTTGCTGAAGTTTACGAAGCCTTCAAGAACACTGAAAAATTCATTCAAGTCGATATCGATCCATACAAACTTGGTAAACGTCATGCCCTTGACGCTTCAATCCTTGGTGATGCAGGTCAAGCAGCGAAAGCAATCCTTGACAAAGTAAACCCAGTAGAATCTACTCCATGGTGGCGTGCAAACGTGAAGAACAACCAAAACTGGCGTGATTACATGAACAAACTCGAAGGTAAAACTGAGGGTGAATTGCAATTGTACCAAGTTTACAATGCAATCAACAAACATGCTGATCAAGACGCTATCTACTCAATCGACGTAGGTGACACTACTCAAACATCTACTCGTCACCTTCACATGACACCTAAGAACATGTGGCGTACATCTCCACTCTTTGCGACAATGGGTATTGCCCTTCCTGGTGGTATAGCTGCTAAGAAAGACAATCCAGATCGCCAAGTATGGAACATCATGGGTGACGGTGCATTCAACATGTGCTACCCAGACGTGATCACAAATGTTCAATACGACCTTCCAGTTATCAACCTTGTCTTCTCAAATGGTAAATATGCCTTCATCAAGGACAAATACGAAGACACAAACAAACACTTGTTTGGTTGTGACTTCCCTAATGCTGACTATGCGAAAATCGCTGAAGCTCAAGGAGCTGTTGGATTTACAGTTGATCGTATCGAAGACATCGACGCAGTTGTTGCAGAAGCTGTAAAACTCAACAAAGAAGGTAAAACTGTTGTCATCGATGCTCGTATCTCTCAACATCGTCCACTTCCAGTAGAAGTACTTGAACTCGATCCAAAACTTCACTCAGAAGAAGCAATCAAAGCCTTCAAGGAAAAATACGAAGCAGAAGAACTCGTACCATTCCGCCTCTTCTTGGAAGAAGAAGGATTGCAATCACGGGCAATTAAATAATTCCTCTCGTCGAAAATCAAATGTAAACTGTGTTATCTTCACCTTGCCGTACTTCAGTACTGCCTGCGGTTCGATGCCTTGTTTATTCTTTGATTTTCATAGAGCGGAACTTGAAAAGATCGGAGCAATCCGGTCTTTTTATGGAGGAGAGTAAATGAATTTAAATCAATTAGATATCATCGTGTCAAATGTTCCTCAAGTCTGTGCTGACTTGGAGCGTATTTTGGATAAAAAGGCAGACTATGTTGACGACAGTTTTGCTCAGTTCACGGTTGGCAGTCACTGTCTCATGTTGTCCCAAAATCATTTGGTTCCTTTGGAAAATTTTCAGTCAGGGATCATTCTCCACATCGAGGTTGAGGATGTAGACCAGAACTGCAAACGGTTGAAAGAGTTTGGTGCCGAGATTTTACACGGTCCAGCTATAACTGATTGGGGAACAGAATCCCTGCTAGTTAAAGGCCCTGCTGGTCTAGTGATTGATTTTTATCGTATGAAATAGGACGCGTAGTCATTTGAAGTTAACCTTAGAGGAAGGAATAGAGAGATTGTGTCTCTACGAACAGAAAAGTGATAGTACGGCATGTATAGTGGTAGATAAGGGAATTTGAAATTAGTTTGTACTCGATTGAAAATTATTAAAATGTAGAACTTTTCTAATATTCTGATTTTTCTTGAGTTATTATTTTAATAGTTGTATAATGTATTTAAAATAAAGCAAAGATAAAGAGGTGGTAATATGAAAGTTATCACGATATGTCTTAAGGTATGATACTGAAGATGGTAGTGTATATTTTAATACCAAAAATAATCATTCATTTTTGATTACGAATGAATTGAAGAAGAATATACAAGAAAATAAAACAACGGAAAGTGAATATATTGCCTATTTGGAAGAGAATAAATATTTACTTGAAGAAAATGAGGTAAACAAATATTTAAAACAGATAGAAGATAGGAATAATGAGATTGTAATATTTGTTAAGTTTATATAATAGAAATGGAGAGGAGTGCTAGCCTCTCTCTTTTTCTAGGAGGGCATTATGAATAAAATATTTCACTATCTGGACAAGAAAACGAAGTTTTATACTATCATTGGTGCACTGGCAAATGGAGGTTTGGCTCTTGCTCAACCCTTAGTCGTATCACAAGCCTTGTCCTTAAATCAAGGAGAATTGACTTATTCTAAAATTATACAGTTTGCTGTTTTTGGCTTTACAGTATACTTTGTCCTGTATAGCTTAATGCTCTTTTGTAATCATACACATAATGTTTTTCGTCGTGAAATTCAAATGAATATGAGGGCAGATTTATTTGACAAGCTGATGACAAATAAAGATTTTAGCGAAGATGAAAAAATCACCATGCTCACACAAGATATGGAGTATTTGGGGGATAATTACTTAGAAAAATACGTCAATATCATTTGCTGGAGCTTTGTTGCATTACTAACAGCGATTTATATTATTTCGCAAAGTTTGTTGCTAGGTAGCATTTTTGTCTTTTTCACTATTCTACGTCCTATTCCTCAGTTCTTGATGAATAAAAGACTCAAACATACTGGTGATGACATGGCGCAAGGCAGAGTAGAAGTTCATAATCAAGTATCTGATAGTATCCGAGGATCACATACTCTACTCATGAACCAAGCAATTTCTGAAAATCAGAACAGATTTTGGAAGATTAATCTAAAATATCAACGAGCAATTCAAAAGTTTTGCTTTACCCATAATATTATTTTCTTTTGCAACGGATTCATGGTCTTTTTGAGCCAAGTTTTACCACTTGTTTTAGGTTTTTACTTTGCTATGGCTGGGCAGAAAGTGTCAGTGGCAAGTCTTGTTGCCATGTACATCGCAGCAGGTCAGTTAGTGAGCCCCATTCAGACTATTATGTATGATGCTGTAGATATACAAGGGGCAAAAACGACAGCAGATAAGATTTTTGGAATATTAGAAATTGGAGATGTAAAACAGATAGATAAAAAAGATGCGCAAGAATTGCATGCCCTGCACATTAAAAATTTAAGTAAATCCTATGGTGACAGACAGCTTTTTACTCATCTAAACTTGGATGTTCAAGCAGGTCAGAAAGTTTTAATCAAAGGACCGAGTGGTTGTGGTAAGTCAACCTTGTTCCGACTCATTACTGGAGAAGAAATAGCAGATGAGGGAGAAATTATCGGCGTGACAACTGTTAATGAATCTACATCAAGTTTTGTATCCAGTATAGGAATTATTAACCAACACCCATTTCTCTTTAACGATACAGTGCGTTACAATTTGACCTTAGGACAAGAATTTTCTGAGGAAGAATTGCTTGCTGTTTTGAAACAAGTCAAACTAGATTTTGAATTGACAGGTGGGCTGGATTTTATTATCAAGAATAACGGGGAGAATATTTCTGGGGGACAAAGGGTGCGGATTGAATTGGCACGCTTTCTTCTTCGTAGAAAAAATCTGTTATTAGCTGATGAAGTGACAGCAACCCTAGATAAAGAAAACGCACTCATGGTACATGAACTACTATTTTCTCTTCCTGTTATGATGTTAGAAATTGCCCATCATATTGATGATGAAAGTAGATATCAACAAGTTGTAGATTTAGGAAAATATTGATTCTGGCCAAAAAGTCAGTTTTATCATAAAATGAAGTAACTATTTCAGCAATAAAAGACCCAGTATCAAGATTTTTCAGCACATAAAAATATGTGTTTTTCTGCTTATAACTATTTTTCCTAACTTCACTCTTATTTCTTATCACAAGATTGTGATAGTTTACATCTTTATAACAAAAGTTTTAAAGACTTGATTGTTTTGAAAGAAGATTATAAAATAAGATTCAGCAAAAATGAAAGAGGCTATAAAAATGTCTGAAAAACAAATGAAAATTTTAGGTTGGGTAGCGACCTTTATGTCTGTTATGATGTATGTGTCTTACTTCCCACAAATCATGAACAACTTGGCTGGTCAAAAGGGGAATTTCATCCAGCCTTTGGTTGCAGCGATCAACTGCAGTCTCTGGGTCTACTATGGACTTTTCAAAAAGGACAGAGATATACCACTTGCAGCAGCCAATGCACCTGGTATTGTTTTTGGCCTCGTAACGGCTATCACAGCTTTGATTTAAAAGGAACGGAGGAGACTGGTTTTCAGTCTTCTTTTTTTGTTTAAGGGACTGTTTTCTTTTTTTGAGGGGATAATTTTTTTAAAACGATCTGATTAACTTAAATAGTAGAATAGTATCATTATATCGCATTATTTTATAAGAAAAGGTTTACAGAATGAGCTATAATATGAGTAAATAAACAAGCAATTAGAAAGCGAGTAGAAATATGACTGAAAAACTGACTTTTCCTGATGGTTTCTTGTGGGGCGGAGCGACAGCTGCCAACCAGTGCGAAGGTGCTTATGATGCAGATGGTCGCGGGCTGGCTAATGTAGATGTGGTGCCGATTGGTGAGGACCGTATGGCTATCATAACGGGTAAGAAAAAGATGTTTGACTTTGAGGATGGCTATTTCTACCCAGCCAAGGAAGCTATTGACATGTACCATCGCTTCAAGGAGGACATTGCCCTCTTTGGTAAGATGGGCTTTAAAACCTATCGGCTGTCCATTGCTTGGAGTCGGATTTTTCCTAAGGGGGATGAGCTGGAGCCTAATGAAGCGGGTCTGAAATTTTACGAAGACCTCTTTAAGGAATGTCGTAAGTACGGCATTGAGCCCTTGGTGACCATTACTCACTTTGACTGTCCCATGCACTTGATTGAGCAATATGGTGGTTGGCGGAATCGTCTCATGCTAGAATTTTACGAGCGTCTCTGCCGTACTCTCTTTACCCGCTACAAGGGCTTGGTCAAGTACTGGTTGACCTTCAACGAGATTAACATGATTCTCCATGCACCATTTATGGGGGCGGGGCTCTGCTTTGAAGAAGGCGAAAATGAGGAGCAGGTCAAGTATCAAGCGGCCCATCATGAACTGGTCGCGTCAGCTATTGCCACCAAGCTGGCTCATGAGATTGATCCAGAAAATAAGGTCGGCTGTATGCTGGCTGCGGGTCAAAATTATCCTAATACCTGTCATCCACGCGATGTATGGGCTAGTATGGAGGAAGACAGGAAAAACTATTTCTTCATTGATGTGCAGGCGCGTGGTGAATATCCTAACTATGCCAAGAAAGCTTGGGAGCGCGAGGGCATCACTGTCGAAATGACTGAAGAAGACCTGCAGCTGCTCAAGGAGCATACGGTGGACTTCATTTCCTTCTCTTACTATGCGAGTCGGGTAGCTTCGGGCGATCCTAAGGTCAATGAGCTGACCGAGGGCAATATCTTTGCTTCTCTCAAGAACCCTTATTTGGAAAGCTCGGAGTGGGGCTGGCAGATCGATCCTCTGGGCTTGCGTATTACGCTTAATACCATCTGGGATCGCTATCAAAAGCCTATGTTTATCGTGGAAAATGGTCTGGGTGCAGTGGATACTCCAGATGAAAATGGCTATGTGGCTGATGATTACCGGATTGACTACTTGGCGGCCCATGTCAAGGCTATGCGGGAAGCCATCAATGAAGATGGGGTAGTTCTGTGGGGTTACACGACCTGGGGCTGTATCGACCTAGTATCAGCCGGAACTGGCGAGATGAAGAAGCGCTACGGCTTTATCTATGTGGACCGGGACAATGAAGGCAAGGGAACGCTCAAACGTTCTAAGAAGAAATCCTTTGACTGGTACAAGGAAGTCATCGCGACTAACGGAGCATCTGTAAAATAGGAAAAAGGCTGAGATATGAATGTCTCAGCCTTGTTTTTGATTTGTCCCCATTCCGATCTTAGACTGAATAGGATGAGAACTGGGAGAATCTAAGTATTATGACCCTAAAAAGAAATAGTGTAAATAAATTTTCTTTTATAAATCTTCAATAGCGAATCTTATACTTCTAAAGATAACTCTACAAAATACTCTAATCATTCTTTGCTTCCTTTCTACACGCGATCCAGAAATATTGCTTTCTTTCATTGTAAGGAACAGGTTTCAAATATTCTTCAAGAAATTCTAAAATATTTCTAAAGTTTTGTACGAAGACGACATTTCATTGACTTACGTCTTTTTCCTTGCTACACTAATAGTAAAAATGTAGCGAAGGAGAAGGACTGTGGCTAGGATTCTGGTGATTGAAGACAATAATGATATTCATGCGATTCTGACAAGTCTGTTTGAGAAAGAACATGAAGTTTACTCAGCCTATTCGGGAACAGAAGGGCTGGCTGTTTTTGAGCGAGAAAAGCCTGACCTGGTCTTGCTGGATATCATGTTGCCTGGTAAGAATGGTGACCAAGTATTGAAGGAAATTCGCAGGACTAACAGCCAAGTGCCTATTCTGATGCTGACGGCTTTGGGAGAGAAGTCGCTGGTCAGCGAGTACCTTTTAAATGGTGCCAATGACTATATTGTCAAACCCTTTAATCTGGATGAGGTCTTTGCCCGTGTGACAGTCCAATTGCGTAGTCAACATGCCGCATCAGCCGAGGAAGAAAGCCTTTGTTTTAAGAATATTCAATTATTGCCAGCAACTTTTCAGGCCGTGTTTGGAGAGCGAGAAGTTCGTTTGAGTAAGAAAGAATTTCAAATTTTTCAACTCTTGCTCCGCCATCCTAAAAAAATCTTTACTAAAGAAGCTTTGTTTGAATCTGTATGGGAAGAAGCCTATCTTCCTGGGGACAATACCCTCAATACTCATCTTAGCAACCTACGTAAAAAGCTGGCTCAGCTAGATCCATCCGAAGAGTATGTTGAAACAGTTTGGGGCTTAGGTGTAAGACTCAAGGAGGATTGAAATGGGAGTTCTTGCATTTTTATTAGCTATTATCTGTCTGCTTCTAGTCCTCGTTTTGGTGCGTTATCATATAGCAGTTAAGGATGTAGCTCAGCAAATCCGGCAAAAGCGTCAACAGGCTAGTTCTAGTAGGCTAGCTCCATCGGTCCATGTAGCAAGTATTTTAGAGCTAACTGAAGAGGTTGAGGAGATCTTTCAGGAGCTGGATAAGACGACCTTTGTGGTACAGCAAGAAAAGAAGACTCTGGACATGGCTATCAGTAATATTGCTCACGATATCCGGACGCCTTTGACCATTGCTAGTGGCTATACCCAGCAACTATTAAAAGAAGATAACCAAGAGAGTCAGCAACTAGTCAAGATTGCGGATAGTCTGGGAATGGTGTCCAAACGACTAGAGGCCTTAATGGAGTATCGCAGACTGATGGAGGGAGCTATTCGCCCAACCTTTGTTAAGACGGATCTTTCTCAGCTGGTGACTCAGCAACTTTTTGCTTATTACGATGCCTTTCAAAAAGCTCAGATTGACTTGGATCTTGATTTGACTGAAGGTTTGACCTTGACAACGGATCCTGATATTTTGGAGCGCATTGTCCAAAATATGATAAGCAATGTCCTTAAACATGGTCAAAAGGCTGCCAGTATTTCTCTGAAACAAGACGGGGAGCACTGTATCTTTATCGTCAAAAATATCGTCCAACAACCAATCTTACACTTGGATAAATTAACCAACCGTTTCTATTCGGAAAATCTCTCTAGTAGTGAAGAGTCATCTGGTCTGGGGCTTTATATCACCCAGCAGTTAGTCGAAATCCTAGGCGGGGACTTGACCATGAAAGCCGAGGACGACTGGTTTGAACTGGTTGTGACCTTGTAAAAAAGACTTGAAAAAGCAAAATAAGGAAGGCTCAGCTCTATCAGTTAGCCTTAAAATCCGCTCATAAACCTCAGCTAATTTTTGAATTGGCTGAGGTTTATTTTTAGATTAAATCAAAGAAAGGCATGATAAAAATGTCTTTTTGTTTTGTGGTTTGAGAAGTCAATTATCTTAGAGAGGCCATTTTGCCTGTCAAAGTGAAAAATCAGCCACATGCTCTAAACCCTTGATATAACTGACTTGCAACTGACAGTTGACAATGATTCCAAGTTCAATCACTCAAAAAGCAACTAGATTTTTTCTTTATTCCAAGTCCAGTCGCTAGAAAGGCAACTGGCTTTTTTGTTAATCTGAAAGCAGAAGCCAAGTTTTTGATTTCGGAATGAACGAATCGCTGTCATTGAGGATTTTGATTAAAAACTTGAGTTTAATTTAAAGGAGGAAAAAGCATGAAGAAAGTTCCTTTATTCATTATGCTAATCTTATTTTTGTTTTTAACTGCTTTATCAGCTACTGCTGATGAGGCTCGACTTCCCTCTGGGACATCCTATAGCCAAATCGGACAGAAAATCTAAGACTATGTTAAGGAACATGAAAAGACATCGGCTGGCATGGCGACAGCAGTCTTCGACAAGGACGGTACCATTTACCAAGATTACTTTGGCTATATGAACAAAGAAAAAGAATAAACCTAGCATTGTATGATGAGGTGACAGGCAGACTTTGCAGTCTCTTCGCCTTGTGCTATAATGAGTGTCAATGAAAGAAAGTATAAAAAATAAGAAAGAGTAGGTAAAACAATCCATGAATCTATCAGACAGAATCCAGTACCTGCGAAAAGCGCGGGGCATTTCGCAGGAGGGGCTAGCCGACCAAATCGGTGTGTCCAGACAGGCCGTTTCCAAGTGGGAGAGTGAGCAGAGTATGCCTGATTTGGATAAGATCATTTCCATGAGTGACTATTTTGAGGTGACCACAGACTATCTGCTCAAGGGAATTGAGCCTGTAGTCCAGAAAGATGAAGATCAGTCAATCGAGCACAGGAGAATAGCCAGCAATATTTGCTATCAACTCTCTCTTGGCTTGGTCGGTCTGGGCATCATCCTCTCCATTATCCTAGCTGATTTTCTCAAGGTTAGTGTCTTGCTAACACCGGTGCTGATCGTCCAGGGAGTAGGGCTACTAGTGTGGGGAATAGGCCGCAATCTATCCGAGGTAAGATCTTCTTTTCAGGTTAAGCTAGCCTTGATTTTATTCTTACTCTTTGTTCCCCTAGGATTTCTATCTAATGTTCTTTTTCCTATGGGCAAGATCTTTCCATATCCGACTAGTCTAGCAGCTAGCCTTGCCTTTGTCACTTTCTACCTTATCCTAGGAGTCTGCATCAGTCTGTTCTTGAAAAAGCAAGATTGGAAGCAGTGAAAGAAAGCCGATAAAGCGGGCTAGACCAGAAGGGGTGAAATCCGCTCAAAAAACTCAGCTAATTTAGTGATTAGCTGAGTTTTTATTTTACAAGTCTCTCTTCTTGAGTGTAACCAGTCCTGCGATGGTAAAGACCGTGATCAGACTGAGAGCAAAGATAGCTGTTTTGGTGATGACACCTGGTATTGAAGCGTCTTCGTAGAAGAACTCCATCTTGATAGCCTTGAACCATTCATTATTGGCATCGAACATTTGACTAGGGAGACCGAGTAAGATATAGGTCATGATATAGGTGATAAAGACGACACTATAGTTTCGAGTCAAGTAGAGGACAAAGCTGGTAATGCAGTACCAAGCATAGGTACAGATGACCTGCATGACAAAGAGTATTGCGAATTGTCCCCAGAAATTAGCTGGCAGGGTTCCCATATTACCGCCGGTTCGGACAAATTCGATGACAATACCAAAAGTATAGAGCAGTATGAATTGTAGAGGAAGCAAGCTTCCGATAACCAGTGCTTTAGAGAAGTAATACTGGGTCCGAGTCTTGCCTGTAGTCAGGTTATTGTGATAAAGTTTGTCATTGAGATCAACACCGAGAAGCAAGCTAGTCATGACATTGCAGGCAATAAAGAGCATGCCGATGTTGTAGGTGACGGCATATATGGCAAAAAAGATACCGTTGTCGGAACTGACGGCTTGGGAAGTGAAAATGGCGAGGAGAATTCCAAAGATGCAGAAAGCCTGCACTCCCCAGAATCCTACGGAGCGGAAGATACGGTAGTAATCCGCCTTGATACTATTAAACATGAGTGTTTCCTCCTTCTTGGTTGATTAAGTCTGTAAAGTATTTTTCTAAGTCTTTGTGGGCGTAGTAGATTTCCCCGATTGGGATGTCGGCTAGGACTAGTTCCTTGGCAATCTTGCGAATTTCATGTACTTGGCCGGAAATATGCAGCTCATCTTCCTTGTTGGTTGGCTTGATTTGGTAGCCGAGCTTGTCTTGCACTAAATGAGCAGCTTGCTTGATATTATCCGTTTTGAGGATGATATAGTCGCCGCTTTCTCGGTCAAATTCTTCCTTAGGCAGCTCTTTGATGAAACGCCCTTGATTGATAAATCCAAAACGAGTTGCTACTAGATAGAGCTCGGACAGGATATGGCTGGAAATGATGATAGTGATGCCCAGTTCTTGATTGAGGCGCTTGACCATTTCTCTAAATTCCTGAATCCCAACTGGATCTAAACCATTGATGGGCTCGTCCAGGATGAGCAAGTCGGGACGCCCCAAAATGGCAATGGCAATGCCCAACCGCTGTCTCATCCCCAGAGAGAAATTGCGGAATTTTTTCTTTCCAGTATCGGTCAGGCCGACATATTGTAGGGTTTCTTTGATGACTTTGTCAGCATTTGGAATACCCCGGTCGGTACAGTAGTAGCGCAGATTTTCATAGGCCGACATGTGGGCATGAGCTACAGGGGTCTCGATGACAGATCCAGTATGGCTGAGGGCTTTGGTCCATTCTTGTTGGCTCTGAGAGCCCAGGACAGACACGGTTCCTCCGCTAGGATAGATGACTTGAGTGATAATTTTGATCAGCGTGGTCTTACCAGCGCCGTTTTTACCAATGAGACCGTAGATTTCTCCTTTCTTGATGGAAAGACTGACATCTTTCAGAGCATATTGATCACCGTATTTTTTAGTGAGCCCTTTCACTTCTAAAACATTTTGCAGGCTGTTTCTCCTTTAATTCCTTTGTTTATAGTTTTAGTATACAAACTAATTATCAAATATTTCTCAAGTCTTTTTAAAGTATTTCTAAAGAAATGTGAAATGAAAAAATTAATAGGAGCCAGTTAAGTACCAGCTCCTTTTTACTATAAATCTTTTTTGTGGAAAGTATAGATACTTGCTACGGTGAAGACGGTTCCTAAGACCAAGGCGATGAGAATAGTTCTCAAGGTTACACCGTTGCTTTGAAGCGTATCAAAGTCAAAGCTCATGGTGAAATGCTGCAGCCATAAAGATTTGGGGTATAATTGCGCAAGAGATCCAGTTAAAGATGCGCAGAAAAGGTAACCTCCCAGAGCAGCAATCATAGATTTACTCAGATAAAGAATAAAGGAAATAATGGCTGTCCAAGCCGTGACAGTCAGGCACTGCACAAAGAATAGAAGAATAAATTGAAGTAAGAAGGTGGCGGATAAATCACCAATACCGTTTAGAATGGTTGCTAGGATAAAGTTGATGCTATAAAAGAGAGCCAACTGCAGGAAGGTTACGCAGACCATGACTAGGGCTTTAGAGACGAAGAAACTGGTACGGGAAACGCCGCTGGTCAATGTGTTCTTGTAAAGTTGCTTGTTCAGATCTGTCCCAATAACGACCATAGAGAGGATAATGATGATAAAAGTATTATTACCGATTGCGCTGGAGGCAGCTTGTATCAGCTGGACGGCATTTAATTTGCTAAAGACTGCGCTCAAGGTCGTCAGTAGAAAAATGAATTCGGTAATCCAAACAGCCTTGGAACGAAAGAAACGGTAAAAATCTGCTTGAAAAGTATGTAACATGTTTTTTCTCCTTACTGGACTAAATCTGTAAAGTATTTTTCTAAATCTTTGTGAGCTGCATAGATAGCATTGACATGAATGTTGGATAAGACCAACTCCCTGTTGATGTCATTTAGTTCCTGTTCTTGGGCGACAATGTGCAGTTCGTCAGATTTATCAGCATCCTTGAGCTGATAGTGGAGCTTACCTTGGATGAGATTGGCAGCCTGATCTCTATCGCTGGTTTTGAGGACGATATAATCTTCGCTGGCTCGGTCAAAATCGTCTTTGGTGAATTCTGCGACGAGTCGTCCTTGGTCAATCACGCCAAACTTGGTGGCTACCAGATAAAGCTCAGACAAGATGTGGCTGGAAATGATAAAAGTGATTCCCAATTCTTGGTTGAGTCGCTGAATCATCAGTCGAAATTCCTTGATGCCAAGCGGATCTAGGCCGTTGATGGGCTCATCTAAAATCATGAGTTCAGGTTTGTTTATAAGGGCAATAGCGATTCCCAAGCGCTGCTTCATTCCTAGCGAAAAGTTGCGGAATTTCTTTTTACCAGTATTGCTCAATCCGACATAGGCCAAGGTTTCCTTGATGAGCTGGTCAGGCTGGGCAATCTGGTGGACCTTACAGTAGTAGTTGAGGTTTTGATAAGCAGTCATCTGATTGTAAGCGACTGGTGTCTCGATGACAGTTCCTATCTTACGCAGGGCTTCGTTCCATTCCTTAGAGTTCTGCGAGCCAAAGACAGACACGGTTCCACTGTTGGCATGAATGAGCCGGCTAATGGTCTTGAGAAGAGTGGTTTTGTCAGCTCCGTTCTTGCCTATCAGTCCATAGATGTCACCTTTCTGGATCGAAAGACTGACATGATCAAGCGCATATTGTTGGCCATATTGTTTGGTAACTTGCTTTACTTCTAAAACAGTTTGCATGGTATATTCTCGCTTTCTTAGGTTTAACTATAGTATACAAACCAAATTTCAAATATTTCTCAAGTCTTTTTAAAGTATTTCTAAAGAAATATGAAATACAAAGAAAAACAAAAAGAGCTAGTCAGGAACTAACTCTGTAAATTTATAAGTCTCGGTGTTGGAAGGCCTGATAGCCACCCCAAAGGGATCCGGCAAGGATCAAGAATGTGAAGAAATCAGAATTTAGTTGAGGGAAAAGAGCGTGGAGGCTAGCCTGAAGCATTATCAGGACGAAAAAAATTAGATAGCTGGCTAGAGTGGAGTAGGTCAGGTAGAGTAAGCAGGCAAAGGCAGAACTACAGGCCATGATAAAGACAAAGGCACGAAAGAAGGATAGTGAAAAATTCTCAAAGAAATCCTTTGGCATGATCCCAGGCCCATGAAAGATACTTCCCAAGATAAAAGCTGTGACAAATACGGTAGCTAATTGAATAAGACTAGTAGTTGTAAGGGTAGCAGTTTTAAATAGATAAAAATCTTTTCGCGAAAGGCCACTAGCCAATGTATTCTTGTAGAGTTTTTTGGTCAGGTCTCGCCCCAATAAAGAAGTAGTGAGGACAAGAACTGCAATCATGACAAAAGGGAGGAAATCGTGAGCGACTTGATTGAGAGCTTGAAATCCTGTCCATCCTTGACGGACTATTTCATCTTGTCCAGAAGGTGTAGAGACATATAAGCTAAAGCTAGCTTCTCCAAAAGAGCTAACGAAGATGAGGAGGAAGAGCAGACCCTCTGTTATCCAAAAAAGTTTGGAACGGATGAGCTGGAAGAGTTCCGCCTGAATGGTGTGTAACATGGAATTTCCTCCTATTGTTTAAAATACTACTAGCATCTTATAAATTTTTCGTTTTAAAAATTTTCAGTCCCCCAATGAGAAAGAGGAGGGTAACAGCTGATGTCGTAAGGATGGCCTTGATGACTGTTCCTCCATCAGCTGCCATAGCAGTGTTGAAACGTAGAGTGAGATAGGGGAGCCATTCATTATCAGGATAAAAGATAAGAGGGATAGATAGTAGGGCTCCGCCGATAAAATAGGTTAAAAAGCTAGATACGATAGAGTGACTGGCATAGAGGACCAAAGAGATGATACTAATCCAAGCGATGGTGTTGAGAAATTGAACGAAAAGAGCAGCTCCCAGCTGACTCCAAAAGTGGCTAGGTGCACTTCCAATTCCGTTGGACAGGCTGGCAGTCACAAAGGAGATAGCCAGAATAAAGAGAAGGTGTAGAAGTGCGATACTAACGAAAACAAAGAACTTAGAAAAATAATAGCTGAGTTTAGAGATGCCGTAGCTGAGGCAGTTCTTGTAGAGCTTTCGTGATAGATCCACTCCAAGGACCATACTGATGATAATAATGGTGAAAAGGAGTAGACTGTCTGTATTGCCTGCAAAATAGTCCAAAGCTTGAAGGCCGGTTAGTTTTCCTAGAGATTGACTAGCAGGCGCATTTCTGGAGATATTTGCTCCAAAATGAATATTTGCTTGAAGGAAGGTTGCTGAGGAAATCACACAGAATAATAAAAACTCAGTAATCCAAAAGCCTTTTGAGCGCATGAGCCGGTAAAAATCGGCACGAATGAAGTCTTTCATAATGAGCCTCCCTTTGTTACTCAACTAAATCCGTAAAGAAATTTTCCAGATTTTGACGTGCATAGTAGATTTCTTGCACAGGTAGACCTGCACCTACAAGTTCTTCTACAATCTTGCTGATTTGGTGCGAATGAGTGAAAATATGAATTTCGTCAGAAGCATTGACCACCTTGATCCGATAATTGAGCTGGTCATGAATAAGCCGGCTGGCTTCTTCTAATTTGGAAGTCTTAAGAACAATATAGTCTTCGCTTTGCTCTTCAAACTCAGACTTAGAAATTTCTCGAATCAGTCTGCCTTGTTCGATGATGCCAAACTTTGTTCCCACTAAATAGAGTTCAGATAAGATGTGGCTGGAGATGATAAAGGTCATCCTCAATTCTTCGTTGAGCCGTTGGACCATCTGACGGAATTCTTTAATACCGACTGGGTCTAAACCGTTGATCGGTTCGTCTAGAATCATCAAATCTGGCTTAGATAGCAAGGCGATAGCAATACCCAAACGTTGCTTCATACCGAGTGAAAAATCTCTGAATTTCTTCTTGCCAGTATCTGTTAAGTTTACGTATTTCAAGGTTTCTTGGATAACCTTGTCAGCATGGGGGATATGGCGGAGTTTGCAGTAGTAGTTGAGATTTTCGTAGGCTGTCAAGTGATTGTGAGCAACCGGCGTTTCGATGACAGACCCGACCCGCTTGAGGCCTTGCGTCCATTCTTTTTGATTTTGAGAACCAAAAAGAGAAACACTGCCACTATCTGCCTCTAGTAACTGAGCGATAATCTTGATGAGGGTCGTTTTTCCGGCTCCATTTTTCCCGATAAGACCGTAAATTTCACCTTTTTTGATGGTCAGACTAACGTCGGTCAGGGCATATTGTTGGCCGAATTTCTTGCTAATTTGCTGTAAAACCAAAATATTTTCCATGATGAGTTCTCCTTGTATAGATAGGGAGAGGAAGCTCTCTTTTCACTATCCAGTATAGTACCAATCTTTCAAATAATTCTCAAGCATTTCTAAATTATTTCTAAAGTTTTTTAGCAAAAAAATTCCTGCAAATAGCAGAAATTTTTCAGTTATATCTAGCTTGTGTAAGTCCTTGATTGATCATCGAAGACTTTGTGATACAAGGTTCTAATGCTTACTTTTATATTGGTGGCTTGCTGTCCAATTCCAGCTCATACAGTCCTCTAACTGCGTTGCAGGCGTAGATTTTATCGGCTTTAGCTAGGTCAGCTAGCGTTAAAACTTTCTCAGTGGCCTTACCCTCATCTAGTAGCTGCTGGCGGTAGATGCCCTTGAGAAGTCCCAGTTCAGCTGGAGGCGTGTAGAGTTTGCCATCGAGCTCCAGCAGTAGATTTCCGATAGAAGTTTCCAGCAGCTGGCCTTGTGCATTGTAGTAAATCTGCTCTTGCTGCTCCAAGGTCAGATGTGGCCGATAACTGGTCTTGAAATAGGTAAAGGGATGGGCTAGATTGGCTGTCTGCTCGACCAGTTTTGCCTTTCTGAAAGCCTCTGTTAGTGGCAGTAGAGGGGCCGTTTCTAGCTCAATGCTACCGTCTTTTTTTAGAGCTATACGCAGCCTGTAATCCTGCCCTTTATCCAGCTGAGCGCAGCTTTCTTCTAGCTCTTGCTCTAGCTTACTTTGGTCAAAAGGATAGGCAAAGTAGCTGGCTGCTTCTTCCAGTCTTTGCAGGTGTTTGTCTTGCAAGGTCAGGTTTCCATTTGTCACTTTTCCTGTAGAAATTAGATCGAATCGCGGATTTTTTCGATAGAGGACGGCAGATTTTTGCTGGGTTTCGATGTATTCAGATTTCCACGTGCTGTCCCAAGTAATGCCGCCGCCAACGCCATAGATGGCTTTCCTTCCCTCTAGCTGAATGGTGCGGATGGCGACGTTAAGAATCCGTCTCTGGTCTGGTAGACAGATACCGACTGTACCGCAGTAGACCCCGCGGGCTGCTTTTTCTGTCGCCTTGATGATAGCCATGGTCGAAATCTTAGGCGCGCCTGTAATGGAGCCGCAAGGAAAGAGCGCCTTGAAAAGCCCTGCTAGCCCGATTTCCTCCTGCAGCTGGCTTTTGATGGTAGAGGTCATCTGCCAGACTGTAGAGTATTGCTCGACACTGCAGAGACGCTCCACTCGCTCACTGCCCGTCTGAGAAATGCGGTTCATGTCATTACGCAGCAGATCGACAATCATCATATTTTCTGCTCGGTTTTTGGCATCCTGGGCCAGCCATGCAGCCTGCGCTATATCCTGCTCTAAGGTCAGTCCCCGATTGGTAGTTCCTTTCATCGGACGAGTGATTAGTTGGCCTCGGTGCTCCTCGAAAAAGAGCTCAGGGCTTATGGACAAGATGGCGGTCTCGTCATGCTCTACATAGGCATTGTAGGCAGCATTTTGCTCAACGACCAGTCTGTTATAAATAGCCAAGCTGTCCTCAGGATTGAGCTCTGCGCACAGCTGGACCGTGTAGTTGACCTGATAGGTGTCGCCCTGGCGGATATGATGATGAATAGTCTCGATAGCCTTCTGGTACTCTTGCTCAGAAGTCAGCCCCTGCCAAGCTACTGGCATCTCCACTTCCTCATAGGTCAAGGGAATGGAAGCCAGCTCGGCCTTATCGTGGATAGTAAAGTAGAGGAGGTATTCTTTCTGGAGCGGAGCCGAATGAACTTGGAACTTTTCCTCAAAAGCTGGAGCTGCTTCATAGCTGACATAGCCGACAGCATAGTATCCTTTCTCCTGCCAACCCTCAATCTCTGTCAAAAGTTCCTCCACTTGGTCCAGGCGGCGAGTCTTTAGCTCCTTGATGGGATTTGTAAAAATCAGGCGTTGGCCCAACTGCTTAAAATCAATAATCGTTTTCTTGTGCATAAAGTTATTTTATCACAAGATAATTTGAATGAAAACGGTTTTATCTTGTAGATCATCAATTCTTTCAAGAAAGTTGACAGATTAGAAAGTGGTTAGGTATACTATTTTAAAAAAGAAAGAATAAGATTTATATGAAGTCGAATAAATTGTTATTGGTAAATGGAATTACCAGTATCTTAGGAGGACTCTTAATCCTTTACGCTTCTTCTGAGAGATGGGACTGGAAAATAGTTGATTTAGTTCCCAAACTGGTCGAAAACTCTGGTTGGGGTGGCTTGGTGGTATTAATAAGCCTGCTGTTTTTGGCGCTTTCTATTGTCGGAATGGCACATTATAGCGAAGACTCAAGAGTCAATAAGACCAGCCATAAGCTTCTCTTTTGTGCCTCAATTGTTGGATTTATCCCTTTTTTTGGTAACTTAGCTGGCCTTTTATCTATAGGGGGAGGAGCTCTATACCTTTTAGATTTGCCGAGATTTAAGAGTGATGAAAAGGCTGAGTAAGCTGTGTCGCGTCCACTTTTTCTCAATCGAAGAGCTCAGAAAATGATGGTGAAATAAGAAAAACCAGCGAGAAAATCGCTGGCTTTTCTTATTTCAAGTTATAGTTTTTGATTATACCAAACAATAATTTCAATCAATGTCAGTTGTAAAATAGGGTTTTCTAATGATCAAAACAATCAGGATATAGTTTTAGGCTATATCAAACTCTGGGAAATTCCAATTATACAGAGGGGGGATTTTCTGATAAGATAAAATCAAGAAAAATTTTGGAGGACGCATATGTCAACAACTATCATTGGTTTCCCACGTTTGGGTGAATTCCGCGAATTGAAATTTACAACTGAAAAATACTTTAGAAAAGAAATCTCAGCAGACGAACTCTTGGCTGCAGCTAAAGAGCTCCGTGCTAAGCATTGGAATATTGTTAAGGAAAAAGGAATTTCTGAGATTCCATCAAATGATTTTTCTCATTATGATAATGTGCTGGATGCAGCTTTTCTCTTTAACGTGGTGCCGTCATCTGTGCAAGGCTTGGAATTGACTGACTTGGAGCGTTATTTTGCCTTGGCTCGTGGCTATCAGGGCGAAAAAGGGGATGTCCGTGCTCTTCCGATGAAGAAATGGTTCAACACTAACTACCACTACATCGTTCCTAAATTTGAAAAAGAAACTCAAGTAAAACTTGCTGGACACAAGATTTTTGACGAATTTTCAGAAGCTAAGGAGCTAGGCTTAGTAACCCGTCCAGTAGTGGTCGGACCATTCACTCTCCTACAAGTGTCTGACTTTGAAGACGGTGTGGCACCAGCTGACTTTGTTGATGCCCTGGCTTCAGCCTATCAGGAAGTCTTTGCAAAATTAGCAGAGCTGGGTGCAAAGCGTATCCAGTTGGATGAGCCAAGCTTGGTCAAAGATTTGTCTGCAGAAGAAAAAGCTCTCTTCTTGGATCTTTATAAGAAGCTTTTGGCAGACAAAAAAGGCTTGGAAGTCTTGATTCAAACCTACTTTGGTGACGTTCGTGATATCTATTCTGATCTTGTAGAGTTGCCAGTAGATGCGATTGGTTTGGACTTCGTTGAAGGTAAAAAAACTCTTGAACTTGTTAAAGGTGGCTTCCCGGCTGACAAGACTCTTTATGCAGGTATTGTTAATGGTAAGAACATCTGGCGCAACAACTACGAAAAGAGCTTGGCTGTTCTTGAGCAAATCCCAGCTGAAAACATTGTCTTGACTAGCTCATGCTCACTTCTTCATGTGCCATTTACAACAGCTAACGAAGAATTTGAGCCAGCTATCTTGAATCACTTTGCCTTTGCAGTTGAAAAATTGGAAGAACTTCGTGACTTGGATGCTATCCGCAATGGTCAAGGTGCAGAAGCTCTTGCAACAAACAAGGCTCTCTTTGCAACTGAACGTGTGGGTGAAAATACAGAACTTCGTGCGCGCATCGCTGGATTGACAGACGCTGACTACACTCGTTTGCCAGCCTTTGCTGAACGTGAAGCTATCCAAGAAGAAGCCTTTAAACTTCCAGCTCTTCCAACAACAACCATCGGTTCATTCCCTCAAACTAAGGAAGTTCGTGCCAAACGCTTGGCCTTCCGTAAGGGTGAATTATCACAAGAAGACTATGACAAGTTCTTGGCAGAGCAAATTGACGAATGGATCAAATGGCAAGAAGAAGTTGGATTTGACGTGCTGGTGCACGGCGAGTTCGAGCGTAATGACATGGTTGAGTACTTCGGTCAAAACTTGTCAGGTTACCTCTTCTCTAAGAATGGTTGGGTACAATCATACGGTATGCGTGGGGTGAAACCACCAATCATCTGGGGTGATGTCACTCGTCTTAACCCAATCACTGTCAAGTGGTCTAGCTACGCACAAAGCCGTACAGACAAACCTGTCAAAGGTATGTTGACTGGACCGGTTACCATCCTCAACTGGTCATTCCCACGTGAAGACATCTCTATCAAGGATTCTACTCTTCAAATCGCACTTGCCATCAAGGACGAAGTACTTGACCTTGAAGCTGCTGGCGTGAAGATTATCCAAATCGATGAGGCTGCTCTTCGTGAGAAATTGCCACTCCGTCGTAGCGACTGGTATGAAGACTACCTTGACTGGGCAATCCCTGCCTTCCGCTTGGTACACTCTACAGTAGCGCCAGACACGCAAATCCACACTCATATGTGTTACTCAGAATTTACAGATATCATCCCAGCTATCGACAACATGGATGCGGACGTTATTTCCTTTGAAGCAAGCCGTTCAAACCTTGAAATCTTGGATGAACTCAAAGCGAAGAACTTCCAAACAGAAGTAGGACCTGGTGTTTACGATATCCACTCACCACGTGTGCCGAACGAAGGGGAAATTGACCACACCATCGAAGCTATTCTTGCCAAAGTACCAAGTAAGAAAGTTTGGATCAACCCTGACTGTGGTTTGAAAACACGTGGTATTCCAGAAACCAAAGCTAGCTTGGTTCGTTTAGTAGAGGCAGCAAAAGCAGCTAGACAACACTTGAAATAATCCTCCTCTGACAAAATCGTTTATTTTTATGGAGGGAAAACAGAAAATTTAAACCGGAGCTGACAATCCTGCAGAAATTGTTCCTGTAGGATTGTTCTCAGCTTAGCGGTATATCACTGAAAGGAACTTTTTATTTTATGGTTCGTCACCACACACCTAGTCTCTCATTTGAAGTATTTCCTCCCAATCCAGCAGTAGGCAATGAAAAAATAATCCAGGCTCTTCGGGAAATGCAGGATATTGCACCTCACTATATTAGTGTGACTGCTAGCAATAATAAATTTAATATAGAGGAGACAACGGTACGTTTGGCTGACTTCATCTATAATGATTTGAAGATTCCTACCATCGCTCACCTTCCAGCGGTCTATCTAACCAAGGAAATGGTCTCAGATACACTCCAGGCTTTGGACAAGGTTGGTGTACATAAGATTTTAGCTCTAAGAGGGGATATTTTCCCTGATGTAGCACCCAAGGATGATTTTAAGTACGCGACTGACTTAATTGAGTACATCAAGGAAGAAGCCCCGCACTTTGATATTGTTGGCGCTTGCTACCCGGAGGGGCACCCTGACTCGCCAAACCAAATCTCGGATATTCAAAATCTCAAGAAGAAAGTGGATGCAGGCTGTTCAAGCCTTGTAACTCAGCTTTTCTTTGACAATGAGCGCTTCTACGATTTCCAAGACAAGTGTACCTTGGCAGGGATTGATATTCCCATTCATGCAGGGATTATGCCAATTCTTAACCGTAATCAAGCGCTTCGTCTCTTGAAAACGTGTGAGAATATTCATCTTCCACGTAAATTTAAGGCCATCTTAGACAAGTATGAGCATGACCCTGAGTCGCTCAGAGCAGCAGGACTTGCCTATGCAGTGGATCAAATCGTGGACTTGGTAACCCAGGATGTTGCTGGTGTTCATCTATATACAATGAACAATGCTGCAACTGCCCATCATATTTACCAGGCTACACATACATTTTTCTCATAATATTAACCCCCTATCCCTTATTCTTCTTAGACTGATAGATATTTAGCATGTCTTGAGTCAGGTCTGGAAGAGAGGGGATTTTTTAGTCTCAGTAAGTCTTAATCTAGATCTGTTCTTGGTTGTTTTAGATCTCGGAGCATAAAAACGCTTACATTTCTTATAAATCAGCTGAAACAGATTATTTTATATAAAGTTAATTTAATTGTTTCATATTCCAAAAAGTATGGTAGAATGGTAACATAGGAGTTTTAAATCTTATTGATTAACTTCTTTTATATCACACCTATACTTCTACTAGATACAACCTCCTGACCCAATAGAGTATGGAAGTGAAAGAGGAAAAATTAAACAACTAAATGTTTTATTTTTTGCACTTTTCAGGGGAGATCTTGGGAGAGACCAGGTGTAGATTCATGTTTAGGGATTTAGCTATGGCTAATCAACCCAAATAGAAAGGCGAGGAAACATGACAACAGATTATAATTCTAAGGCTTATTTAGAAAAAGTTGATGCTTGGTGGCGTGCTGCTAACTATATTTCAGCGGCTCAAATGTACCTAAAAGACAATCCACTTTTGAAACGCGATGTAGTAGCTAATGATCTAAAGGCTCACCCAATCGGACACTGGGGAACTGTCCCAGGACAAAACTTCATCTACGCTCACTTGAACCGGACGATTAATAAATATGACCTAGATATGTTCTACATTGAAGGACCTGGTCACGGTGGTCAGGTAATGGTTTCAAACTCATACCTCGACGGCTCATATACAGAGTTAAATCCAAATATTCCTCAAAACGAAGAAGGCTTCAAACATTTGTGTAAGATCTTCTCATTCCCGGGGGGGATCGCTTCTCACGCGGCTCCTGAAACACCAGGTTCTATCCATGAAGGTGGAGAACTCGGTTATGCCCTATCTCATGCAGCAGGAGCTATCTTGGATAATCCAGATGTGATTGCAGCAACTGTTATCGGTGATGGTGAAGGGGAAACTGGTCCATTGATGGCAGGTTGGTTGTCAAATACGTTTATCAACCCTGTTAATGACGGTGCTATTCTTCCAATTTTCTATCTTAACGGTGGTAAAATTCACAACCCAACTATCTTTGAACGTAAAACAGACGAAGAATTGACCTTGTTCTTTGAAGGTTTAGGTTGGAAACCTATTTTTGCTGACGTAACAGCTATTTCAGAAAATCATGAAGCTGCTCATGCTCTTTTTGCGGCTAAATTGGACGAAGCAATCGAAGAAATTAAGAAAGTCCAAGCTGAAGCTCGTAAAGGATCTGCTGAAGAAGCAACTCAAGCTATTTTCCCTGTATTGGTTGCTCGCATTCCAAAAGGATGGACTGGTCCTAAGTCATGGGAAGGTACTCCAATCGAAGGTGGTTTCCGTGCTCACCAAGTGCCAATTCCAGTAGATGCTCACCACATGGAGCATGTTGATGCCCTTCTTGATTGGTTGAAATCTTACCGTCCAGAAGAATTGTTTGATGAGTCTGGAAAAATCTTGGCTGAAATCGCTGCGATTGCACCGAAAGGTGATCGTCGTATGGCTATGAACCCAATCACTAATGCTGGTGTTATCAAACCAATGGACACTGCTGATTGGAAGAAACACGCCCTTAAGTTTGAAACTCCAGGTGAGATCGTGGCACAAGACATGATTGAGTTTGGTAAATACGCTGCTGACTTGGTAGATGCTAACCCAGATAACTTCCGCATCTTTGGTCCAGACGAAACAAAATCAAACCGTCTGCAAGAAGTTTTCACTCATACTAGCCGTCAATGGTTGGGCCGTATGAGACCTGAATACGATGAAGCTTTGAGCCCAGCAGGTCGTGTTATTGACTCACAATTGTCAGAGCACCAGGCTGAAGGTATGTTAGAAGGTTACGTTTTGACTGGTCGTCATGGCTTCTTCGCTTCTTACGAATCATTCCTTCGTGTAGTAGATTCAATGGTGACACAACACTTCAAATGGTTGCGTAAATGTAAGACTCATACTACATGGCGTAAGAACTACCCTGCCTTGAACTTGATTGCAACTTCAACAGTCTTCCAACAAGACCATAATGGTTATACTCACCAAGATCCAGGTATCTTGACACATTTGGCAGAGAAAACTCCAGAGTATATCCGCGAATACTTACCTGCAGATACAAACAGCTTGTTGGCTGTTATGGATGAAGCCTTCAAGGCAGAAGACAAGGTTAACTTGATTGTTACTTCAAAACACCCACGTCCGCAATTCTACTCAGCTGAAGAAGCAGAAGAATTGGTAAGTGAAGGTTACAAGGTTATTGACTGGGCTTCAACTGTGTCTAACAATGAAGAGCCTGATGTTGTCTTTGCAGCAGCAGGAACTGAGCCAAACTTAGAAGCTCTTGCGGCAGTATCTATTCTCCACAAGGCCTTCCCAGAGCTTAAGATTCGCTTTGTTAACGTGGTTGATATCCTGAAATTACGCCATCCATCTGTAGATGCGCGTGGACTTTCAGACGAAGAATTCGACAAAGTCTTCACAACAGATAAGCCCGTCATCTTTGCTTTCCATGGCTATGAAGGAATGATTCGTGACATCTTCTTTAACCGTCACAACCACAACCTTCGTGTTCATGGTTACCGTGAAAATGGAGACATCACTACCCCGTTTGATATGCGTGTTATGTCAGAATTGGATCGCTTCCACTTGGCTCAAGATGCAGCAAATGCAGCACTTGGTGCAACAGCAGCTGACTTCTCTGCTAAAATGGACGAGACAGTGGCTTACCACAATGCTTACATCCGTGAAAACGGTGATGATATCCCAGAGGTTCAAAACTGGAAATGGGAAAACATTAATAAATAATCTTTAAAAGGCTAGGAATTTTTTCCGGCCTTTTTTGTGTATTTGAGAAGCTAATTATTTAAATAAATCATAGAATAGTATCAGAATCTCTGATTATTTCATAGGAAAAGGCTTTCAAATAAGTATATAATAGAAGAAAACTAAATAACTTCACTAAAACAAGTTAATTTAGAGTGAGAAATATACAAATTTTATGTCAAAAACGAGAAGGAAGGGGCTTTATGACGAGAAAAATCATCTTTCTGGATGTGGACGGTACCCTCATCGACTATGATAATCATATACCGGAGTCTGCTGTGATCGCCATTCGCAAGGCACGGGAAAAGGGCCATTTGGTTTATGTGTGCACAGGTCGCAGCAAGGCTGAGATGCCGCCGGAAATTTGGGATATTGGCTTTGATGGTATGATTGGTGGCAACGGGTCTTATGTGGAGCATAAGGGTCAGGTTATTCTGCACCAGCTGATTCCGCGCGATGTCGCTAAGAGGCTAGTGGACTGGCTTCAGGAGCGGGGGCTAGAGTTTTACCTAGAGAGTAATAATGGCCTCTTTGCCAGCAGGGGTTTCCGCGAAGCAGCACGACCAGTGCTTCGGACCTACATCCTTGGAAAAGGAGCCAATCCAGAAGAAGTCGTAAATATGGAGGCAGAAGAAGCCCTTCATGGTTTGGTTTATGGTGGAGAGCTCTATCGAGACGACCTGAATAAAGTCAGCTTTATCCTCAAGAGCTACCAAGATCATCTGGACTCTAAGGCAGCTTTTCCTGAGCTCAAGGCGGGTACTTGGGGAGGCAAGGGGGAGCATGCACTCTTTGGTGACTTAGGAGTCAAAGATATTACCAAGGCGCATGCCATTGAGGTTCTGCTGAAGCATCTTCATGCTGATAAGGCGGATACTCTGGCTTTTGGCGATGCCAAGGTTGATATTCCTATGCTGAACTATTGTCAGGTCGGAGTTGCTATGGGAAATGGCGGAGCGGAAATCAAGGCTATGGCCGATCTGGTGACAGACCCGGTCAGCCAAGACGGTCTCTACAAGGCCTTTGAAAAGTTAGAACTCATCTAAAGGAGAGATGAATGATGGCAAAAACTCTTTATCTGATGCGGCATGGCCAAACGCTTTTCAACCTGCGCCACAAGGTGCAGGGCTGGTGTGATGCTCCTCTGACTGATTTTGGAATTTATCAGGCCAAGGTGGCAGGGCAGTATTTTAAGGATGCCGGAATTACTTTTGACGATGCTTATAGCTCTACTCAAGAGCGGGCCTGTGATACCTTGGAATTGGTAACGGACGGTAAGCTTCCTTATAAGCGTGTGAAGGGGCTCAAGGAGTGGAACTTCGGCACCTTTGAGGGGGAAAGCGAGGATCTCAATCCGCCCCTGCCTTATGGAGATTTCTTTGTGACCTATGGCGGTGAATCACAAGATCAGGTCCAGGAGCGTATGGCAACGACCATTCTTCAGCTCATGCAAGAGACAGATGGTCAGTCTGTACTCATGGTCTCCCATGGCGGATCTATGGCTAATTTTGCCAGAGCTTGGCAGAAAAACTGGCGTCTGGATGATTTAGGTCACATGACCAACTGCGGTATCTTGAAGTTTACTTTTGAAGATGACCAATTTTACTTAGAAGAAGCCATTGGTCACGATTTTAGCGACTGGGAGGGAAAATGAAAGATTTATATTTGATGCGGCACGGCCAGACTTTTTTCAACCAAGAAGGCTTGGTGCAGGGAGCTAGCGATTCTCCTTTGACAGAACTAGGGCAAAATCAAGCCCGGCAGGCAGGAGCTTATTTGCAAGGGCGGGGCATTCGTTTTGGTCAGCTCTACTCGTCCACCCAGGAGCGGGCTTCAGATACTCTGGAGCTTGTCTCCGGCCGGACCGACTATACTCGTCTAAAAGGCATTAAAGAATGGAACTTTGGTCTCTTTGAAGCCCAGCCTGAACGCCTGCAGCCGAAATTTCGGCCGGGAGCCACCTCTTTTGAAGACCTCTTCGTCCCATATGGCGGAGAAGGTGTAGACCAAGTCGGTGAGCGCATGCTGGTCACTCTGACTGAGGTCATGGAGCAGGCAGGAGCAGAGCCAGTCTTGGCTGTTAGCCACGGAGGTGCTATGTGGGCCTTCTATCTCAAGATTGCAGCTCAAGCTCTGGACCCCAAGGTGCGCTTTGGTAACTGCGCCATCTGCCATTACCATTATGAACAGGGACATTTTAGGCTGGCAGAAGTCATTGACCCGCTGACGGGTAGTCTGTATGAGTGTGAAACTACTCTTTGACCATAAAAAGAGAGGATAAGAAAGGGAAAAGATCAGACTCAAGTTCCTTTTCTAGATATGAAATACAGTCCTTAGAAATATTTTTCAGAGGACTTTTTGTTTGTCATTCGTCAAAAATACAATATGAAAACAAGCACTAGGCTATTTTCATACTATTAACAATCTAACTAGCCAAATATTTTTTGGAAAGGGACGTGTAGTTGACCTAGATTTTATCTAATGTATTTGTAAAGTCAAATGAGAAGAAGAATAGCGATAAATTCCTTATTTATGAGGATGCAAGAGTAATTTCTGTATAATTTCTATTCTTTTTCTAAGGAAAATTATCAGAAATATTAATATTATATTACACTTATATATTTCTACTAATTTTCATTGACTTTAAAACATAGAAAGACTACAATGAAGCCGAGGCAAGCGCTTACAATTTATATAGGAGGTCCAATTATGAGAAACGACAGACAGCAACGCTTCTCTTTTCGCAAATATTCAGTTGGTTTAGTATCCGTGGTAGTCGGATGCCTTTTTTATAGCCCAACTGTCTTGGCCCAAGAATCAGGAGTAAATCCACAACTGGAGCCACCAGCAATCGTCGAACAGAGTTCCGAACTTGTGAAGAAAGAAGATTCAAAGTTGGAACAGCCAGAGTTAGCACCTTCAGAAGCAGATACAAGGAGTCAGGAGTTGCCTCGCTCTGAAACGCAGAGTGAAACAACAAAGACAGATGGTGAAGGAGACAAGACTCAGGTTGCTGATTCTGTCGTCAATGAAAATGGACAAGAAAATAAAGCATCGGAGGAAAATCCCGATAAGGAAATATCGCCTAATCAAAATAAGGTAGATTCAGAGACTCCAAAGAAGGAAGTGCCACAGGAGCCTAAAAAGGTAGATTCAGAAACTACAAAGAAAGAAGTGCCACAGGAGCCTAAAAAGGTAGATTCAGAAGCAAGAAAAAATGATGCTAATGTTGAATCAGATATTACGAATAAAGTAGATGAGGAGGCCCGTGTTCAAGCTGTAGTTCGTCTGGCAGGAGAAAAAAAGGAGACACCAGTAGGAGCTACACAAATTGAAGCTCGGATGCATGAAAATCAACCAATCAAAGCTGCGGTCTTAAAGGAATTGGACGAAAAAGGAATCCAATATAAGAAATTAGCAGATTTTGATCTGATTTTTAACGGTTTTGTTTTAGAAACAAGCTATAAGGAAGCTTTGAAGATTCGTCAGGTAGCCAGAGTTGAAAAAGTTGACATCACACCTCTTTCAACTGCCAACACTCCTCAAGATCTTCCTAAGAAACAAAATACCTTGTTGCCAACCAAGGTTAGTGATGAAAATGAACTAATCAATCTCCAACCATTATGGGATAAGGGGATAAAAGGACAAGGACGTATCGTCGCAGTTCTTGACACTGGTCTTGATTACGAGCATAACTTCTTTAGTTTGACAGACAAAAGCAAGGCCAAATACCAGAATAAAGAGCAAATGGAAGCTGCTATGAAAAAAGCAGGAATTACCTATGGTAAATGGTATAACGATAAGGTGGTTTATGCTTATAACTATTCTGATATGAATGATGAGATCAAAGAGGACGATCCTCGCTCACACGGAACTCACGTAGCCGGTTCAGCAGTTGGAAATGCGACTAAACCAGCTCCGACTGGAGAACTGCTTAAAGGGGTGGCTCCTGAAGCGCAACTGATGTTTATGCGGGTCTTTTCAGATAAGAAAGGAATGACTGAGCAGGGCTTTATCGTTGCAAAAGCTGTGGAAGATGCTGTTAAGCTTGGAGCAGATACAATCAATATGAGTTTCGGCGGTATTAGTGGCTCAGAAGCGGATACCAATCCTCTTACTCGACAAGCCTTTGAATTTGCTAGAAAGTCAGGTGTTGTCATAAATGCTGCAGCAGGAAATTATGCTGTGAATGGATATTGGCAAGCCAAACCAAAAGCAGATGCTCCTGATACTGGAACAATTGACGAACCAGCCATTGAGAATGGTGTTTTAGCAATCGGAGCCTTTAATAATAAGATTGACCATGTGACAAAGATTCGCTTAGAAATCCCTGCCTTAAAAGATAAGAAAGAATTCCAGAATGGTCTTGTTGATTTACCGGTCTATCGACTCATTTTCCCTGTTGAAGGTCCGCAGTCTTATGTCCATGTTGAAAAAGGTGGTGAAGAAGCTTACCGGACAGCTTCTGTCAAAGGAAAAATTGCTTTAGTTGAGAGTGGTGGCGATGTTACGGATGAAGATAAGGTAAACTCCCTTCGTCAAGCTGGTGCCAAAGGGGTTTTGGTTTATCAAAATGAGGAACAAGGAGACCAGCTACAAAATCTTCCAATGGGCTATTGGGGTTCCTTCTATCCTGTCAGCGTGCTAGGACATAGTTTAGGTAAAGAATTAGCTGCGCATGCTGGTGAGTATAAGCTGACTTTCCATCAAGAGGTCAAAAAGGTTCCTTATAGTGAAGCCGATAAGATGCTCTACTTTACAGGTTGGGGACTGTCAACAGAAGGAAAACTGAAGCCGGATGTAACCTTGCCAGGTGGTATGATTTATTCTGCTATTCCGAACGGTTCTTATGACATGGATGGCGGGACTAGTATGGCAACTCCTCATGCTGCTGGGGCAACAGCCTTGATTAAGCAAGCATTAGAAGAAAGATTCCCGCAATATAGTCCAGAGCAAATTCATACCTTGCTTCGTCAACTGGTTATGAGTACAGCTAAACCTCACAAGGACAAGGAAAGCAATACCTATTCTTCAGTCCGTCAACAAGGTTCTGGACTGATGGATGCTGCGGGAGCTGCTTTTGGCAATCTATATGTAACTGGAAAAGGGACGGATAGTAGTCTGACACTTGGAAATGTTAAAGATAGCTTTACCTTCGAGGTGACTGTTCATAACTTGTCTAATCAAGCCCAAGAACTCAGCTACCATACTGTTGTTAATACAGATCAGGTTGAAAATGGTCGGATTACGCTTCAAATGCGTCAGCTACTGGACCAAAAAGGTGATAAGACTGTCCTTGTACCTCCAATGGGTAGTGTGACCATTCCGATTAAGGTTAATACGAGCGCCTATACCAAAGAATTATCCCAACAAATGAAGAATGGTTATTTCCTAGAAGGTTTCGTCTTCTTCAAGGATGCTAAGACGCAAAAAGATTTAGTCAGTCTTCCATATATCGGTTTTAAAGGACATTACCAAGACCTACCTGGTATCGAAAAGCCAGTTTATGAATTTACTGGTAAGGAAAAACCTTTCTATTACTATCAAGATGAGAAAGCGGAAAATCCAATCAAGGATCCAGGAAATCATTTTACTGCTTTAGTCAGCTCTATTCGTAGAGATGGCAAGAAAGAGCAGGTTGTTCTTGGTGAAACAGACGGTAAATACGATGGTAACGCCTTGGTATTTTCTCCAAATGGAGATGGGCATTTTGATACGGTTAAACTAAATGCGGTCGTTTTGAGAAATGTTGATAATATCCATTTAGCAGTCTACAAGGCAGATGATACGAAACGTGAACATCCGATTTTTGAACAAGGAAACGAAAGTGAGAAAAAAACCGATTACGGCTGGAGAATTAACGACAGAAGTAGAATTCTTTATGCTAGTCGTTGGACGGGGAAAGACCAAAATAATCAGGTCGTTCCGGATGGGGAATACCAATACGTTCTTACCTACCGTCCAAGTACTCCTGGAGCAAAACCTCAAGAAATCGTTTTGAAGGTCAAGGTCGATAATCAAGTTCCTCAATTAGCATCAACCAAAGATCTCTATGATCCAAAAACGCGTATCTTTAGACCGGGAACCATTATCGAGGAAGGAAGTGGTCTGGCAGGTAAATACCTATCCTACGAAAAAGATGGGCAAACCATTGAAATCAGCCCGAATCAAGATGGTTCATATTTGATCCCAGAAGGGGTTGATCCAGCAACTGTTCGTTTTTATATTTGGGATAAGGCTTATAATACCAATACTTTAACCCTTGATGGTCAGAACGCTTATAAGTCGGCTGAGAAGGAATCAGGAAAATCAAGAGGAAAAAGAAGTTCTGAGGACGGTCAAGAAGAAGCAACAGATGGAAGGCTGGAAGTTCGTGTTGTTGATGAAGAGGGAAATCCAACCTCTCAATATCCTGAGATGATGCGCTACCAAGTATTCGACAGTAAGGGCAATCGAATTGATAAAGAGTTTAATACTTATTATGAAAGTGAGTTGCCAAGGTTGCCATTTGGTAGCTATACTGTCAAAGTAGTTGCACAAGACGAAAACTATTCATGGGTATCTCCTACAACTGTAACGGTCGAGTTGACGAAAGAACATCCTGAAGGCCTAGTCAACTTTGTTTACCATTACAAATCTAAGAATCGATTTAACGTAGTCTTTGATAAGGATTTACCATCTGGAACTAGAGTTTTTGCTATTCGTAAGGATAACGGAGAACAGCATGAATTAGAACAAACCCTCTATGAACCAAAGACTTTTGAAAAGATTTTATTAAATGGAGATTATCAGATTCATATTGAACTGCCAAAAGGTTATCGTGCGGTAGAAAATGATGTTTTCTATTCAGTAGGAGAAAAAATCAATCGCTTCTTAACAACATTTGTAGAAGTTGCAGAAGACAATCCGGTTAATCCGAATCCAACACCGAATCCAATCCCAAATCCAGTACCAGATCAAAAACCAGATCCACTCATTCCGGATAAGACATCCGATCCTGGTAAAGGAAAAGAAGTGGATAAAGAAGATCAGCTAATTGCGAAAAAAGCAGACTTGCGTCCTATGTATGTCAAGCCAAGTGAAAAGAAGGAAGAGGACATACGAGAAGTTTCTGACTTAGATGCAAAAGAAAGCCTGCCAAAGACTGGACAAGCTGGGGATGGCATGGGTCTGTTAGGCTTGTTCTTGTCACTTTGCACCTTTGGACTCATTCATAAAAGAGGAAAAGAAGGCCAGGATTAATCACTTAAGGATTCGTTAATAATTAGACAACAGCTGGAAGCAGTCAGGTTTCTTGCTTCCAGCTTAAAAATAAAGGAGTTTTGTATGGAGTTTCACCGAAAACAACGTTTTTCAATTCGAAAGTATGCTATAGGGGTAGCATCTGTATTGATTGGACTGGCTCTTGTTGGACCAATGGTTGCGGCTGATACAGTAACCTCTGAAGATCAAGCCATTACAGCGTCTGCAGTGGATACTGCACAGACGACGGAAGAAAATCATCCTGTCAAAGAGGAAGAAGTAAGAAAACCGGAAGAACCGTCTCTTCCTTCTACTCTTGACTCGGGTCAGACAGAAGGTGTTCAGCCATCTGATAAGGGTAATGAGCCTGTAAAAGAAAGTGGCAATGAGCCCGATAAGGTAAGCACTGAAAAAGAGGCAGGAAGTAATATCACTCCTGAACCTGAGAAGAGAAGTGAAAATGATTATAAGCAGCCTGTTCTTGATACCTCAAAGAAAGTAGCTCAGGAAAATATAGAAGAAAAATCCCACAAAGAAGTAGCTGAAGCTCCAAAAAATGAACTGGATGAAGCGACTCCTGTAGAAGCTCTTGTTCGCCTAAAGGAAGAAAAAACACCTGGCGAAGCCCCTCTTACATCAGCTACGGACAAGGCTAGACGAATTGAGAAGACAAATCGGGAACACGAGGAATTTTTAAAAGAATTAGAAAGACAGTCCATTCGCTTTAAGAAACTCTATGATATTAATCTTTTGTTTAGTGGACTTGCTTTAGAAACGACTTACGGAGATGCGAAGAAAATTCGAGGTTTGGCGCGTGTCGATGCTGTGGACTACGCTCCTCTTCGACGGACTAGAGTGGAAGAGGAGCAACCAGCTGTCGCTTCCCCAACCTCAAGTCCTGCCAAAGTTAGCGAAGAAAACAGTTTAATCAATTTACAACCGCTCTGGGATAAAGGGATTAAAGGTCAGGGGCAGGTTGTAGCTGTGATTGATTCAGGAGTTGATCCTGCCCACGATGCTTTTCGTTTAACGGACATCAGCAAGGCAAAATTCAAAAGTGAAGCTGATATCGAAGCAGCCAAGAAAAAGGCTGGTATTACCTATGGTAAGTGGTACAACAACAAAGTCGTCTATGTTCATAACTATAGTGATATGGATGATAATGTAAAAGAAGAAGATCCGATTTCACATGGTGCCCATGTGGCTGGGACTGCCGTAGGAAATGCTTCTCAACCATCTCCAAACGGGGAAATTTTCCGCGGGGTAGCTCCAGAAGCTCAGCTCATGTTTTTGCGCGTCTTTTCAGATACGAAAGGTGGACAAGTCCAAAACTTTATTTATACCAAGGCTGTGGAAGACGCTGTGAAGCTTGGGGCTGATACTATTAATATGAGTTTAGGAACTGCCTCAGGCTCCATCTATGATGTTGGTGAAATCACCCGTCAAGCCTTCGATGAAGCTCGCAAGGCGGGAGTGACCATTACTGTTGCTTCTACCAATATGGCAACCAATGGTTTTTGGCATAGTAAGCCACTTGCTACAACACCTGATTACGGGATGACAGGGACACCGTCAGTCAATCCAAATGTCATTTCTGTTGCTTCAATCAATAGCTTGACTAAACACGTTTCAACGGAAGCAAGCTTAACCGTTAAGGAGCTAGTCGGTTCTACAGAATTTCCTGATGGTAAAATTCCAATGCATTCTTTTGTTGAACGAGATGGTTTCCGGACGACCATTCCACAAAGTTATATCCATGTGGAAAATGGTGGGCTGGAAAACTATCAAGGAGATCAGATTAATGGCCGTTTGGTTTTGACTGAAAGAGGCGGTCAGGTCTCAGACGTTGAAAAAGTCAAACAGCTGAAAGCAGCTGGAGCGACTGGAGTGGTCTTCTATCAGACAAAAGAGCAAGGAGAAAGGCCTACTCCATTTGATTTAGAAGGTTTAGGGGAGCGTTTCCCTGTTGGTGTAATCGGCCACCGAGCAGGAGAACTTTTATCCCAACACGCCAGTGATTATCAACTGAACATTGCCAACAAGTTTAAGCGTGTACCGTATGAAGCAGCTAAACAGATGTCAGACTTTTCATCCTGGGGCTTATCAGTTGATGGTGACTTGAAGCCAGATGTGACCTTGCCAGGTGGAATGATTTATTCATCTGTTAATAACGGTGAATACTATATGGACAGAGGGACAAGTATGGCATCTCCTCATGCTGCAGGGGCAACAGCTTTGGTCAAGCAGTCTTTGAAAGAGCGCTTCCCTCATCTGACACCTGAACAACTCCAAATCCTCGTCAAGCAAATGACGATGAGTACAGCAGTTCCCCATGTGGATGAAGAAACAAAGGGTTATTCTTCTGTCCGTCAACAGGGGGCTGGAGTCATGGATGTGACAGCGGCTGCTCTAGGTGATTTATATGTCACTGCAAAAGGCGAAAAGAGTAGCTTGACCTTGGGAAATGTCAAGGACACTTTCGAGTTTGATGTGACAGTTCATAATTTATCTGATCAGGAAAAGACGGTCACCTACGAAACAACTCTTCAGACGGACCAAGTTGAAGATGGGAAATTTACGCTCCACCCGCGTCTTTTAGAGACCTTGACTGGTAAAGAAACCGTCACTGTTCCAGCTCATGGTCAACGGACTATTCGTGTCTCAGTTGATGCCAGCAAATATCAATCCGAGCTGAGCAAACAAATGCCAAATGGTTATTTCCTAGAAGGATTTTTCCTTGTTAAAGATGCTAAGAGCAACCAGCATTTGGTCAGTCTTCCTTATGTAGGTTTCCGAGGGGAATACCAAAATCTACGAGGAATTGAAAAACCGATTTATGAATATACTGGCTCTGATAAACCTTTCTATTACTATAAGGACAAAACAGACTATCCAGATGGCAAGATTCCTGATGTGGAAGAGCGACATCCAGATAATCATTTTACATCCTTGATCAGCTATGTGTACGAAAACGGCGAATCTGTAGCTAAAACACTGGGACAGGATGGCGAAAAGTTTGATGGGGATCAACTCTACTTTTCACCAAATAACGATTCTAGTTTTGATAGTGTGAAGGTAAAAGCTGTTATGCTCCGCAATGTCGAAAATGTTCATCTGACAGTTTACAAGAAAGAAGACACAGAGAGAAAACAACCCATTTATGAGATCGGAAATGAAGTTCATAGAAAAACGGACTGGAGCTACCGAAGCGGAAACAGAAGTGAAGAATTCTATGAAATTTCTTGGGAAGGTTTGGATAATGATGGGAATCGGCTTCCAGATGGAGAATATCAATTTGTCATTTCCTACCGTCCATCAGCCTCAGGTGCTAAGAAGCAGGAGTTGAATTTCAAAGTTAAAATTGATAATACAGCTCCAAGCATCGAGACGGGTAGCGCCCACTATGATCCTAAGACAAGAGTTTTCCGTCCTGGAAAGATTATCGAAACAGGAAGTGGAGTCGCAGGTACCTATCTGTCATACACTAAAGATGGAGAAACGCACGCCTTGACTCCAGAAGAAGATGGAAGTTATGTCATTCCTGAGGGAGTGGATCTTTCAACGATTCGTTATTCAGTTTGGGATAAGGTATACAATACAGCTGAACTAGACTTGCAAGGAAATAAAGTAGAGACTAGCGAAGACCTAACAGCTCAGGCAGCGTCGGTCGCTGAAGAGCCAACATCAAGTCCAGAAAACAAAGAGACTCCTGACAAGGGGACCTTGGAGCTTGTCTTTACAGACAGTAGTGGAGAGGTAATTAATTATTATCCATCAATTGTGCGTTACCAAGTCTTTGATGATCAGGGGCGTGCTGTAACTGGTGAGTTTAATTCGTCCTATAATGGTGGCAGCTTCCCAGAGCTTCCATTCGGCACTTATACAGTCAAGATTACCCTTTCTGATTACCATTATGATTGGGGAACTGATCTAGTGAAAAAAGTGACAGTTTCTCCTGAGGATCCTCATCCAAAAGTCACCTTTGCTTCGCGCTACTTATCTGAGAATAAGTTGACAATAGGGTTTGACAAGCCAGTGCCAGAAGGAACTGTTGTGAAGACTATTGATGAGAAAGGGGTTATCCGTACACTTGCTCATAGTATTTATGATCTTCTGAGTTTTGAAAGCATGCTGATGAATGGAAACTATCGTATTCATGTTGAGCTTCCAGCAGGATATCGTGCAACTGAAAATGACTTTATCTATGAAGTCACAAATAAGATTAATCGTTATGTTTTATCCTATCTGAAGGAGATGGTGATTCCGACGCCTGATCCAGATCAAGATAGTGGAATAATTGTAAAACCAGATAGGAAACCAGGAGCCCCAGCTCCTACAAATCCGGATAGTCGTCCTACTTTTGAAACAAATAAAGCTAGTGAAAAAGTTGCAACAGCTATGCCACTAACGATTAACTATAAAACAGCTTCTAGTAAGCAAGAAGAATCTGGTGTCCTTCCGAAGACAGGACAAGAGGACCAAACTTCTCTAGCACTCAGTCTCTTTGGAATAACTTCGCTAGCATTGGCCGGAATGGTCATTCACAAAAAGCGTGAAGAAAGCGAATAATCTATAGGAGAATTAAAAATATTTTAAGTTAGCTTACCTACATAAGAAACAACCGGAGTCATTTTAGACTCCGGTTGTTTTTGTTATATATTTAATCAATAAGATTATTTTCTTCTGTCCAGACGCTTCTAGTAAATAATATTGAGAGTACAGCTAATACAAGAAAGGCGATGCTAGTATAGATATAGGGCTGATCCAGCTTCGTGGAACGTCCAGATAGATTAACAATGCCTCGGAAAAGGACACCCGCCGTGAGAGTAGCAACTGCTGAGTTCCAGAGGTTGAGGCTGAGCCTTGAGAGGTTGGGAATAATCTTGAATAGGATTAATAAGAGGATGCCTCCAACTAAAGGAACTGCATAGAGATAGTGCATATAGGTAGATGTTTCGCCAAAGCTGAAAGATTCATAGATACGGCTAAAGGCAAAGAAGAAAATACTTAAGAGAGTATAGACAAGAGCTGTCTTCTTGAAACGTTTTTTGCTTGGATTAGTAACCGATGTAGACAATGTCGCTCACCGCCCTTTCTGAAATATTTCCATTGGTCGTTGGTTTATTGATTACTTGACCGTTAAAGTAGAGTGTAGAAGATCCGCCACCGTCAAGGTTATAAGCAGTCTTGACGCCATAAGATTTCATAACTTCAGCTAACTCATAGAGGGATAGTCCCTGACTTTCTGAGGTCCGGCCATCTGACACGATAATAATATAGTGGTTTTCGTCGATAATACCGATGGCTGTACGTGGGTTAGAAGACATGGATTGACCAACTTCAGAATTAGTGTCAACAACAATCTCACCGTTTTCTACCAAGGATGGACCAAAGGCTAGGAGGTTAACAACTCCGTCTTTCACCAGTTGTTCTGCAGATGTTTCGTCCTCATAAATGATCTTAAATGAGCCGTCCTTGTAAATCGCCAAATCACCATTGCTGGAGTCTTCTCGGACAGTATCACGGTAGACAACTCCGTTTCGGATTACATAGCCAGTAGAGTTAGCTCCGTAGTAGTCACCGTTGACAGCTAAAATAGCATTGTTGTTGGCAGCAGTGATTGAGGTTTTGGCAGTGACATTGGTTCCATAAGTATTTTGAGCCAAAGCAGTTTTCAGATATTCAGCAGAGCTGACCGTTATATCAGCAATATAAACCTGAGTATTGCTGACTGTTTTTTCCGTCAGTGTAATGGAGATATTGTCATCACTATAGCTAGTATCAGACGTGCTAACATTGGTTGCCGTTGTACTGGCGCTACTACTTGTAGTATTGGCTTTAACAGTTGTGATGGACTCTGATAAGACAAAGGTTTTGAGCATAGAGTAGCTGAAGGATGCAGTCAACAATAAGCCAAAAAGACTAGCATAAACATAAGATTTTTTAAATAATTTCATGATACGGTGTGGGTCCTTTCTTTAAAAATAAACTTCTTTTGGATAAGCCAAGAGAGAGAAAATAGCAGAATGCCGACCAAAATCTTAACGAGTAGAAGGTTGACTCCAAAGACAGCGTAGAAGAGTCTGATTAGAAGGGTGTCTAATATAAACAAACCTAGAGCCAGGCCAAAATAGCCACTTCCTGTTTTTGCAATGCTATCCTCATTTTTAAAGACGAGCTTTTTATTGGCGGAGTAATTAAAAATAGAGCTGGTAACGCGGGCAATCCCATTGGCAAGTAGAATACGCAGAGTTGTCGGCACAGCTACCAGAAAGAGTAGGGCGACAGCGTAGACTAGATAGTCCACAATGAAGCTACTTAGTGAGGATAGAGCAAACTTAAACATATCTTTGTAAATCATTAAGCCATCTTGAATGGGTCTAAAATGGGAAGTTTTATTATCATTGATGTAGACGGTCTCGATCGGAACTTCCACGATTGGATAAGCCTTGCAGGCTTGCAGAAGCATATTCATTTCGTATTCATAGCGTTGACCTTCAATGGAAAGCATAAAAGGAAGCATATTGCTAGTGAAGGCACGAAGGCCAGTCTGAGTATCCGAAACAGCAACGCCAGTTTGTTGCTTAAATAACAGACGGGTCAGACTATTTCCAAATCGACTTCGTAGAGGGACCTTTCCGGTAAATGAGCGTGCCCCTAAGATTAATTTTTGAGGTTGCTCATGGGCGGCATTGGCAACACGCAGGATGTCCCAGAGCTTATGCTGCCCATCTGCATCTGCTGTGACAATGACACCGTAGTGACCTTGAGACTGAATATAGCGAAAAGCTGTTTTCAGAGCTTGTCCCTTGCCTTGGTTAAGAGAATGATGCAGGACCGTAGCATACGTTGCTGCTTGTTCAAAGACACGATTACATGAGGCAGAACTGCCGTCATTGATTACGATTACTTCAAAGTCACTCTTTTCACGAACTTTTTTTATTAAGCGAATGAGATTGTAATCTGGCTCATAAGCTGGAATAACGAGATAATCCATAAGCTGTACCTCTTTCTTAGATGTTTGATAGATAAGATACAGAACAGTATAAAGAGCAGCCCTTAAAGCTAACTGATATCAGTTTTCTTTAAGTTTGGCTTAATATTTGTTTAAGGAAAAATGGTCGAGAGGCAAGAAAAAAGAGGGAGGCCAGACTACTTGTTTAAACAGTTAGTCTGGTCTCACCTCGTTAAGAGACAGAAGTCAGAAATTTTGTACTTTTGATCCATTATTCCAAAATTAACATGCCTTCTTTAATAGCAAATGGATCTGTCTCGTTAATCCGATCGTAGAACATGATACCGTTGATATGGTCAATTTCATGTTGGACAACGATAGCCTTGTAGCCCTTGAGTTTGACCCGATGCTTCTCACCATTTTTATCGAAGTAATCTACAGTGATACGCGCATGTCGAACTACATAGCCAGGGACGTCGCGGTCGACTGATAGGCAACCCTCTCCATCAGCCAAGGCCGCATCTTGGACAGAATGGGCTACGATTTTAGGATTGTACATAACCTCTTTCAGAGCATAAGCTTCTTGGGGTGAATTGCCGTTTTCATCCTCAGGGTTAGGTAAGAGAACAGCGATGATCCGGCGGGAAATATCAAGCTGTGGAGCAGCCAGTCCCACACCACCACGCAATCCAAGTTTTTCAGCCATGACTGGATCTTGTGAGTTGTGTAGAAACTGCATCATTTTTTCACCCAAAAGAATATCTTCGTCCGCTAAGGGAAAAGAAACTTCCTCAGCAACAGCACGTAAGGTTGGATTTCCTTCGCGGATAATATCCCTCATATCAATCAAATGAGCTGGTTTAATAAGTTTTTCAATAACAGACATCTTCTCTTTCCTCGTTCTTTCTATAAGATACTATATCACAAAACAGACTAGAAATAAAGAAGACGACTTGATGATGAATTTTTCTAAATAAACAGATTGCGTCTTTGTGCAAAAAACTGTATGATACTAATAGTGTGTTATTGAAGGGAAAGAAAATGAAAAGAACAATGGAAAAAATCAGTATCTTGAGTCTATCTTTGGTACTGACAACCTCTTTTTCAATCTCCAGTGCCTTGCCGGCCATGTTTGATTTTTATAAGGACTACCCAGCTGATAAGGTTGAGCTTTTGGTGTCCCTGCCCTCTATAGGGATTATGGTCATGCTCTTGTTGAATGGACTGATTGAGCGTTTCTTATCTGAGAGGATCATGATTGTGACTGGCTTGCTGATTATGTCTGCTTGCGCCTTTGTCCCCATTCTGAATCCATCCTATAATCTAGTCTTTCTTTCCCGTTTAATTTTTGGCTTGGGGACAGGCTTGATCAATGCTAAGGCTATTTCAATTATTAGCGAGCGTTACCAAGGTCATGAGCGCATACAGCTCTTAGGCTACAGAGGATCAGCAGAAGTAGTGGGGACAGCCCTTCTGACCCTGGCAGTCGGCCAACTTTTGCGCTTTGGCTGGACAGCAACCTTCCTTGTTTATACCTTCTGCTTTTTGGTTTTGGGACTTTTTCTCCTCTTTGTTCCTTATGAAAAAGGGGAAGTTCATCAACATAAGCAGGCCAAGAAAGAAAAGATGACAGCAGGCCAGTTCCGCTTTACCTTATTATCAGCTTTGGTGGCTGGGGTAATTGTACTCAGTAATACAGCCATCAACTTGCGCGTGCCTAGTCTAGTGTTGTACCATCAAATAGGGACAGCGCAAACGGCCAGTTTGATTTTGAGTGCTATGCAGTTAATTGGAATTGTGGCTGGTGTTAGCTTCGCTCCGATGGTTGGGATTTTTAAGGACCGTTTACTGACGATTATTGGAATTTGTTTTGGCTTAAGCTTGATTTTGATTGGTCTTTCCAGCAATATATGGCTGTTAGCTTTTAGTGCCCTTTTTGCAGGCTTTACCTACAGCATCACTTTGACGACCATTTTTCATACAGTGTCAGAAAAGATCCCCCCTCACTTAATCAATCAGGCAGTTTCAATTACTGTTTTAGGTTGCAGTGGTGGTGCCTCTGTGACAACATTTATCCTTTCCTTGATTGGCCATCTATCTCAAGCTCCGCTTTTCATTTTCTCCGTCCTAGGGGGCATCATGATGGTCATAGCAATGCTAAGTTACAATATCACAAAGGAATAATATGCGCCTAGATAAGTTTTTGGTAGAAAATGGTCTTGGTTCTCGAAGCCAAGTGAAGGATGTTTTGAAAAAAGGTTTGGTTTTGGTCAATGGCAGAGCGGAAAAATCTCCCAAGACTCAGATTAACGAGACGGCAGATGAGGTTGTTGTTTCTGGCCAAAAGTTGACCTATGAAAAGTTTGTTTACTATCTTCTTAACAAACCCAAGGGATATATCTCAGCAACAGAGGACGAACGACATAAAACAGTTCTGGATTTATTGGATGAGACTGCTCGCCAAAAAGAAGTATTTCCTGTTGGTCGCTTGGATATTGACACTCATGGTCTACTCCTTCTGACCAATAACGGTAAGCTAGCTCATGCTATGCTGTCACCCAAAAAACACGTAGAGAAAATCTACCGAGCTAAAGTAGCTGGCTTGATGAATCAATCAGATGTGGAGAGGTTTGCTAGAGGGATAGAGTTGAAAGACTTTACCTGTCACCCGGCTCAACTCAAGATTGTAGAGCTGGATGAAGAAAAAGAGATCTCTCTCGTAGAAATTACCCTAGCTGAAGGCAAGTTCCACCAAGTTAAGCGCATGGTGGCTGCCTGTGGAAAAGAAGTTACGGATCTTCAGCGCCTCTCGATGGGACCCCTGCAATTGGATCCTGAGCTTGCCCTCGGAGAATGGCGTCGTTTAACAGAAGAAGAGATGAAATCTTTGGAGAGATTTCAGGTAGAATTATAATGAATTTAATTTTATAATATTGTCGCACCTTCGAGGTTGGAATGAAAATCTGACTTCGAGGGTGCTTTTGATTTTTGCAAAATTTTTGCAAAATAGTGGGAAGTTTCCAATTATTTGAAGATGAGAATTTTTTGTAAGATTAAGTCTGGATTTGAGACAGGTGAATAGTGTTCATTGATCGCCTTTTGTGGTATAATGAGGGTGAATCTTTGAGCCCTTCTAATGTTTTTTTATGTTGCATTATAATCCTCGAAGATGTTTTTTTATATATAGCAAATGTTTGATCTGATTCTTAAATTTATAAAGTCATTGTTCTTTCTATATTTTATGTAAATTACGGGGTGATATACTTGATATTTTTGCCAAAAAATTATATGATTTTAAACTGAGTGTGAAATAATACGATATATGAAAGTATTTTCGACCTAGATTTTGTTCTTAAGGCGAACAAAGGATATAAAAAAAGGAGAGAAATGTGAAGACTTTACTATTCGGAAACACAGGTTACATATCTAAAGAGTTCATTGAGGAGGCTTTCCCCAATAGCGATGTCTATATTTTTGGAGAGACCAACTTAACTGGCTTAAAGAGAGTAACAGTTTTTAAGAAGACAGAGGCAATCGGAATCGCTGAAATCTTAGAAAATTATCGCTTCGATCAGATTTTGTATCTTTCAAATTTCTTGACCTATAAAAATCAACAGATTGGGGAATTGGAAAGACTACAGGATTTCTTAAAAAACACTTCTAAATTGACCTGGTCTAAGATTATCTATCTGACTGGACCAGAAATCATCAATCTGCCTCAGGATTTAGAAAGAGCAGCAGAAAATCTTTGCTTGCATTGGGCTCATACCTACAGTGGTTCTCTCAAGATTATTAGAAGTCCTTATGTTTATTCTGCAACACAGCCAGAGGACTATTTCTACGGTTTAATGTCTAATATCCGACGCAATCAGCCAATTCGTTTCGATGAGCAGCCCGATGAAGTGGCAAACTTTATTAATTCAGAAGACTTAGCAGAACTTGTTTATAAAGTATTTAATAGTTGGACAGATGAGATTGAAGTTCTAACAATTCCTAGTCCGTTTCAGGATACCTTCCAGCAGTTGGCGACCAAGTTACAAAACTTAGAGCTTTCGCACAGTACGATTGGCTTCCAATCATCCAATAAGCTATCGCCTCTCTACCAAACAATGGACAAGAATAATCTGCGTGGTCGGTATGGTTGGTTTATCCATTATTCTATTTTAGATGATTTATCAGACCTTTATTGCCAATTTGCTTCTGAAAGTAAGCCTTTAAGACGGCTTGAATTCCGAGGTTTGAAAAAAAATATCTATAGACTGCGGGGCCATAATGATTTCCAAAAAACAGCAGAGATTTTACTGGCCTTTCTCTTGTCAGAAGTCCTCAGCTTTGTCGTTGCAAGATTTAATCAGCTAGGAATGATTGATGTGCGCCTCTTGTTTGTAACCTTAATTAGTACTATTTTTGGAACAGTATATGGCGTCTTTGCTGGAGTTTTATCTGTTTTAGGCTTGTTTGTAACGAGCATAGCAGCAGGTAATAAGTGGCAATCAATTGTATATAACACCGATAGATGGCTTCCATTTGCCGCCTATATCTTCGTGGCTCTTATTTGTGGTATTATCCAGATGA
>NZ_JAQFJC010000004.1:0-224112 GCF_030439935.1 Streptococcus sp. SG1 | reverse complement strand
ACTCAGTCACCAAAAATATTAAAGACCATATTGATGTTCCAGCTAGCTATTTAGAAAAGGCAAACGTTCCTGGTCCATTCTTGGCAGGTGTTAATCAAGTTATTCCGTATGAAGCTTTCGGTGGAGACGGCATGTTGACGCGTCTCTTACTCAAATCTTCTGACAAAGCCCCATGGTCAGATAATGGTTCGGCTAACAATCCAGCCCTCTTGCCACTTGAAGGCTTAGCGAAGGGTCAATACTTCTACGAAGTGGATTTGAACGGCAATACTACCGGTAAAGACGGGCAAGCCCTTCTCGACCAACTTCGTGCTAATGGCACTCGCAGTTACCAAGCTACTGTCAAGGTCTATGGTGCTAAAGATGGAAAACCAGATTTGACAAATCTTATCGCGACTCGTCAAGTAACGATTCAGCTTCGTGGAAAAGAAATGGCTACAATACCATCTCAAGAAGGTCAAATGAATATGAAACCTTCTACAACACCATCTCAAGAAGGTCAGATGAATAAGAAGCCTTCTGCAACAGATTCTATGAGTACAGCTGAGGGTACGAAGGAAGTAGATCATCACATGACTGATGTGAAGGGGGAACACCCAACTTCTAAGCCGATGGCAGATACGATGAAAAAAAATGATAAGGCTACGTTACCCACAACTGGTGAAGCTCAAACAGCTACAGCTACCATTGGTTTCTTAGGACTAGCTTTGGCAGGAATTCTTAGCCTTCTAGGTTTGAAAGAAAAACAAAAAGATTAAGGTTCAAATCATTTAAAAATTACTAAAAATAGTGTTATACTAAAGCCAGTATAACACTGTTTTTATCAGGAGATTGGCAAATGGGAAGGACAATTTTACTCGTTGATGATGAGATGGATATTCTGGATATCAAAAAGCGCTATCTTGTGCAGGCTGGCTACCAAGTTTTAGTGGCTTGAGATGGCGTGGAGGGATTAGATCTTTCCAGAAAGAAATCTGTTGACCTGATCATCACGGATATCATGATGCCAAATATGGACGGTTATGACTTTATCAGTGAGGTCCAGTATATATAGTACCTGATCAACCTTTTCTTTTTACAACGGCTAAGACCAGCGAGCAAGACAAAATTTATGGCTTGAGCTTAGGAGCAGATGATTTTATAGCCAAACCTTTTAGTCCGCGCGAGCTAGTTCTAAGAGTCAATAATATTTTGCGCCGACTTCATCGTGGAGGTGAGATCGAACAAATTGAGCTCGGTGATTTGGTGATGAATCATGTGGTTCATGAGGCTCGCATTGGGGAGCATTTTTTGGAATTAACAGTGAAGTCCTTTGAACTGCTCTGGATTTTAGCTAGTAATCCTGAGAGAGTTTTTTCAAAGACGGAGCTTTACGAGAAGGTGTGGCAGGAAGACTTCGTAGATGATACAAATACCTTTAATGTTCATATCCATGCTCTGAGACAGGAATTGACCAAGTATGCCAGTTCAGACACTCCTGCCGTCAAAACTGTCTGGGGTATAAAATGGAAGGAGCACGAGGTGGAAAATGAAATTAAAAAGTTACATTTTAGTAGGGTACCTAATTTCTAGCCTACTAACGATTTTACTCGTTTTCTGGGCAGTCCAGCGAATGTTGATTGTAAAAAGCGAGATTTATTTCCTAGTTGGAATGACATTGATTGCTAGTTTTATAGGAGCGGCAGTCAGTCTCTTTCTTTTATCGCCAGTATTTTCTTCCCTTTGGCATCTGAAAAAACAGGCTCAGAATATAGCTGACAAGGATTTTAGAACAGAGATTGACGCCAAGGGCCCTATCGAATTTCAAGAGTTGGGTCAGGCTTTTAATGATATGTCGCATAATTTGCAAGAAACATTTGAATCTCTTAATGAAAGTGAACGAGAAAAAGGAATGATGATTGCCCAGCTTTCTCACGATATTAAAACTCCTATTACCTCTATTCAGGCGACTGTGGATGGGATTTTAGATGGAGTGATTGAAGAAGAGGAGCAGATTCATTACTTGACCACGATTAGCTGTCAGACAGAGCGTTTGAATAAATTGGTGGAAGAATTGGATGTTTTGACTCTTAATGCCCAGCCTCAAATAGAATCAGATGGAGAAGCTGAAATAGTCTTTCTAGACCAGCTATTGATTGAGGCTATGAGTGAATTTCAACTATTGATTGAGCGGGAGGAGCGGGATATCTACATTCAAGTGTCTCCCGAGTCAGCGAAAATTAAGAGCCATTACGATATGCTTTTCCGTATTTTGGTCAACTTGCTAAATAATGCCTTTAAATACTCCGAACCTGGAACTAAAATTGAGATCGTGGCTCAATTAACTGAGCAAATCTTGACAATCAGTGTGAAGGATGAGGGACGGGGTATTGCTCCTGAGAATTTGGATAAGATTTTTAAACGCCTTTACCGTGTGGAAACTTCTCGAAATATGAAGACAGGTGGGCATGGTCTGGGCCTTGCTATTGCACGTGAGTTGGCTCATCAGCTGGGTGGGGAAATAACGGTCGAAAGCCAGTATGGCCTAGGAAGCACTTTTACATTTACTCTCAACTTAACATAAATCCACAATAAGTGATAAATATTTTTAACTTTTGATTTAGCAAAGATAAAATCAAATTCAAGTTTTTTCAAATCTATCTCCCTATTTTTAGGGAGATTTTTATTTTATACTAGAGTCAGAAATTGATAGAGAGGTTTTTGAAATGGCAACAAGTTTTTTGTTCTTTATTTCTGTTTTTTTGGCGGGGATTCTATCTTTTTTCTCGCCTTGTATCTTACCGCTTATGCCAGTTTATGTAGGAATTCTACTGGATTCGGATCAGCCGAAAACAGTTCGATTTATGGGAAAAGATATTTCCTGGTATGGTCTAGTTAAGACGCTCTGCTTTATAGCTGGCTTATCAACTGTATTTTTGGTTTTGGGCTATGGAGCTGGTGCTCTAGGGCAAGTCCTCTATGCCCCTTGGTTTCGCTACGTTCTGGGCGGGATTGTCATTCTACTGGGAATCCACCAGATGGGACTTATCAATATCCAACAACTGCAAAAGCAAAAGAGCATTCAACTTAAAAAGAATAGTAAAAGAAGTGACTTTCTTAATGCTTTTCTCTTGGGGGTTACCTTTAGCTTTGGTTGGACACCTTGTGTAGGACCAGTCCTAAGTTCTGTTTTAGCAATTGCGGCTTCTGGAGGTAATGGTGCTTTGCAAGGTGGTTTGCTCATGCTAGTCTATACTTTGGGCTTATCGCTTCCTTTTTTAGCAATGGCTTTGGCTTCCGGTTGGGTATTACAACGCTTTTCTAAACTAAAACCTTATATGGGAGTTCTCAAAAAGATCGGTGGTGCTCTCATTATACTTATGGGAATTTTGCTGATGCTTGGGAATCTAAACGCTTTAGCATCATTATTTGGATAAATATTATATAATTAAAGGAGACTTATCATGAAAAAAATTGCTTCACTTACAATCGCTGCACTTAGTATCTTTGTCCTAGCTGCCTGCTCTAATCAAAAATCAGATTCTGATATGAAGAAGACAGATGACAGCAGTATGATGAAGAAAGACGATATGAAAAAAGACGACATGAAGAAGGAGAATATGAAAGACTCCAGCATGTCTGATGATAAAATGAAAAAGGATGACATGAAGGACTCTTCTATGATGTCCGACAGCAAGTCTGATATGAAAGATGATATGAAAAAGGATGATATGAAGTCAAGCGATTCAAGCATGAAGGATGACATGAAAGATTCATCCGAAATGTCATCTGACAAATAGTAATTCCACCATAGGAAAGAAAGTCGTCAGTTTTGTCGGCTTTCTCCTTATTTTGAAAGGAAAGAAAACGATGAAGAAGTTATCAATATTGACTGTCAGTCTACTTTGTGTCGGCTTTTTGGGAGCCTGTTCAAATCAGAAGACAAACTCGGAAGTTTCTAAAAGTGCTAAAAGTAATATAGAAACAAAAGCTGATTCTGGTCAATCTACCAAGATGGCTAAAGACTTTAGTCTGCAGGGTGTGGACGGCAAGACTTACAAGTTATCTGATTTTAAAGGTAAGAAAGTCTATCTAAAATTTTGGGCTTCTTGGTGTTCTATCTGTCTATCCACCCTTGGAGATACCAATGATTTGGCTAAGGAGCAGGAGGGAAAGGACTATGTCGTCTTATCAGTTGTTTCTCCGACTTTTAATGGAGAAAAGTCAGCAGATGATTTTAAGAAATGGTATAAGTCTTTGGACTACAAAGACTTCCCAGTTCTGATGGACACCAAGGGAGAATTGCTGAAAGAATATGGCATTCGCTCTTACCCATCTGCTCTTTTCGTAGGCAGTGACGGTTCTCTTGCCAAGACACACATTGGCTACATGAGCAAGGAAGATATTGAGAAAACACTGAAAGAAATCAAGTAGAAAGGAGCAATAAACATGGGAGGAAAATGGAAAATTATTCTGGTTATCCTTAGCTTGTTTGTCTGCTTTGGACTAGTCTATGTGATTGCAGGAAATAGCAATCAGTCATCTCCTGAACAGATTAAGAAAGCTTCAATGAGTAAGACGGAAGTAGTAAAGAAAAAGAAAGAAGATGTTAAAGAAGCTGATAAGCGGGTAATCTATCTGGCAGGTGGCTGTTTCTGGGGTGTAGAAGAATATTTCTCTAGAGTACCAGGTGTCATTGATGCTGAGTCCGGCTATGCAAATGGTAAGGATGACACGACCAAATATGAATTAGTTTCCCAAACTGGTCATGCTGAGACTGTAAAAATTACCTATAACGTTAAAAAGATATCTCTCAAAGAAATCTTACTTCATTATTTCCGTATTATTGATCCAACTTCTAAAAATAAACAAGGTAATGATCAAGGTACACAATATCGGACAGGTGTTTATTATAAGGATGAAGCTGATTTGAATACCATCAATCAAGTTTTTGATGAAGTGGCTAAGAAGTACGATAAACCTCTAGCTGTTGAGAAAGAACCATTAAAAAACTATGTTAAGGCTGAAAACTATCATCAGGATTACCTAAAAAAGAATCCTAATGGATATTGCCATATTGATGTTAATCAAGCCGCCTACCCTGTTATTGATGCTAGTCGTTATACTAAGCCCAGTGATGAAGAGATTAAGTCCAAGCTCTCTCCTGAAGAATACGCAGTCACACAAAAGAATGACACAGAGCGGGCCTTTTCTAACCGCTATTGGGATAAGTTCGATGCTGGTATCTATGTGGATGTGGTGACAGGCGAGCCTCTCTTTTCATCAAAGGATAAATTTGATTCAGGGTGCGGTTGGCCAAGTTTCACCCGTCCTATCAGTCCAGATGTTGCGACTTACAAAGAAGACAAGAGCTTCAATATGACTCGAACTGAAGTACGCAGTCGTGTTGGAAATTCCCATCTGGGCCATGTTTTCACAGACGGTCCTAAGGACAAGGGTGGCTTGCGCTATTGTATTAATAGTTTGTCAATCAAGTTCATTCCAAAAGCCGAGATGGAGGAGAAGGGCTACGGTTATCTTTTGGATTACGTTTAAGAGCGTTTTGATTGAAAATTTGCTATAATAAATCCAGTAAGAATAAGGAGTTGAATCTTGTGTATTCAATTATGATTGTAGAGGATGAATATCTGGTAAGACAGGGAATTGCGTCCTTAGTAAACTATGAGCAGTTTGGTATGCAAGTTATTTCCCAGGCTGAAAATGGAATAGAAGCTTGGCAGAAATTTCAGGATAATCCTGCTGACATCCTACTGACCGATATCAATATGCCACAGATGAATGGCCTTGAACTATCCAAGCTAGTCAGAGACCAGGCTCCTAAGTGCCATATCGTTTTTCTGACGGGCTATGATGATTTTGACTATGCTCGGACAGCCATTAAGCTAGGTGCAGATGACTATCTTCTCAAGCCATTTTCCAAGGATGATGTTGAGGAGATGTTGGCAAAGGTGCAGACCAAACTTGATAAGGAACGAAAAAAAGCCCAGATTCAAAACTTGGTCGATCAGGGACAGCACTCTGAGTTGGAAGAGGCTATTCACGAGCGTCTAGCTGATTCAGAGTTAAGTCTGAAAAATTTGGCTTTTCAACTAGGATTTAGCCCATCCTACCTAAGTGTTCTCATAAAAAAAGAACTAGGCTTGCCCTTTCAAGATTATTTGATTCAAGAACGGATGAAAAAAGCTAAACTCTTACTCTTGACTACAGATTTGAAGATTTATGAAATAGCAGAGCAGGTAGGTTTTGAAGATATGAACTATTTTTCTCAGCGCTTCAAGCAGGTGGTTGGGCTGACACCTCGGCAGTTTAAAAAAGGAGAGGAGAAATGAAACGATATCCGCTTCTTATCCAGTTGATTGTCTATATTTTTCTGCTGGTTCTTTTACTCTTGGGCTTTGTTGGAAGCCTCTACTATCAGACTAGCTCGGGTACTATTCGGCAGCTGACAGAGCGGACGACGCGTAATAGCATGGAGCAAAGCGGACAGTTCATTGCTTCCTATTTGCAAAAATTAAAACAAACCACCTCTACACTGAGTAAGGAAGAAACGATTCGGAAGTTTGCTCAGAATCAAGAAAGCAGTGAAACGTCAGTGCAAGCTTTGATGAAAACCATCATTGAGACTGATCCGGATTTGGTGTCGGCAGTATTGGTTACCAAGGACGGGCGCGTGGTCTCAACAGATTCTCAAATCAGCATGCAGACATCTTCTGATATGATGAATGAAAAATGGTATCAGGAAGCTGTCCATACCAGAGCCATGCCTGTCTTGACCCCTGCTCGCAAAGAGTCTCTGTCGTCAGAGAAGGAGAAGTGGGTTGTTTCTGTCACTCAGGAAGTAGTGGATGAAGCAGGGCAGAATCTTGGTGTTTTGCGTCTTGATATCGGCTATAACAGTCTCAAAGCCTATTTGGATCAGCTTCAGCTAGGAAAGAAGGGCTTTAGCTTTATTGTCAATAGCCAGCATGAATTTGTCTATCATCCCAAGAAAAGTGTTTATTCTTCTAGTCAAGAAATGAAAGCTATGCAGCCCTATATCTCGGTCAAGGATGGTTATGCAGACCAGAAGCAGGCTTTTGTCTATCAGATTGATATTCCAGATAGTGACTGGACTTTAATTGGCATCGCCTCATTAGAGCAATTACAGATGCTTCAGTCACAGATGCTTTATTCATTTGTAGGAATGGGTGTTCTAGCGCTTCTGATGTGTTTGATTGGTATTTGGTTTGTCCTACGTTTGTGGATTAAGCCTCTGCAGAATCTGCAAGCTGTCATTCTGAAGATTGGCTCGGGCGAGTCAAACCTTCGGGCAGAAGAAAAAGGTTCTCCAGAGTTGGTTGACTTAGCTCAGCAGTTCAATAAAATGCTGGACCAAATTGAACAACTGATGGAAGCTGTTAAGACTGAAGAGCAAAATGTCCGTCGCTATGAGCTTCGAGCTCTCTCGGCTCAAATTAACCCACATTTCCTTTATAATACCTTAGATACTATTGTCTGGATGTCCGAGTTTAACGACAGCAAGCGTGTTGTTGAGCTAACAAAATCACTCGCTCAGTATTTCCGCTTGGCGCTCAATCAAGGGCATGAACAGATTGCTCTCAAGGATGAGATTGATCACGTTCGTCAGTATCTTTTTATACAGAAGCAACGCTATGGTGACAAGCTCCGATATGAGATTGAAGAGGATGAATCTCTAGCTGATTATAAACTGCCCAAGCTGATACTTCAGCCTTTGGTTGAAAATGCTATCTATCATGGAATCAAAGAAATCGACCGACCAGGTATAATTCGTGTGACGTCGACAGTTGAAGAAGGAAAACTGGTATTGTCTATCTATGATAACGGCTGTGGCTTTGATCTCCAAGATTCATCAGAAAAGACTCTTCTTCGCCTAGGTGGGGTTGGTCTCAAAAATGTCGATCAACGCTTGAGATTGCAGTTTGGAGAAGGCTATCGTATGGAAATCCAGTCGGAGCAAGATATCTTTACTCTAATCAAAATATATCTGCCACTATCCAATGATAAATAGTAGTTTATTGAATAAAATGACATATAGTCGGAAAGAATTTTTCCGGCTTTTCTGTTTGAAACTTTCTAAATAAAATTTATTATTTTGCTAGAACGAAAATGATAACTAAAAATACCGTAGCAAATTTGTGAAAAATAATCCGCTTTCATTTATAATGGTTTATAGGATTAATAGAACTCCGTTCAGAAGAAAACGAATAGAGTTATTGTGAAAACCATTTTTTCTATTATAAATAAAAAAGAAGGATTAGATATGCAAACATTTCTTTTCTCAGTTTCAGTTTTTTTAGCGGGAGTGCTATCGTTTTTCTCTCCCTGTATTTTTCCCTTACTTCCTGTTTATATCGGAATCTTATTAGATTCAGAAGATAAGCCCAGAACAGTTCGATTTTTAGGCAGAGAAATCGCCTGGTATGGACTTGTTAAAACTCTCTGTTTTATTGCGGGTATATCATGTATTTTCTTCATTTTAGGATTTGGGGCGGGCTTTTTAGGAGCTATTATTAATTCTTCTTGGTTCCGCTATGTTATGGGTATCATCATTATCCTACTTGGTGTTCACCAAATGGAATTAATCAATATTAAACCCTTGCAAATGCAAAAAAATGTCGCCTTTAAAAAAGATAGTAAACGCAACGAGTTTCTTTCAGCATTTGTATTGGGGATTACTTTTAGTTTTGGTTGGACTCCGTGTATTGGTCCTATTCTAAGTTCAGTCTTAGCGCTGGCTGCTTCAGGAGGGAATGGTGCTTTTCAGGGAGCTATTCTGACCTTGATTTATACCTTGGGTATGGCCTTACCTTTCCTAATTCTAGCTCTGGCTTCAAGCTTTGTTATGCAGTATTTTAATAAAATTAAACCTTACATGGGGCTTCTGAAAAAAATCGGTGGTGCTATTATTATTCTGATGGGAATCTTGCTCATGCTTGGACAATTGAACGCCTTGTCAGGTCTATTTGGATAAGTATAAGTGTCTTAAACAGATTGAAAAAAATTTTTTGATGTTTTTTGATTTGATATTTTCTAATAAAAGGAGAAAGTGATGAAAAAATATTTAACTTTTGGTGTTGGTTTGTTAGCTGCAGTGTTTTTAACTGCTTGCTCTGACGAGATGGGAATGGAAACAAAAAGCAGTAGCAATCAACCTGCTCAGAATGCTGTAGGTCAGATAGCTGTAGGTCAGGAAGCTCCTGACTTTACTTTGAAGTCTATGGACGGAAAAACTGTTAAGTTATCTGATTATAAAGGAAAAAAAGTTTACTTGAAATTCTGGGCTTCTTGGTGTGGACCATGTAAGAAAAGTATGCCAGAACTAATAGAATTGGCTGGAAAGAAAGACCGTGATTTCGAAATTTTAAGTGTCATTGCCCCAGGAATACAGGGTGAAAAGTCTGAAACAGACTTCCCTAAATGGTTTGAAGAACAGGGCTATAAAGATGTTCCGGTTTTATATGATAGTCAAGCAACTACCTTCCAGGCCTATCAAATCAGAAGTATTCCAACAGAAATCTTGATTGATAGTCAAGGAAAAATTGGTAAAATTCAATTTGGAGCTATCAGCAATGAAGATGCTGAAGCAGCCTTTAAAGAAATGAAGTAAATAGAATATAAAAAGAATGGATAAAATTTCCATTCTTTTTTTACTTAAGCACTTGCACCAGAAGAGGCATCCGCATCTCCTCCGCCGTCACCGTGACCACCAGTATCTGAAGCGCCAGAAGTAGCATCTGCGTCTCCATGACCTCCAGCAGGAGCAAATGGTCCGCTGCCTCCTACCAAACGTTGTCCAGTTTCTTTTAGATACCAGTCAAGCCATGGTTGGAAGTTAAAGACGATTTCATTGATACCTGCATATGATCCATCAGGATAGTACATAGCTTGGTAGTTGTGAGTGTTGATTACACCAGCAGGAGAACCTGGAACAATGGTACGTACGTATTCTTGGTTTCCGTTGCGCAACGTTCCGATAACCCACTCTACATTCTTCATACGTGCTGGCGGAAGAGAACCATGAACGGTTGACATACGGCTACCTGATTGAGGTGGCACGCGTTTGGCAAACATGGTATCTGGATCTTGATGAGCGTTGTTATAGTAGAGGAATTGGTTGTTATCGTCAGCGTATGTCAATTCAAATGGCATAGCTTTTAAGAACATATCAATCTGGTTAACAGTCAAGATACCATGGTCAAGTTTGACATAGGTATCACCAGAAACAGCACCAGTGATTTCAGCGACTTTTTCTACCCATTCTGGATCATCCGGATCAACTTCTGTAACCGTTGTAGCGATTGGTTTTCCACAGTCTAAGTCTTCAGGTTCAATTGGTTTTGGTTTTTTCAATTTTGAAACCACCTCTACATATTTGATAAAGTTATCTAAGCATGATTCAAGGAATTTAACAGTTCCTTCGTTAGTGATATTGCCATCATTGTCAAAGGCTTCCTTGGCTTTGCCCAGCAAGAACTCGTTGCCTGGAAGAGTGTAAGCATTGACACCAGGAGCGTCTAGGATTTTACGCAGGTGAACTTGAGCACGGGAAGTTCCTTGGTCGTAGTATGATGCACCAACAATCATGACAGGCTTGTTTTCGAAAGGATGAACCTCGTAAGAGAGCCATTCTAAGACACTCTTCAAAGGAGCGCTGATAGTATGGTTATGCTCAGGTGTTGCGATGATGACTCCGTCTGCACGCGTGATTTTGTTATACAAATAACGCAATTGGAAGCTTTCATCCCATTTTTCATCCTGGTTAAACATTGGGACTTCATCGATTTCTAAGACTTCCAATTCAAATTTAATTTTGAACTGGCGACGGATGAATTCCAATAATTTTCGGTTATATGATTGTTCGTAGTTTGATCCTACAATTCCAACAAATTTCATTCTTTCAGTCTCCTATCTTACAATTTTTCCCAGTCAAATTCTTCAGCATCTTTGCGAAGCAATTCTTGAGCGTTGCGCAATTTGTCAGTGATTTTGACAAAGATACGGAAGTCATCAAAGATAGCATCCAATTTTTTGACAACATCAAGATCCACCAAATCTCCGCTTGGATCAAAAGCTTGAAGAGAATGTGAGAGCAAGAACTCGTCTGGAAGTACATTTGCCTTGATTTCTGGAGCGTTCAAAATTTGACGGAGCTGCAACTGGGCACGAGAGGAACCAAGTGTACCATAAGAAGCACCAGTAATCATGACCGGCTTGTTCAGCAAGGGATAGATGCCATAAGAAAGCCAAGCTAGAGCATTCATGAGTACAGCTGGAATAGAGTGGTCGTACTCAGGTGTTCCAATGAGTACACCGTCTGCTGCATCGATTTTCTCGGCAATTTCTGATACTAACTCAGGCACGCTTCTATCAGCAGGTTTATTAAACATTGGGATATCTTTAATTTCTACCAGCTCGATTTCAGCCTTGTCAGCAAAGTGCTTAGACATATATTGAAGAAGTTGCCGGTTTGTGGAACGTTTAGAATTTGTTCCAACAATTGCGATAAGTTTTAACATAGTAGGTTCCTTTCTGGATTTAGGATATAATTTCTGGGGTAAGACCAGATGAATAAAAAATTTGATTATCTTCTGTAATAACGAAGGCTTCGATTCCATTTTCTTGCTCAACTTTTTCTAAGATAGAACTAGGGCTGTCACCAAATAAGCGTGTTGTCCATATTTCTCCATCAACTGATTTATCTGAAACAATGGTGAGGCTGGCTAACTGATTATCAATTGGATAGCCAGTATTTCGATCGAAAATATGATGATATACTTTGCCATTTGCTTTCAGATTTCTTTCATAGATTCCGGAAGTAACAACGGACTGGTCTTGGATGGATAGTAATGCTAAGTTGTTTCCGCGAGCTAGCTTTGGATTCTGAATACCGATGCGCCATAAACGATTATTTTGTTGGTTCTGGCCAATAGTCAGGATATTTCCTCCAAGATTAATGAGTGCAGAAGTGACACCTTTTTCTTTTAGGAAATGGGAGATTTTATCAGCGATATATCCTTTAGCGAGGGCACCAAGGTCAATCTTCATCCCAGACTGTTTCAAAAATACTGAACGGGATATTGGATCTAATTCAATATTTTCGGGGTTGGTCAAGGAAAGAACCTTTTCAATCTCTGAAGCACTCGGAACTCTGGCATCTTTAAAACCAATACGCCAAGTTTGAATGAGGGGCCCTATAGTGATATTGAGATGACTGCCTGGAATAAGACTGTGTTTTTTTCCTAGTTCTATTAGCTCGAACAAATCAGGATGAACACAGATCGGCTCTTTTCCAGCAGCGTGGTTGACCTGCATTAGTTCTGAGCTGTCATCATTAGCGCTGAAACGATTTTCGTATATTTTTAATAAGGAAAAAACCTCATCTAGAAGAAAGTCAGCATTCTCATGTAAAATAGAAATGCTAATTGTTGATCCCATTAAACGAATGGATCTAGAAGTGAGATCCACTTTTATCACAACCTTTCCTAAATAGTTCATAATCTACGTTATTAGTATATCAAAAAGACAACGTTTTCACAAATGAATTTTATATATTTTCAGAAAAAAATAAGTAGCTTTCTTTGCAGATAACCCTACTGTTGATCTGATTTTTAATGAAGGTCTATGACTTGATGTTTTATATGATTTTTAGAAAATTGAAAAATAATGAGCATTTTTGTTGAAACCGCTAACAGATTGATGGTATAATACTCTGGTAAATTAAATTTTAAAGGTGGATTTATTCTATGAGTAAAATTGTTGTAGTAGGTGCTAACCACGCGGGTACAGCATGTATTAATACTATGCTTGATAATTATGGTTCAGAAAATGAAATTGTAGTTTTTGACCAAAATTCAAACATTTCTTTCCTTGGTTGTGGTATGGCTCTTTGGATTGGAAAGCAAATCGATGGAGCTGAGGGCCTATTTTACTCTGATAAAGAAAAGTTAGAAGCAAAAGGCGCAACAGTTCACATGAATGCTCCGGTTCTTTCAATTGATTATGATAAAAAAGAAGTTACAGCATTAGTAGATGGTAAAGAACATGTTGAATCTTATGAAAAGTTAATTTTTGCAACAGGTTCTACTCCAATCATTCCTCCAATCAAAGGTGCTGAAATTGTTGAAGGAAATCGTGAATTCAAAGCAACTCTTGAAAATCTTCAATTTGTAAAACTATACCAAAATGCAGAAGAAGTTATTGAAAAACTTCAAGACAAGAGCAAGCATATTGAACGTGTTGCTGTAGTTGGTGGTGGTTACATTGGTGTTGAACTTGCTGAAGCTTTTGAGCGTCTCGGAAAAGAAGTTATTTTGGTTGACATCGTAGATACTGTCTTGAATGGATACTATGATAAAGACTTTACTCAAATGATGGCTAAGAATTTGGAAGACCACAATATTCGCTTAGCGCTTGGTCAAACTGTACAGGCAGTTGAAGGCGATGGTAAGGTTGAACGCTTAGTAACTGATAAAGAAACATTTGATGTAGATATGGTTGTTCTTGCTGTTGGTTTCCGTCCAAATACAGAATTGGGAGCAGGAAAGATTGAATTGTTCCGAAACGGAGCTTTCCTTGTAGATAAGAAACAGGAAACTTCAATCCCTGGTGTATTTGCTATTGGTGACTGTGCAACGATTTACGACAATGCTCGTCAAGAAACAAGCTACATTGCTTTAGCATCTAATGCTGTTCGTTCTGGTATCGTGGGTGCACACAATGCTTGCGGACATGAATTGGAAGGAATCGGTGTTCAAGGTTCAAATGGTATTTCAATCTACGGCCTTCATATGGTGTCAACTGGTTTAACTCTTGAAAAAGCGAAAGCAGCAGGTTATAATGCTGTAGAAACTGGTTTCAACGACTTGCAAAAACCAGAATTTATCAAGCACGATAACCATGAAGTAGCATTGAAAATTGTTTATGACAAGGATACTCGTATTGTTTTAGGTGCACAAATGGTTTCTCGTGATATCTCGATTTCAATGGGTATCCACATGTTCTCATTAGCAATTCAAGAACAAGTAACAATAGATAAGCTTGCTCTCATGGACTTGTTCTTCTTACCACACTTCAACAAGCCATATAATTACATCACTATGGCTGCACTTTCAGCTGAATAAAACGAAGAAAGCTCCTTTTTGAGGAGCTTTTTGCTTGTCAGTTCCACTTTTAAAAATAGTTTAGGTCCATTTTAAAATATGGTACAATAGTTTCAAAAAGGGTAGGAGAAGATATGGAAGAAAAAGTAGTTCAATCTCTTCCTGAAAGAGAGTTTCAGTCGGCAAATAGTTCTATTATTTCTCAAGTTTTTCGTGGGATTTTAGTGGGCTTGTTTGTTGGAGGTATTGTAGGTCTTTTTCGCCTCATGATTGAGAAGAGTTTTCATTGGATTCAATCCTTGTATGAAAAAAGCCATGAAAATTTTACTTTCCTAGGAATAATTTTAATCCTTTACCTACTTATTATGTTTTTGGTTGCTTGGCTAATGAAGTCTGAAAAGAATATTAAAGGATCGGGTATTCCTCAAGTAGAGGCTGAGCTGAAGGGGCTCATGTCCTTGGACTGGTGGAGTGTATTATGGAAAAAATTTCTTGCTGGCTTTTTAGCTATTTCAAGTGGTCTCATGTTAGGTAGGGAAGGACCTAGTATTCAACTAGGGGCTGTTGGAGGCAAAGGGCTAGCAAAATGGCTTAAGCTTAGTCCCGTTGAAGAAAGGGTTTTGATTGCTAGTGGAGCTGCAGCTGGTCTGGCTGCTGCCTTCAATGCTCCGATAGCGGGTTTATTGTTTGTGGTCGAAGAAGTTTATCGCCATTTTTCAAAACTTTTTTGGATCTCAACTCTGGTAGCTAGTCTGGTAGCAAATTTTGTTTCCTTGGTGATTTTTGGACTTACACCTGTTTTAGATATGCCTGATAATATCCCAGCAATGCAATTGCAACAATACTGGATTTATCTACTTATGGGCCTTTTCTTAGGAATTTCAGGTTATGTTTACGAAAAAGTTGTCCTGTATATGCCAGACTTATATAAAAAAATCGGTAAGATTTTACACTTATCACCGAACTACTACCCGGCAGTGGCATTTGTCTTGATTATACCTCTTGGTTATTTTCTGCCTCAAATTTTAGGAGGAGGGAATCAATTGATTCTCTCCTTGCATTCAGAAAATTATTTACTTACAAGCCTTATTGCTTTCTTTCTTATTCGATTTATTTGGAGTATGATTTCTTATGGAAGTGGTTTGCCAGGTGGTATTTTTCTTCCGATTTTAGCACTGGGATCTCTATTAGGAGCGATTGTTGGAAATATCTGTGTGCAGTTTGGCCTTGTTAGTTGGAATCAATTTCCAATTTTTATCATTTTAGGCATGAGTGGTTATTTTGGTGCGATATCAAAAGCTCCCCTGACAGCTATGATCTTGGTAACTGAGATGGTTGGCGATATCAGAAACCTAATGCCTTTAGCAATCGTGACTTTAACAGCCTATATCATAATGGATCTGCTAGGCGGAGCACCAGTTTATGAAGCTATGTTAGAAAGAATGCTCCCAGATAATATAGGAGATGATGGAGAGACAACTTTAATAGAAATCCCTGTTTCCGAAAAAATTTCGAATAGGCAGGTGAGGGATTTAAATCTTCCGCCAGACATTCTGATTGTTATGAATATTCATAAAGGTAAGAAGAATACTGTTAACGGAAGTACTAAACTCTACTTAGGGGATACGATTTATTTGGTAGTTAAACAACATGAAATTGGAAAAATAAAAGACTTATTACTATAAGATTTACTTCCCTTGTTTTTTGAAATTGACAAGGGATTTTTATTTGGATTAAATTATCTGACAATTTATTGAAAAATGAGAAAATTTTTGATATAATTTCTTGAACATTATTTAGAATTTAAAGGAGATAGACCATGAAAAAAATGGGACTTGTCCTATTTTCAGCAGCTGTTCTCATGACAGCTTGTTCTGCAAATACGAACACAAGCAAAACTTCTTCAAGTAGTAGTGAAGCAAAAGTGACCTTATCGTCTAATGATAAGAAGGCTTTAGATAAGGCTACGTCGGAATATAAGACTTTTGTGGAAGGGCAAATTGATCAGTTGCTGACTGATACTGAAAAATTCGCCTCTCTTCTTAAGGAAGGAAAGCTTGACGAAGCAAAGAAAATCTATCCACTTATTCGAATGAGCTATGAGCGATCAGAACCGATTGCTGAAAGTTTTGGTGAGTCTGATGTAAAAATTGATTTTCGTTTAGCAGATTATATGGATGAGAACAAGACTGAAGAAGGATGGTCAGGCTTCCACCGTATTGAAAAAATCTTGTGGGAACAAAATACCACTTCTGGAACAGAAACTTATGCTAATCAATTGGTTAATGACATTAAAGAATTGAAGGCGAAAGTTGCAACAGTAGAGGTTACTCCTGATATGATGCTGACTGGTGCTGTTGACTTATTAAATGAAGTTGCAACAAGCAAGATTACTGGTGAAGAGGAAATCTACTCTCATACAGATTTGTACGATTTCCGTGCAAATATTGAGGGTGCTGAGAAAATTTTCCAATTGTTTAAACCACTTATCAAGAATAAAGACGAAAAGCTTGTAGCTTCTTTAGAAAAAGAATTTAAAAATGTTAATAGCCTCTTGGATAAACATATGACAGATAGTCAGCACTATAAGCTATATACAGACTTAACTAAAGAGGATACTAAAGAATTAGCAGAAGGTGTTACAAAACTTGGTGAACCTTTATCCCAAATGGGAGTCATTTTAAACGGGAAGTAATGATATGACAAACGACGAAAAATGGTTTGAAAAAAAGATGGACCGTCGTGAATTTCTTAAAAAAGCAGGGATTGGAGGCGCTGGTCTAGCACTGGGTGTTTCTGGTGCCTCTGCTTTTTTCGCTAATAAAGCACAAGAAGAAAAGAAAATTTCCGATGGTGGCGAAGAAATCAGCTTTTACGGTGAGCATCAAGCAGGAATTACGACTCCAATGCAAAAAAATATCTATTTTGTAGTGCTTGATTTGCATAGTACCGACAAAGAAGAAGTTATTCAAATGTTTAAGGACTGGACTGATTATAGCAGCAAGTTGGTGGATGGAGAATTGGTCAAAAAAGATGGTTCTAATGCCCTTTTGCCACCTAGCGACACTGGTGAAACAGTGGGTCTAAATCCCTATCGTTTGACTCTTACTTTTGGTGTGTCAGCTGATTTTTTGAAAAAAATGGGCTTGGAAAAGAAGCGTCCTAAAGAATTTCGTGACTTACCTCCATTTCCAAAAGAGCAATTGCAAGAAAAGTACACGGGTGGTGATATTGTAATCCAAGCTTGCGCTGATGATGAACAAGTAGCTTTTCATGCAGTCAGAAATCTAGTTCGTAAGGCCAGAAATACTGTTACCATGAAATGGAGTCAATCAGGTTTTGCAGCGATTGGAGACCGTATGTCAACTCCTAGAAATCTTTTTGGATTCAAGGATGGAACTGCCAACGTGACCAAAGAAAAGGACTTTGATCAAGTAATTTGGACTGATAGTGACGACTGGATGAAAGGTGGCACTTATATGGCTGTTCGTCGTATTCAAATGTTTCTTGAAACTTGGGATCGGACAAACCTACAGGAGCAGGAAAACACATTTGGTCGTTATAAGGAAAGTGGTGCCCCCTTTGGTAAGAAAGATGAATTCGATGAGGTTGATTTAGCTCTCTTGCCGGTCGATTCTCACGTTCGCTTAGCTAAAGAAGTAAACAAACCAATCTATCGTCGATCTTATTCATATTCCGATGGCATCGTCGAGAAAACTGGTCAGTTTGATACAGGTCTTCTTTTTCTTGCCTTCCAAAAGAATCCGGATAGTTTTGTAAAAGTTCAGACTAATCTTGGAGCTCAGGACAAGATGAATGAATATGTAACACATATTGGTAGCGGCCTCTTTGCTTGCTTTGCTGGTGTGAAAAAAGGAGAGTACCTTGGTCAAAAATTATTTGAATAAACTCCTAATTATCTTGGCAATAGCCTTCCTTTTTTTCGCTAAACCTGTTTTTGCAGAGGAAGCATTTAGTCAGCTTTTTGTAAAGGTAACAGATGCTACAAGAGCTGTAGAGCAAGGCAATCAGGCTAAGGCGAAGCAATTGGTTGCTGAGATAAAGGAAGAATTTGAACAATTAGAGAATCATGATTCACCAGCTGGTAAAGAAGTCAGCAAAGCATTGACAATAAATGAGGTGACTAAGGAGAACTTAACCACGATTTCGTCTGAGCTCTTAAAGTTTGATAAGGAGCAACACCCAGTTGACCTTAAGGCTGAAAAAGAAAAGTTGGTAAGTCGGTTAGAGTCAAGATTTGCAGATTTACAGGCAGCTATTTCAGCAAAGAATCTTGAACAAACTCGTTCAGCTTATAAAAAAATGAACTCGACCTGGACGGTGAACGAAGGTGTTGTTCGTGATAATAGTACAGCTCACTATGGTAATATTGAAACTGCGATCTCTTTTTTACGTAGTGCAATCGAGACTGAGCCAGTTGATTTTTCAAGTGTTCAATCTTCTTTTGATGATTTAAAGACTGCTATCGATAGTTTTGTAAAAGGCGAAGAGGTGGCTACTACTGAAGGAAATCTCACTTTAAAAGATGGCATCCAGTTACTTGAAAAAGCCTTGGATGAATTTAAAGCTGGAAAAACTCAAGAAGCTAGCTCAAATATGAAAAAATTCATCACTATCTGGCCAAGTATTGAAGGAGATGTCAGCACGCGCAACGCCACTCTCTATACTCGAGTCGAGAGTGAAACTCCAGTCATCATGGTTAAGGGAAATGAAAAAAAATATCAAGATCAGCTACAGGCCTTAATTAATGATTTGTCGCAGATTGACACGAGTGCATCCTATAACTTTTTTGATGCTATGCTCATTCTTTTGAGAGAAGGAGTAGAGGCTCTCTTGATCGTTATGGCTCTTGTTACAACACTAAAAGCAGCCAAGATGAAAAAAGGACTAAAGTGGGTTTATACAGGAGCAGTTATGGGGATTTTGGCAAGCTTAGCGATTGCTGTTTTGCTTCAATTCCTTTTCCCAGCAGTATCCTCAGGTTCTAACCGTGAGATTATCGAAGGTGCAGTCGGGATTTTTGCTGTTTTGATGATGATTATGGTCGGGATTTGGCTACATAGCAAGTCTTCAATTAAAAAGTGGAATGACTTTATGGAAAGCCAGATGAAGGCTGTCACAGCAACCGGCAGTTTCATTTCTATGTTTGCACTGAGCTTTCTCGCTGTGTTTCGAGAAGGAGCAGAGACGATTCTATTCTATGCGGGAATCTATCCTAGAATTGATAAGGCAAGTTTTTTCCTAGGAATAGGACTGGCGTTTCTTGTTTTGTTTGTTCTTGCTTTGATTATGAATAAGGCTTCTACCTATTTCAAACCTCATCGAATCTTTTTGATTTTGACTTGGCTCATTTATGCTCTGGCCTTTAAAATGCTGGGGGTTAGTATCCATGCTCTCCAGCTAACTAATATTTTACCAAGTCATCTGATGAATGGTTTCCCGTCGATTGATTGGGCTGGAATTTATCCAAGTCTGGAAGTTGTAACTTGTCAGTTGATATTTGTAGTTATTGTACTTATCATTACATGGAAGAATCGTGAGAATAGCCATGGATCATAAAAAACAAACTATCGTAGAACATTTGACAGAGTTTCGTAGACGCTTTATTTGGACTTTAGCTTGCTTTCTTTTGGTATTCTTACTTGGTTTTCTTTACGCAGGTGATATTTATAGCTGGTTGACTACTGGATTTGAAAAGAAGTTGCTTGTCTTAGGACCGAATGATATACTTTGGATTTATGTCAGCTTGTCTAGCCTGCTAGCTTTTAGTGTGACCTTGCCTTTTATGGTTTATCAAATTTGGCAGTTCGTGAGGCCGGCTCTGACTTCAAGGGAATCAAAAGCAATTTTTGCTTATATACCAGCGACCTTTATCTGTTTTGTTTTGGGATTGGCTTTTGGTTTTTATCTGGTTAGTCCGGCTATTTTACAAGTCCTACTTTCGTTGGGAGAAGGCTTATTTGAGACACAGCTTACCGCCCAAAATTATCTGGCATTTCTCTTTCATACAACAATTCCGCTTGGTATCTTGTTTGAACTTCCAGTTCTAGTATCATTTTTTACATCGCTTGGTTTGCTCAAGCCACAATTTTTGGTACAATATAGAAGGTATGCTTACTTTATTTTATTAGTCTTAGCAGTTGTTTTAACGCCTGCTGACTTTATCAGTGATTTGGCCATGACAGTTCCCTTGATTTTACTTTATGAAGTCAGTCTGCTGTTTAGCTATTATATATACAAAAAGAAAGAAAAGAGGAGTGAATAATGGGTATTTTAAGAGATATTGGAGCGCCAGGTCTTATTATTATTGTATTAGGAGCCTTGCTAATTTTTGGTCCCAAGCGTTTACCAGAGCTTGGACAGTCAATCGGAAAAATGTTTTCAGAGTTTAAAAATGCTATGAATAATAATGAGAAAGATGCAGATTCGCAAGACAAGAAGGAAAAAGGGGATTAACCCTTTTTCTTTTTGACTATCATCTTCGCTTATAGTATAGTTAGAGAAAAGAAGGAAGGTTAGAGGAGATTATTATGTATCAAACCTATCATTTTAGCCAGCGCTTGAAGTTATTTCTTTCGATTTTTATTCCCGTCTTGATTTATCAGCTGGCAAATTATTCTGCGTCATTCGTAGATACAACCATGACTGGACAGTATGATACTCTCCATCTTGCTGGTGTGTCTATGGCTACAAGTCTATGGAGTCCTTTTTTCTCCTTTTTAACAGGGATTGTATCTGCTTTAGTGCCGATTGTTGGGCATCATTTGGGAAAAGGCGATGAGAAAAAGATTACCTCAGATTTTTATCAGTTTATCTATCTGTCGCTTGGTTTATCCATTGTTCTTTTTTTGTTAGTTCTTTTTGGAGCTCCTCTAATTTTAGACAGTTTGTCTTTGGAAAACCTAGTAGCAGTAGTAGCTAAGCATTATCTTATGTATTTATCTCTAGGCATCATACCGCTTTTACTTTTTAGTGTCGTACGTTCACTGTTAGATGCACTTGGTTTAACTCGCCTCTCCATGTACTTGATGCTTTTACTTTTGCCCTTAAATGCCAGTTTTAATTACGCCTTGATATATGGCGCATTTGGTTTTCCAGAAATGGGAGGTGCGGGAGCTGGTCTTGGAACTTCTGTAGCTTACTGGGTTCTCTTATTCATCTCTGTCTTGATTTTATTCAAACATCCAAAGGTTAAATCCTATAAGCTTTGGAAAAGACAAAAAGTGGTAGCCGAGGGAATTAAGGAGGGATTACGGCTTGGTTTACCAATTGGTGGAATTGTTTTTGCTGAAGTCGTTATCTTTTCTGTTGTAGGACTTATCATGGCCAAGTTTCCATCAATAGTGATAGCTAGCCATCAATCGGCAATGAACTTTTCAAATCTTATGTACGCCTTTCCTGCTGGGATTTCTTCGGCAATGGCAATTGTGGTTTCTTATGAAATTGGTGCAAAACGCTATGATGATGTAAAAAAATACTGTCGCTTAGGAAGGGTTACGGCTTTGCTTATTTCAGGATTTACGCTTGTATTTCTCTTTTTACTTCGAAATCAGGTTGCCTCTCTTTATGGTACAAACTCAGAGTTTATCGCTCTAACTTCCATCTTCTTAACTTATAGCCTATTCTTTCAACTAGCAGATACGTTTGCGGCTCCTTTACAGGGTATTCTTCGTGGCTACAAGGATACGACAGTACCATTTTACCTTGGACTAAGTGGCTATTGGGGAGTAGCCCTTCCGCTTGGATTATTTTTAGATAATATTTGTAAATTTGGTCCTTATGGCTACTGGATTGGTTTAATCGCCAGCTTGGTTGTCACTGGTATTCTTTATCAAATTCGTTTGAAGCAAGTCGAAAAGAAATCCTAATAAAATGTAATAGTTTTCTTGTTTGATATAAGTTCGTGATATCCGAACAATTACTCATTAAATAGCTTTAGAATTTTGCTAAATCTTATTTTTGTGGTAAACTTCATTAGGAAACGTCAAGAAAGACGTAGCGATGCGAAAGTGCATAGGTAGGTCTAAATAAAGATTATTGCGAGGAAAGCTCTATGCTAAATGATTTTCAAGTTTTTGATTATGAAGATATCCAACTCATCCCAGCAAAATGTGTGGTTAAAAGTCGATCTGAGGCAGATACACGAGTGAAGTTTGGTAATCACACCTTCCGCTTGCCAGTTGTACCGTCTAATATGCAAACGATTATTGATGAGTCGGTTGCGGAAGAGCTTGCTCGAGGTGGGTATTTTTATATTATGCATCGTTTTGATGAAGAAGGGCGCAAGCCATTTGTTAAACGAATGCATGAAAAAGGCTTGATTGCCTCTATTTCGGTTGGTGTTAAAGATTATGAATATGATTTTGTCAGTAGCCTGAAAGGAGATGCACCTGAATATATCACCATTGATATCGCTCATGGGCACTCTGACAGTGTAATTAAAATGATCCAACATATCAAAAAAGAACTGCCTGAGACTTTTGTCATTGCTGGTAATGTTGGTACACCCGAAGCGGTTCGTGAATTGGAAAATGCTGGTGCGGACGCGACAAAAGTAGGGATTGGACCAGGTAAGGTTTGTATTACCAAAGTGAAGACTGGTTTTGGCACAGGCGGTTGGCAATTATCAGCTTTGAGATGGTGTTCTAAGGTTGCCCGCAAGCCGATTATTGCTGATGGTGGGATTCGGACACATGGAGATATTGCCAAGTCTATTCGCTTTGGGGCTAGTATGGTTATGATTGGATCGCTCTTTGCCGGTCATATTGAAAGCCCAGGTGAGACTATTGAAATCGATGGTGATAAATTCAAAGAGTATTATGGTTCTGCGTCTGAGTACCAAAAGGGTGCCTACAAAAATGTTGAAGGCAAAAAAATTCTGCTACCAGCTAAAGGTCATTTACAGGATACTTTGACTGAGATGGAGCAGGATTTGCAAAGTTCGATTTCTTATGCAGGCGGTCGAGATTTGCACAGTTTGACTAGAGTGGATTATGTTATCGTTAAAAATTCTATTTGGAATGGCGATGCACATTAAGGTATAATAAAGAAAAGCTTATTTATCTTGCTAATGATTGGGGCAAGGTCTCTACAAGATGCCAAACATCTAACAATAAGTGAGTCTTACAAGTTTCCTGTTACTTTTGTAACAGGTTACTGTCGTTGTATGAGGACTTGCTTTAAGCAGGTCCTTATTTAGTTTTTTAAAGGAGATATAATGAAAAAATTAGAAGAACGAATCCTCCATGACGGAAATGTTTTAGGGGAAAATATTCTCAAAGTAGATTCTTTCTTGACTCACCAGGTTGATTTTTCTTTAATGAAAGAAATAGGCCGGGTATTTGCTGATAGGTTCCGTGAGTCAGGAATTACAAAGGTCGTGACGATTGAAGCATCTGGAATCGCCCCAGCTGTCTATACTGCTGAGGCGTTAGGAGTTCCAATGATTTTTGCTAAAAAGGCTAAAAATATTACTATGACTGAGGGGATTTTAACAGCTGAAGTATACTCATTCACAAAGCAAGTGACTTCGACGGTTTCGATTGCCGGAAAATTCTTGAGTCCTTCGGATAAGGTATTAGTGATTGATGATTTTTTAGCCAATGGACAGGCGGCTAAAGGTTTGGTTGAAATCATTCGCCAAGCAGGAGCGAGTGTTGAAGCTATTGGAATTGTCATCGAAAAGTCTTTTCAATCTGGAAGAAAATTATTGGAAGATGATGGACAAAGAGTAGTTTCTCTAGCTCGGATTGAAAAGTTTGAAAATGGAAAAGTTGTATTTGGAAAGGCAGATGCATAAGATGGAGTACAAAGAAGAAAAACATTCGCAAGCAGCCGTTCTTGGCTTGCAGCACTTATTGGCTATGTATTCGGGATCGATTTTGGTTCCAATCATGATTGCTGGAGCTTTAGGATATTCTGCTGAACAACTGACTTATTTAATTTCGACAGATATCTTTATGTGTGGGGTGGCAACCTTTCTCCAGTTGCAGTTAAATAAATACTTTGGTATTGGTTTACCTGTCGTTTTGGGAGTAGCCTTCCAGTCTGTTGCGCCTTTAATTATGATTGGACAAAGTCACGGAAGTGGTGCCATGTTTGGTGCCCTCATTGTGTCAGGTATCTATGTCGTTTTGATTTCAGGTGTTTTCTCTAAGGTTGCTGATCTTTTCCCGTCAGTTGTGACAGGGTCTGTCATTACAACTATCGGATTGACTCTCATTCCAGTTGCGATTGGTAATATGGGAAATAATGTTGAGAAACCAACTGCTCAAAGTTTAATCTTAGCAGCTGTTACTGTCCTGATCATTTTACTGATTAATATCTTTACTAAAGGCTTTGTCAAATCTATTTCAATTTTGATTGGTCTGGTTATTGGGACTTTTATTGCAGGTTGTATGGGGCTAGTAGATCTTACTCCTGTTTCTCAGGCTCCAATTGTTCATATTCCTACACCTTTCTACTTTGGTGCTCCCAAGTTTGAATTTTCTTCGATTGCCATGATGTGTATTATTGCTACAGTTTCTATGGTAGAGTCAACAGGAGTCTATTTGGCCTTGTCTGATCTTACCAAAGATCCGATTGATAGCAAACGTCTACGTAATGGTTACAGGGCTGAGGGTTTGGCAGTCTTGCTTGGAGGTATCTTCAATACCTTCCCTTATACAGGTTTTTCTCAAAATGTTGGTTTGGTTAAGTTGTCTGGAATTAAGACTCGTCTGCCAATCTACTATGCAGCAGGGTTCCTAGTTCTCTTGGGACTTGTACCAAAATTTGGTGCTTTAGCTCAAATTATTCCTAATCCTGTTTTGGGTGGGGCGATGCTAGTCATGTTTGGCTTTGTTTCAATTCAAGGGATGCAAATCTTGGCTCGTGTTGATTTCGAACACAACGAACACAATTTCTTAATCGCAGCAGTTTCTATTTCGGCTGGGGTTGGTTTAAACGGAAGTAGCCTTTTTAACAGTCTGCCTTCTAGTTTACAGATGTTCTTTTCAAATGGCATTGTCATGGCCAGTCTGATAGCAATTATTTTAAATGCTGTTTTAAATCGAAAAAATAAATAAAAGGCTGTTTTTGAACTGCACTCCAAAAATTAGATTTCTACTGTCTAACTTTTGGAGTCAGTACATTTATGGCCTTTTTCAAATAAAAAAACCGCTTGGCTAGCGGTTATAGATTATTTTGTACGCATTTCCCCTTGTGGGAAGTAGGTTCCTTCAGGCATATCGTTAATGATGACATGGACTGCAGATTGAGGAGCGCCAGTATTTCTGACAACGGCTTCAGTTACTTCCTTGGCAAGAGCTTTTTTCTGCTCCAGAGTACGACCTTCAAATAAATCAATTCTAACAAATGGCATTAGATTGCCTCCTTTATTTTCTTAACATTATTTTATCACAATTTAGGTTTTAATGCTTGTCCAATTATGGTACAATTAAATGGATTAACTTATAGAATGGAAGAAGAAAAAGTTAGAGATTATGGCTCAATTATATTATAAATACGGCACAATGAACTCAGGAAAGACTATTGAGATCTTAAAAGTTGCTCATAACTACGAGGAACAGGGCAAGGGTGTTGTGATTATGACCAGCGCGGTTGACACTCGAGACGGTGTTGGGTATGTATCAAGCCGAATTGGTATGAAACGCCAGGCAATGGCAATTGAAGATGATACAGATATTTTGGGCTATATCAAAAATTTACCAGAAAAACCTTACTGTATTTTAATCGATGAGGCTCAATTCTTGAAACGCCATCATGTCTATGATTTGGCTAGAGTGGTGGATGAGCTAGATGTTCCTGTTATGGCCTTTGGCCTAAAAAATGATTTTCGCAATGAACTTTTTGAAGGTTCCAAGCACCTCTTGCTCTTGGCTGATAAAATAGAGGAAATCAAGACTATCTGCCAATACTGTTCACGAAAAGCAACTATGGTTTTGCGAACAGATCATGGAAAACCAGTATATGACGGGGAACAGATTCAAATTGGTGGTAATGAAACTTATATCCCAGTCTGTCGCAAGCATTATTTTAAGCCAGACATTAATAATTGAATGATTGAAATAAAGGAGATGATAAAAAATCTATGAATATCTATGAACAGTTACAGGCGGTTGAAGATCGCTACGAAGAGTTAGGAGAGTTATTGAGTGACCCAGATGTGGTTTCTGATACCAAGCGTTTTATGGAGCTTTCAAAAGAAGAAGCTTCCACTCGTGACACGGTGACAGCTTACCGCGAATACAAGCAAGTCCTTCAAAACATCGTCGACGCTGAAGAAATGATCAAAGAATCTGGTGGTGATGCGGACTTGGAGGAAATGGCCAAGCAAGAACTAAAAGATGCCAAGGGTGAAAAAGAAGAATACGAAGAAAAACTAAAAATTCTTCTTTTACCCAAAGATCCAAATGATGATAAAAACATTATCCTTGAAATTCGTGGTGCAGCGGGAGGAGACGAAGCGCAGTTATTTGCTGGCGACCTCTTGCAGATGTATCAAAAATACGCTGAAAGCCAAGGCTGGCGCTTCGAAGTCATGGAGGCCTCTTATAATGGTGTAGGTGGAATCAAGGAAGTAGTCGCTATGGTCTCAGGTCAGTCGGTCTACTCAAAGCTTAAATATGAATCGGGAGCTCATCGAGTACAGCGGGTTCCAGTGACCGAAAGCCAAGGTCGCGTTCATACTTCTACGGCAACTGTCTTGGTTATGCCAGAAATTGAAGAAGTAGAATACGACATTGATCCTAAAGATCTGCGCGTTGACATCTACCATGCCTCAGGTGCTGGTGGACAGAATGTCAATAAGGTTGCGACTGCGGTTCGTATTGTCCACCTGCCGACCAACATCAAAGTTGAAATGCAGGAAGAGCGGACCCAGCAGAAGAACAGAGATAAGGCGATGAAAATCATCCGAGCTCGTGTGGCAGACCACTTTGCTCAAATTGCTCAAGATGAGCAGGATGCAGAACGCAAGTCTACAATTGGTACCGGTGATCGCTCAGAGCGGATTCGCACCTATAATTTCCCGCAAAACCGAGTAACAGACCACCGTATCGGACTGACCTTGCAAAAACTGGACACGATTTTAGCTGGTAAACTGGATGAAGTCGTTGATGCTTTGGTTCTCTATGACCAAACGCAAAAACTAGAAGAGTTGAATAAGTAATGACATTGGCTCAATATTTGGCTGAGCTAGAGCAGGAGCTGGTAGCAGCGGGAGAAGAAGCAGAAAGCCTGTCTTTCGTTTATCGGGCTCTCAATCAGCTTTCCTTTACTGACTTTGTTCTCAAACTTCGGGCAGAAGTCAGTCAAGAAGATCGTGAGCAGCTAAAAGCAATTCAAGAGCAGCTACTTGCTCACAAACCTGCCCAATATATTATTGGCAGCAGTGACTTTCACAGTCTGAATCTCAAAGTTGATGAGCGGGTGTTGATTCCAAGGCCTGAGACGGAGGAGCTGGTGGAGCTGATTTTGTCAGAAAATCCCGAAACACCTCTATCTGTCTTGGATATTGGAACAGGTAGCGGAGCCATTGCTCTTGCACTAGCAAACAGCCGTCCAGACTGGAAGATTACTGCTTCTGATCTGTCAAAAGATGCTCTTTCCTTGGCAGCAGAAAATGCTCAGTTTTGCGGACTCAACCTCACTCTTGTCCAATCTGATTGCTTGGATGCAATACAAGGAAAATTTGACATTATCGCCTCCAATCCGCCTTATATTTCAGAAGAAGATAAGGATGAAGTCGGACTTAATGTTTTGACCTCAGAGCCTCACATGGCTCTCTTTGCGGAGGAAGATGGCTATGAGGTCTACCGGAAAATAGCCGAGCAGGCAGGAGACTATCTGACAGAAAAAGGAAAAATCTATCTGGAGATTGGCTACAAGCAAGGAGACGGTGTCGTGGATTTATTGAAACAATTCTTCCCACAAAAACGAATCCGAGTTCTGAAAGATCAATTTGGCAAAGATAGAATGGTGGCGATGGACAATGGATAAAATAGAAAAGACTCTGGCAGCAGGCGGAGCAGTTGTCCTGCCAACAGAAACTGTTTATGGCCTCTTTGCACAGGCATTGAATGAAGAGGCGGTTGAGCGAGTCTATGAGTTAAAGCGAAGACCTCGCGACAAGGCTCTTAATCTTAATGTGGCTAGCTTAGAAGAGATTTATGCCTTTTCTAAGAATCAGCCCACTTATCTAGATCAACTCTACCAAGCCTTTCTGCCTGGGCCATTGACAATTATTCTCCAAGCCAATGACCAAGTGCCGACTTGGATAAACTCAGGTATGGATACTGTTGGCTTTCGGATTCCTAAACATCCGGTTACACTGGACTTGATTCGCAAGTACGGTCCCTTGATTGGTCCATCCGCCAATCTTTCTGGAAAAGTTAGTGGAACTTCTTTTCAGCAGATTGTGATGGATTTTCAAGAGCAAGTCTCGGGAGTAGAAGATGATGCTGCTTTGACAGGTCAGGATTCAACCATCCTGGACTTATCTGGAGAAAAGGCTCATATTTTACGCCAGGGAGCGATTACTCGCGAGGATATCCTCGCCCAAGTAAATGGTATAAAATTTTAACTTTTAGGACCTTGGGTCCTATTTTCGCAAAAGAAGGGAGACACCTTATGATTTTTGACCAAGAAGACTACAAAGCATTTGACCCAGAGATTTGGGAAGCAGTTGCAAAAGAAGAAGAACGTCAGCAACATAATATTGAGCTGATTGCTTCAGAAAATGTCGTTTCTAAAGCTGTCATGGCTGCTCAAGGTTCTATTTTGACCAATAAGTATGCTGAAGGTTACCCAGGTCGCCGTTACTATGGTGGTACAGATGTAGTGGATGTGATTGAGAGCCTTGCAATTGAACGTGCCAAGGAAATCTTTGGTGCTAAGTTTGCCAATGTGCAACCTCACTCAGGTAGTCAGGCTAATTGTGCAGCTTATATGGCTTTGATTGAGCCAGGTGATACTGTTATGGGTATGGATTTGTCTGCGGGTGGCCACTTGACTCACGGTGCATCAGTCAGCTTCTCTGGACAAACTTATAATTTTGTATCCTATAGCGTTGACCCAGAAACTGAATTGCTGGACTTTGATGCTATTCTCCAGCAGGCCAAGGAAGTACAGCCTAAGCTGATTGTGGCGGGAGCTTCAGCCTATTCTCACATCATTGACTTCTCAAAATTCCGTGAAATCGCTGATGCGGTAGGCGCTAAGCTCATGGTAGATATGGCTCACATCGCTGGTTTGGTTGCTGCAGGTCTCCATCCTAGTCCTGTGCCTTATGCAGACATCACAACGACAACGACCCACAAGACCTTGCGTGGACCTCGCGGTGGCTTGATTTTGACAAATGATGAAGACCTGGCTAAGAAAATCAATTCAGCTATCTTCCCAGGCATTCAGGGCGGACCGTTGGAGCATGTCATTGCGGCCAAGGCTGTGGCTTTTAAAGAAGTGCTTGATCCAGCTTTCAAGGTTTATGCTCAACAAATTTTAGATAATGCCCAAGCTATGGCGCAAGTCTTCCGTCAGCATGACAAGTTCCGTGTGATTTCTGATGGTACTGAAAATCACCTTTTCTTAGTGGATGTCACTAAGGTTGTAGAAAATGGGAAAGTCGCTCAAAATCTTTTGGATGAAGTCAATATTACCCTTAATAAAAACTCCATCCCATACGAAACTTTGTCACCATTTAAGACTAGCGGAATTCGTATCGGTACAGCAGCTATTGCAGCTCGAGGATTTGGCGTAACAGAAAGTATCAAGGTTGCAGAACTCATCATCAAAGCTCTGGAAAATGCAGAGAACGAAGCGGTGCTGAACCAAGTGCGGGCAGAAGTTCGCGAATTGACGGACGCTTTTCCACTTTATGAGGGCTTGAACTAAGATGGATATTTACGTAAAAAAAGCGATTATTCATCAATTCAGCCCAGCTGATACCGAACTGCTACTGGCGGATAAGTTTCTCAACATCACTCCCAAGATTGAAGAATACCTGCGCAAGAAGATTGAGCGGGTCTACTCTGACGATGCTAAAACAGGTGTTTTCGATCCGGAAAACATCTTTTTAGCCCAGATTTCAGATGACTTATTGGAAACATCAGTAACAGTGGCTAAGCTCTGGCAGGGGGAGTTTTCTGTCAGTGAAAACCAGAAAACCAACGATCTGATTTTTGTCCAGTTTGACAAAGAAGGTGTAGAGCACTTCGCTTTTCTGCGGATTGCTCTGCGAGAAACCCTGACCCACTTGGGTGGTGAGGTGGACAATCCTATCAAGCTGACGCAGAACAATCTGCCTGGCTTTGGTACGGGTGCGGACGAGGCTTTGGTCATCAATCTCAAATCTCGCAAGTACCATCTGATTGAAAAACGCATCAAGTACAATGGTGCTTTTCTCAATTATATGTCAGATAATCTCTTGCAGGTCAATCCGACAATCTCAGCTAAGAAATCAATCAAAGCACTTGAGAAGACTGCTCAAAAAGTTGCCGAAAGTTTTAATAAAGACGATTTTCAGTTCCAGTCTAAGGTCAAATCCAGTATTTTCAAAAATCTGGAAGAAAATGACGAACTGTCACCTGAAAAATTGGCTGACGATCTTTTTGATAACAATCTAACAGCTCGACTTAGTTTTATTGACCAAGTCAAGGAAGCTATTCCTGAGCCAGTCAAGTTTGATGAGATTGACAGTAGTCGCCAGAAGAAAAGGTTCGAAAATCAGAAACTCTCCCTTTCAAATGGAATTGAGCTCATTGTTCCTAATAATATCTATCAAGACGCAGAGTCAGTAGAATTTATCCAGAACGATAATGGGACCTATTCTATTTTGATTAAGAACATCGAGGATATCCAAAATAAATAATGTTTAAATTTCTAAGAAGACTGATTCTAGTCCTTTTTGTGCTCTTTGCTGGCTACAAGATTTATCAGATTCATCATGATGTCAAGCAGGTTATGAAGTATCAGACTTTAGTCAGAGAAGTATTGGACGAACGTGACACAGCGGCCAATGAAGAATTGGTGTTGGCCATGATTTATACAGAGACCAAGGGGAAAGATACTGATGTTATGCAGTCCAGTGAAAGCGCGACCGGTCAAACCAATGCTATCAGGGACAACAAAGAAAGTATTCGACAGGGAGTTCAGACCTTATCTGATAACCTAGAGTTAGCTAGCAAGAAAAAGGTAGACGTTTGGACAGCAGTACAAGCCTATAATTTCGGTCAAGCCTATATCGACTACGTAGCTAAAAACGGTGGTGAGAATACACTGGAGCTGGCCAAAAAGTATTCCAAAGAAGTAGTAGCACCAAGCTTAGGAAATGTAACCGGCAAGACCTATGGCTACTATAACTTGATTTCAATTTTCCACGGCCCAGAGCTCTATATCAATGGAGGAAATTATTATTATTCCCGTCAGGTCAAGATGAATATGCACATCATGCGACTCTTAAAATGGTTTTAGAAAGAAGCAATCAAGCTTCTTTCTTTTTATTGGTATAAATCAGCAATTCATTTGCTTGTAACCATCATTGATACATGATATAATTTTGTACAAAATTAAGATGGAGGATTCATATGAAAAAGAAATATTCCGTTCTCCTTTTGTTAGTCATCTTTATTATTTTTTCATCATTGTTTTTTCTGAAAAATAGCAATACAAAACTTAGATCAAATGAGTTTGTCCAATCTACCACCCCAACCTTATTCTTTCACGGTTATGGTTCCAGCGCCAATGCTGAAAGGCATATGACGGAATCAGCTAAAAAGGCTGGTGTAACAGAAACAATTATTCAAGCGAACGTTGACAGAAAGGGGCAGGTCACTTTAAGAGGCCGTATTCCCAAAGGTGCAATCAATCCAATTATCATGGTTCAATATGAGGACAATAGAAATCCTGACTATTTACAAGATGCTGCATATGCTAAAGCAGTAGTCGAAAAACTTAAGCAAGCTTATGGATTTCAAGAAATGAAGATGGTGGGGCATTCTATGGGAAATATGTCCATTCTTTATTACCTTTTAGAATATGGAAGTGAAGAAAATCTACCTAAATTGACTAAGCAGGTTAATTTGGCGAATCATGTAGCTGGTCTAGAGAATTGGAACCTTCCATCAAACTTGACCTTAGATCCTCAAACAGGACAGCCTTCTGCAATGAATGAACAATATCAAAAGCTTACTGGATTAAGAGAGGTTTATCCTGACAAACAAATAGACGTTCTGAATATCTATGGTGATATTGGTGGAAATACAGATGGATCAGTCCTAAACATTTCATCAAAAGCGCTAAAATATTTGCTAATCAATCATGCTAAATCCTATAAGGAAGTCAAAATATCTGGGCGAGGAGGCCAGCATAGCAGATTGCACGAGAACTCTGAAGTAGATAAGCTTTTAATAGACTTTTTGTGGAGAAAATAAGAGAATTTTAGCTTCAAACAGTTTTCTTGCCAAAGGAATAAGATAAAAGAACAGAGAGTTTTACACTAATTATGAATCTTTAAGGACTCTTTTTATATTTTCTTTATGCAAACCTTTTCCACTTTGAAAAAATCTGATATAATGGGGTGGAATAAAAGAATCAGAGGAGAGGACAATGTCTAAAAAAATCATTGGTATTGACCTTGGTGGTACCTCCATCAAATTTGCAATTTTAACTCAAGAAGGACAAATTCAAGAAAAATGGTCTATAAAAACAAATATTTTAGATGAAGGAAGCCATATCGTTGATGATATGATTGAATCAATTCTTCATCGTTTGGACTTGCTTCAGCTAACTGCAGATCATTTCTTGGGAATCGGAATGGGTTCTCCTGGAGTGGTAGACCGTGAAAAAGGTACTGTTATTGGTGCCTATAACCTAAACTGGAAAACCTTGCAACCCGTAAAAGAAAAAATTGAAAAAGCTACTGGAATTCCATTCTTTATCGACAATGATGCGAATGTCGCAGCATTGGGGGAACGCTGGATGGGAGCTGGAGAAAATCAGCCTGATGTTGTTTTTATGACCTTAGGAACTGGTGTAGGTGGCGGTATTGTCGCTGAAGGTAAACTTCTTCATGGCGTTGCCGGTGCAGCAGGAGAGCTTGGGCATATTACTGTTGATTTTGATCAGCCAATTCCATGTACTTGCGGAAAGAAGGGCTGTTTGGAAACTGTTGCGTCTGCGACAGGTATTGTCAACTTAACTCGTCGGTATGCTGATGAGTATGCTGGCGATGCTGAATTAAAGAAACTCATCGATAATGGAGAAGAAGTCACAGCTAAAACAGTTTTTGATTTAGCAAAAGAAGAAGATGAGTTAGCCCTTATCGTTTATAGAAACTTCTCTCGTTACCTAGGAATTGCTTGCGCGAATATTGGATCAATCCTTAATCCATCTACGATTGTTATCGGTGGCGGTGTATCAGCTGCTGGACCTTTCTTGTTAGAGGGAATTCAAAAGGTTTATGACGAAAATACCTTCCCTCAGGTTCGTACATCAACAAAATTAGCTTTGGCAACTCTAGGAAATGATGCTGGTGTTATCGGTGCAGCATCTTTGGTTCTTCAATAATTTAAAAATTCATTTTATTCTCCTGCAGACTCTGTGGGAGAGTTTTTATGGGAAGTTTGCTATAATACTAGAAGTTGTTTACTGTTGAAGGAGATCTAATGACAAAAGCTGATACGATTTTTAAAGAAAATATTAGAAGAATATTAAAAGAGGGAGTATTCTCTGAAAATGCCCGTCCACGATACAAGGATGGAAATGTGGCTAACTCCAAATACATCACTGGTTCTTTTGCTGAGTACGATTTGAGCAAAGGAGAATTCCCGATCACGACTCTGCGCCCTATTGCCATTAAGTCTGCCATCAAGGAAGTACTCTGGATTTATCAAGACCAGTCTAATAGTCTAGGACTGCTCAACGACAAGTATAATGTTCACTATTGGAATGATTGGGAAGTTAGCGATACGGGTACCATTGGTCAGCGTTACGGAGCGGTTGTCAAGAAGCATGATATTATCCATAAAATTCTCCAACAGCTGGAAGCCAATCCTTGGAATCGTCGCAACATCATTTCTCTATGGGATTATGAAGCTTTTGAAGAAACAGACGGCTTGCTCCCGTGTGCTTTCCAAACAATGTTTGACGTTCGTCGTGTGGATGGAGACATTTATCTGGATGCGACTCTGACTCAACGTTCCAATGATATGCTAGTTGCTCACCATATTAATGCTATGCAGTATGTGGCTTTACAGATGATGATTGCCAAGCATTTTGGCTGGAAGGTAGGCAAGTTCTTTTACTTTATCAATAACTTGCACATCTATGACAATCAGTTCGAGCAGGCGGAGGAGCTGTTGCGTCGAGAACCTAGCGACTGTCAGCCACGGCTCGTTCTAAATGTGCCTGACGGGACCAATTTCTTCAATATTAAAGCAGAGGATTTTGAGTTATTAGACTATGATCCAGTTAAACCTCAGCTCAAATTTGATTTAGCAATTTAATTTCAATAATTCCTACCGAAGTTTTTCGGTGGGATTTTTCTTTCGTAGCAGATAATTGCAGGAAAGATATAAAGTGGTATAATGACAATAGATATAACTGTTGCAAACGCTTACCTTTGGAGGTGCTAATATGATAGCTGGTTTTTTAAAGATGCATAGACCAAAACAATCTTGGGGTCTTGTATTATCTATCGCTTTGCTTGCAATTCTTGTCTTATTCTTCCAAGTAGCAGAAGTCAAAGCTGATGATCAAGTTCGCTTAAATCACTGGAGAGTAGAGAAGAGAGAGCAATCTTCAGTTGAAGTGCTTGATGGTTCGAAACAGATTGAATCTCGAAACCACAAGAAGACTTTAAGAGAGAAACGGAAATCTCTTGCTCTTCGCTGCCATGGAAAGGGGCCCAAAAACAAACAAAATCAAACAAGTGGTGAAGAGACTGCTACAGAGGAAAAGTCAAAAAAGAGAGATGCTTGTGATGTAGATCCTAATACTGATAATTCGGAGACGGAGACCGCTTCTGTTGAACATAAAAGATCAGATTCTACAGTATTATATATTTCTGCATTTGGAGTTTTAGCTCTTTTGGTAGTTTACATTCTATTTATGAAGGCGAAAAAAAATAAATCTTAAATCCAAAGTTTAATTCGATAACCTCAATGGTTATCGAATTTTTATCTGCTTTCACTTGGAAATAAATGAAGAGAAGTGGTAGTCCAATCAAGTCTTTTTTTATATTTTTTGATAGAATAGAAATATCAATTAAAAGGATTATGAAATGACTAAAAAGATTGCGGCGATTTGGGCACAAGATCAAAATGAGCTGATTGGAAAAAATCAATCCTTGCCTTGGCATTTACCAGCAGAGTTAAAGCACTTTAAAGAAATTACTTCTGGTCATGCTATTTTAATGGGAAGAGTGACTTTCGATGGTATGGATCAGCGTGTTTTACCAAACCGGACAAGTCTTATTCTGACTAAGGATCCGAATTATACTGTTGAAAATGAATCTGTCTTAATATTTCACGATTTGCCTTCTGTTTTAAAGTGGTATGAGGAACAGGAGAAAAATCTTTATATCATTGGCGGTGGTCAAATTTTTTCCTTATTTCAGCATCATTTAGATGAAATTATTAAAACTGAAATTCATGCTTGTTTTGAGGGTGATACTTATTTTCCAAAGGATTTTGACTTAAGAGCATTTAGAGAAGTCAATAGCCAATTTCATCCTAAAGATGACAAGAATTTGTATGATTTTACCGTGAAAGTTCTAGAAAGAAAGGGTTCATAAAAAGTGGAAAGAAGTGTTTTTGGGGTTTTTACGGCCTTTTTGTGCGCCATTTGCCTTGTTTGTTCCGTACAAACTTTTAGAAAAAGGCGGTATGGTTTGTCCATTTTATTTTTGCTTAATGCCTTTACAAATTTAGTGAATAGTATTCACGCTTTTTATATGACTTTATTTTAATTTGACGAATATATATTAAAGGGAGACTAGTATTATGCCTACAAATCGTAATGAAGAGATGATGGTATATTGTTCATTTTGTGGGAAGAACCAAGATGAGGTTCAAAAGATTATTGCGGGTAATAACGCTTTTATTTGTAATGAGTGTGTAGAATTAGCACAAGAAATTATCCGTGAAGAATTAGCCGAAGAAGTCTTAGCTGACTTGTCAGAGGTTCCAAAACCTCAAGAATTATTGCATATTCTAAACCATTATGTCATCGGTCAAGAGCGCGCTAAAAGAGCGCTAGCTGTAGCAGTATATAATCACTACAAGCGCATTAATTTTCACGACAGCCGTGAAGAAGATGATGTTGAATTGCAAAAATCAAATATCTTAATGATCGGTCCAACGGGTTCTGGAAAAACTTTTCTTGCTCAGACCTTGGCTAGAAGTTTAAATGTACCGTTTGCGATTGCTGATGCGACAGCTTTAACAGAGGCTGGTTATGTCGGAGAAGATGTAGAAAATATTCTTTTAAAACTTTTGCAGGCGGCTGATTTCAATATCGAACGTGCAGAACGCGGAATCATATACGTAGATGAGATTGATAAGATCGCTAAAAAGAGTGAAAATGTTTCTATCACGCGCGATGTATCAGGTGAAGGAGTACAGCAGGCTCTCTTAAAAATTATTGAGGGTACTGTAGCAAGTGTTCCGCCTCAAGGAGGTCGCAAACATCCGCAGCAAGAGATGATTCAGGTTGATACCAAAAATATTCTTTTCATCGTTGGTGGTGCCTTTGATGGGATTGAAGAAATTGTAAAACAACGTTTGGGCGAGAAAATTATTGGTTTTGGTCAAAATAACAAAGCTATCGATGAAAACGAGTCCTACATGCAAGCTATTATTGCTGAAGATATTCAAAAATTTGGAATTATCCCTGAATTAATTGGTCGTTTGCCTGTTTTTGCTGCTCTGGAACAACTGACTGTAGACGACTTGGTTCGTATTCTTCGCGAGCCTAAGAATGCTTTGGTTAAACAATACCAGGCTCTCTTGTCTTACGATGATGTTAAACTAGAGTTTGATGATGATGCTTTACAGGAAATCGCGAACAAGGCCATTGAGCGCAAAACTGGGGCCCGTGGTCTACGTTCTATCATCGAAGAAACAATGATGGATGTTATGTTTGAAGTTCCAAGTAAAGAAAATGTGAAACTTGTCCGAATCACTAAGGAAGCTGTTGATGGTACTGATAAGCCAATTTTAGAGACTGCTTGAGGTAGAACATGGAAATTAACACACATAATGCAGAAATTTTGCTGAGTGCGGCTAATAAATCTCACTATCCTCAAGATGATATTCCAGAAATCGCTCTTGCTGGTAGATCTAACGTCGGTAAATCAAGTTTTATTAATACGATGCTTAATCGTAAAAATTTAGCGCGTACATCTGGGAAACCTGGGAAAACTCAATTGTTAAACTTCTTCAATATTGATGATAAACTTCGGTTTGTTGATGTTCCTGGCTATGGTTATGCTAAGGTTTCAAAGACTGAACGTGCTAAATGGGGAAGAATGATTGAAGAATACCTGACCAGCAGAGAGAATCTGCGAGCTGTAGTCAGTTTAGTTGATTTACGACACGATCCAAGTGCGGATGATGTTCAAATGTATGAATTTTTGAAGTACTATGAAATTCCAGTGATTCTTGTAGCAACAAAAGCAGATAAGATTCCTCGTGGGAAATGGAACAAACATGAATCGGCAATCAAGAAAAAACTAAATTTTGATCCGGCTGATACATTTATTCTCTTTTCATCAGTAGATAAAACTGGTATGGATGCATCTTGGGATGCTATCTTAGAAAAAGTGAATGAATAACAAAAAAGCAGAAGAGCACTTCTGTTTTTTTACTAAGAAAAAGTAAAACTGTCATGAAATTGTAATCAATTCGCATTTTATGTCATTATTTATTATGCTACAATTATTATAGTATTTTTTAGGAGTTAAGACTATGAAGAAGAAAATGAGTGCACTTTTAGCAGTGATGACAGTATTTATGTCTGCTATTATGATTAGTGCTTTACTAGCAAACAATACTAAGTCAGTTGATGCTAACGAAGAACAAACAGTTCAATACTACAATCCAACTGAAGTATTTATTTCTCAGATAGCAGAATCGGCTCGTCAATTGGGTCAGGAAAATGACTTATATGCTTCTGTAATGATCGCCCAAGCTATTCTTGAAAGTAATTCAGGTCGTTCAGGATTGGCTTCAGCGCCTCACTACAATCTCTTTGGTGTAAAAGGACACTATGGTGGCCAGTCTGCTACAATGCTTACTTGGGAAGATGATGGTCAAGGTAATGCGTATAATATTGATGCAGAATTCCGTTCTTACCCAAGTTATTATGAATCTTTACAGGATTATGTAGCAATTCTTCGCCAAGGTTATTATGCGAATGCTTGGAAGAGCAATACGACTAGCTATCAAGATGCAACAGCAGCTTTAACAGGTGTTTATGCGACAGATTCAAGTTATAATGCAAAATTAAATTATATTATTGAAAAGTATAACTTGACTCAATATGATACTCCCAGTTATCAGCAAGCATACAGTGGCGATCTTGTTTATAATATTTATCGTCAGCAGTATACTAGTCAAGAAATATTGGACGAAGACGTCGCTTGGGCGAATCGTTAAACGAAAAAGTAGGAAAAGAGTTAGGAAAAGATCCTAATTCTTTTTTCTCTTAAAATTTAAGAAAACGATTTCGTAATTCTTCATTTTATGATATAATGGTCGTAATATTTTTTAAAGGGAAATTAGTATGGCAGAATCGTCATTTATCACAAAAGTTGCATTTGCTTGTCAGAAGAAAGAGGCCTTATTTGATAGTAGTAAAGCAAAGTATGCTGTTCGTTCTATGTACGCTGGGGCTTTCTTAACATTAAGTACTGCTGCAGGAGCAATTGCTGCAGACGTTATTAACAAGATAGTACCAGGCTCTGGACGCCTCCTGTTTCCGTTCATATTTGCTTGGGGATTGGTATATATCCTCTTCTTAAACGCTGAGTTAACAACATCAAACATGATGTACTTGACTGCAGGAACTTTTTTGAAAAAAATCAAGTTTTATAAAGCCTTGCTGATTTTACTGTACTGTACTTTCTTTAATCTTGTTGGAGCGGCAATTATTGGTTGGATTTTCAACCAAACAGTAGCTTATGCTGGATTGACACCGGATGGCTTCGTTGGGACAGTTGTTGCAAACAAGCTTAGCCGAGGTAATAGTGTAGTTTTATTTGAAGCTATTGCGGCTAACATTTTTGTAAATGTTGCTATTTTATCATTCTTATTGATTAAGAGTTCTACAGCAAAAATGTGGATCGTCATTTCAGCTATATATATGTTCGTGTTTTTGACTAACGAACACTTGGCTGCAAACTTTGCCTCTTTCTCATTGATTGCTTTTAATAAGATTGCTAGTCAGGTCCAAGGATTTGATGTTTTCAATGTTTTAAGACATTTCAGCATTACATTTATTGGTAATGTAATTGGTGGTGGTCTGTTGATTGGTCTTCCATATGCTTGGATGAACAAAGACGAAGAAACGTACGTTGATTAGATATAATTAAAAAAAGTTCAGGAAAACCTGACTTTTTTTCTTTTTTTGTGTTATAATAGATAAAATTTATTGGAAATAGAAAGTTTTCAGATAATGAACAAATCTTATTTTTACCTAGATATGAAAACTCATGAACTTCTTGTCCCATATAGCCAGACAAAACGTAGAGTTCGAGTCTTATTGCCGAAAAATTACTCAGAGGATCTTGAAAAAAGTTATCCTGTTGTTTATTTTCATGATGGACAAAATGTTCTTTATAGTAAAGAGTCTTTCAGCGGTCATTCCTGGAAGATTATTCCAATTATCAAACGCAATCCTGATTTAGAAAAAATGATTGTCGTCGCAATTGATAATGATGGAGTCAATCGAATGAATGAATACTCGGCGTGGAAGTATAAAGAAATGAATATTCCAGGTGTTTCTTTTGGTGGCAAGGGAAGTGAGTACGCTGAGTTCGTTATGGATGTCGTCAAACCTTTTATTGACGAAAATTATCGAACCAAATCAGATTTCAAACATACGGCTATGATCGGGAGCTCTTTAGGTGGCAATATTACTCAGTTTATGGGTGTTGAATATGAAGACCAAATTGGTTGTCTCGGTGTTTTTTCATCCGCTAATTGGCTTCATCAAGAAGATTTTGATCGCTATATCAAGCGTCAATCACTTAAACTGAATCAACGGGTCTTTATTTATGTTGGAACCGATGAGGCAGATGATACGGATAAAACCTTGATGGCTGGTAATATAAAACAAGCTTATATTGATTCATCTGTTAAATACTATCGTCAGCTCTTAGTTGCTGGTATAGATATTGACAATCTTGTTTTAAAAATTCAGGCTGGTGCCGAACATAACGAGATTGCTTGGTCAGAACATTTACTTGATTGCCTTCGTTTTTTAAGTGAGCAGTGGTAAATACAGTCTATAGGAAATGATCTTAATGTATCAAAGAAAGGAGTCTATTATGCATGTTGAATTTTTAAGTCATTGGAGTGGAAATCTTAATCGAGAAATGTATGTTAATCGCTATGGGCATTCTGGTCTTCCTGTTCTCGTCTTTGCCTCTTCTGGTGGAAGTCATAATGAATATGCAGACTTTGGCATGATTGATGCTTGCTCTGGTTTTATAGAAGCTGGTAAAGTACAATTTTTTACTTTGAGCAGTGTTGATAGTGAAAGTTGGTTAGCAGATTGGAAGAGCCCGCACGATAGAGCAGAGATGCATCGTGCTTATGAACACTATGTCATCCAAGAAGCCATTCCTTTTATTAAACATAAAACGGGCTGGTTTGATCCTATGATGACGACAGGCTGTTCAATGGGTGGTTATCATGCTATGAATTTCTTTCTTCAACATCCCGATGTTTTTAATAAAGTAATTGCTCTTAGCGGTGTCTATGATGCACGATATTTTTTAGGTGATTATGGGAACGATGAGGCTGTTTATCAGAACTCTCCAGCTGACTATATTTGGAATCAAAATGATGGCTGGTTTATTGATCGTTATCGACAAGCAGATATCATTGTTTGCACCGGTCATGGAGCTTGGGAGGCGGATGGATTGCCATCTTTTTACACTTTGAAAAGAGCTTTTGATTATAAACAGATTCCTGCTTGGTTTGCTGAGTGGGGCCATGATGTGGCTCATGACTGGGTCTGGTGGCGTAAGCAAATGCCATATTTCCTTAACGAACTCAACCTTTAATGGAGGTCATTTATGAATTATATCGTTATATCCCCTTATTATCCTCAAAATTTTCAACAATTCACAATTGAATTAGCTAATCAAGGTATTAATGTTTTGGGAATTGGCCAAGAGCCTTATGACCAGCTAGATCAACCTTTAAAAGATGCTCTGACAGAATATTTCCGTGTTGAAAATCTCGAAAATCTTGACGAAGTAAAAAGAGCTGTTGCCTTTCTCTTCTATAAGCATGGGCCTATTGATCGGATTGAATCTCATAATGAATATTGGTTGGAGCAGGACGCTCAGCTTCGTGAACAATTTAATGTCTTTGGAGCTAAGCCAAAAGATTTGAAGAAAACAAAATTTAAGTCTGAAATGAAAAAACTCTTTAAAAAGGCTGGTGTTCCTGTTGTGCCTGGACAGGTTGTCAAGACCATTTCAGGAGTTGACTTAGCTGTTAATAAACTTGGTTTACCTTTGATAGCTAAACCAGATAATGGTGTAGGAGCAGCAGCGACTTTTAAATTAGAGACGAAAGAAGACGTAGAACATTTCAAATCAGAATGGAATCAAGAAACAGTTTATTTCTTTGAAAAGTTTGTTCAGTCAGGTGAGATTTGTACATTTGATGGTTTGGTAGATAAAGATGGTAATATTGTCTTTTCAACTACCTTCGACTATGCCCATACACCTTTAGATTTGATGATCTATAAGATGGATAATTCCTACTACGTCCTCAAGGATATGGATCCCAAGCTCCGTGCTTACGGAGAAGCAATTGTTAAAGTCTTCGGTATGAAAGAGCGTTTTTTCCATATTGAGTTCTTCCGTGATGGGGATGATTATGTGGCAATTGAGTACAATAACCGTCCTGCGGGTGGTTTTACAATTGATGTTTATAATTTTGCTCATTCAATTGATCTTTACAAAGGATATGCGGCTATTGTAGCAGGAGAGCCTTTCCCAGCTGCACACATGGCACCTCAGTTCTGTCTTGCTACTTCGCGTCGCGCTTCAACTAATTATGCATATGCTGAGGAAGAGTTGCTGGAAAAATATAAAGATAACTTCAAGGTAAAGAAAGACATGCCTGCTGCTTTTGCAGAGCTACAAGGAGACTTCCTCTATATGTTGACTACCCCTAGTCGTGATCAAATGGAGCAAATGATTGAAGATTTCGCCCAAAAAGCAGACTAAGCTAAATCATTCATTTCTATTATTTAACAGTTTAAAAAAGCTAAAAACTAATCTAGCATAAAAAGATTGTGAAATTTTTGTTTAAAGTTCTAAAACCGGTCTATTCAACGGATAGACAGGTTTTTCTTTGTGAAATAACAAAAAGCATAAACTTTGACAGGGTTTTCATAATTGTTTAAAATATAATAGTAAATTGTAGCTTAGAAAGGCAATAATATGGCAACTTTAGACAAATCTCTCCTATTAGAGATGTTCCGTAAGATGGAAGAAATCCGTCGTATGGACTTAAAAATTGCACAACTAGTAAAAAAAGGAAAAGTTCCTGGTATGACTCATTTTTCTGTCGGGGAAGAAGCGGCTAATGTTGGAGCCATGCTGGCTTTAAATGCAGATGACCTGATCACATCCAACCACCGTGGGCACGGACAAGCTATTGCCAAAGGGATCGACCTCAATGGAATGATGGCTGAAATCCTTGGCAAATACACTGGGACCTGTAAAGGTAAAGGTGGGTCTATGCACATCGCTGACCTTGATGCAGGTAACCTTGGTGCCAATGGTATCGTCGGAGGCGGTATGGGAATTGCAGTTGGGGCAGCGTTGACTCAGGAAATGCAGAAGACTGGTAAGATTGTAGTCTGCTTCTTTGGAGATGGTGCAACCAATGAAGGTGTCTTCCACGAAGCGGTGAATATGGCCTCTATCTGGAAACTACCAGTGATTTTCTATTGCATTAACAATGGTTATGGAATCTCTGCGGATATCAAGAAAATGACCAATGTGGAGCATATCCATCACCGTAGTGCTGCTTACGGAATCCCAGGAATGTTTATCGAAGATGGAAACAATGTTATCGATGTCTATGAAGGATTTAAGAAAGCTGTTGATCATGTTCGTGGTGGCAATGGTCCTGTCTTGATTGAAAGTGTAACTTACCGCTGGCTTGGTCACTCGTCATCTGACCCTGGTAAATATCGTACGCGTGAAGAAGTAGAATTGTGGAAACAAAAAGACCCAATCGAAAACCTTCGCAAGTACCTCATTGAAAACAATATTGCAAGTGCCGAAGAATTGGAAGAAATCCAAGCGCAAGTTAAGGAAGCAGTAGAAGCTTCTGTTAAATTTGCAGAAGAAAGTCCATTTCCACCGCTTGAATCGGCCTTTGAAGATATTTACGCAGACTAAGGAGAAAGAGATAAAAATGGAAACAAAAACAATGTCGTTCCGTGACACCATTATCCTTGCTATGTCTGAGGAAATGCGTCGCGATGAAAATGTGTTCCTGATGGGAGAAGACGTCGGTGTCTTCGGAGGAGACTTCGGAACTTCTGTTGGAATGCTTGAAGAATTTGGTCCAGAACGCGTCCGTGACTGTCCGATTTCTGAAGCTGCCATCTCTGGAGCAGCAGCAGGAGCAGCCATGACAGGACTCCGTCCAATTGTCGATATGACCTTCATGGATTTCTCTGTTATTGCCATGGACAATATCGTCAACCAAGCCGCTAAAACACGTTATATGTTTGGTGGTAAGGGTCAGGTTCCAATGACTGTTCGATGTGCAGCTGGTAACGGAGTAGGTTCTGCAGCCCAGCACTCTCAGTCTCTAGAGTCTTGGTTCACTCACATTCCTGGACTTAAGGTTGTAGCACCAGGTACGCCTGCTGACATGAAAGGACTACTCAAGTCTGCTATCCGTGATAATAACCCTGTTATCATTCTTGAGTACAAGTCAGAATTTAACCAAAAAGGGGAAGTGCCAGTTGATCCAGACTATACAATTCCACTTGGAGTTGGGGAAATCAAACGCGAAGGGACAGATGTAACAGTTGTTACTTATGGTAAAATGCTTCGCCGTGTGGTTCAAGCTGCTGAAGAATTGGCTGAAGAAGGAATTTCAGTTGAAATTGTGGACCCACTTACCCTTGTTCCACTTGATAAGGATATCATCATTAACTCAGTGAAGAAGACAGGTAAGGTTGTGCTTGTCAATGATGCCTACAAAACAAGTGGCTATATCGGAGAGATTTCAGCTATCATTTCGGAGTCAGAAGCATTTGATTATCTAGATGCACCAATCCGCCGTTGTGCTGGAGAAGATGTGCCAATGCCTTACGCACAAAACCTAGAAAATGCAATGATTCCGACCGTTGAAAGCATCAAAGATGCAATCCGTAAGACTTATAACAAAGAATAATATTACATAAATTAAATTACGTAAATTTTTAGAGATTTTAACTTTAGTAACTTGAGTTATGTTTTGTATCCGAGTTATATATAAAGTTGCGACATGAGTGAGTCGAATCGATAATATTCGACGAATGAATTAGTAAGTCTACTAGGTTGACCGCCTAATAGCGGCAACCGTAGCAACTTGAGATACGTGTTGTACCCAAGTTGCTTGTAGAGTTGAATTCGGACGGAGGACTGCGAAAAAAAGATAGATTTTCTTGTGTTCATGGAACACATCGTCAATTTCCTATTTTTTCATTGCCCTCTGCGTCCTTAATATCTTATATTCGAACACGGGCTAAAGTCTGCCTGAAAAAGATAAACTTTCCTAGAAACTAAAGTTTCTTCGTCAAGTTTCCTATTTTCACTTTGACTTTTAACGCCCTTAGTATCATAATTAGAATTGGAGAGGTCATGGCTGATGACAAGCTAAGAGCGACTCCTGCGGCTAGAAAGTTAGCGGATGATCTAGGGATCAACCTCTACGATGTTTCTGGCTCAGGTGCAAACGGTCGTGTCCACAAAGAAGACGTGGAAACTTATAAAGACACAAATGTGGTTCGCATTTCGCCACTTGCAAAACGAATTGCCCTCGAACATAACATTGCTTGGCAGGAAATTCAAGGAACTGGTCATCGTGGTAAGATAATGAAGAAGGATGTTTTGGCCTTGCTTCCTGAAAATATCGAAAACGACACCATCAAGTCTCCTGCTCAAATCGAAAAAGAGGAAGAAGTGCCTGATAATGTCACTCCTTATGGTGAGATTGAGCGTATTCCAATGACACCAATGCGTAAGGTTATCGCGCAACGTATGGTTGAATCTTACCTAACTGCGCCAACTTTCACACTCAACTATGAAGTTGATATGACTGAAATGCTGGCTCTTCGTAAGAAGGTTCTTGAGCCAATTATGGAAGCAACTGGTAAGAAGACTACTGTAACAGACCTTCTTTCACTCGCTGTTGTGAAAACATTGATGAAACATCCTTACATCAACGCTTCATTGACAGAAGATGGCAAGACCATTATCACTCACAACTATGTCAACCTTGCGATGGCAGTTGGTATGGATAACGGATTGATGACACCTGTTGTCTATAATGCTGAAAAAATGAGCTTGTCAGAGTTGGTTGTAGCCTTTAAGAATGTGATTGGTCGTACCTTAGATGGTAAATTGGCTCCAAGTGAATTGCAAAATTCAACATTTACAATCAGTAACTTGGGTATGTTTGGTGTTCAGTCCTTTGGGCCAATTATCAACCAACCAAACTCAGCTATTCTCGGAGTTAGCTCAACAGTTGAGAAACCTGTCGTTGTTAATGGCGAAATTGTTATCCGGCCAATTATGAGTCTGGGCTTGACTATTGACCACCGTGTTGTTGACGGAATGGCTGGAGCTAAGTTTATGAAGGATTTGAAGGCTTTGATTGAAGATCCAATTTCGATGTTGGTATAAGATTTTATTTTCTTTGCTATTCTCAAAAGCAAAGAAGCGCTCAGCAAGTGAAAAACGAAATTAGAAAAGGAAATAAAGATGGCTTTAGAAGTAATTATGCCAAAAGCCGGCGTAGATATGACCGAAGGGCAAATTGTCCAATGGAATAAGAAAGTCGGCGAATTTGTCAAAGAAGGGGAAATCCTTCTGGAAATCATGACTGACAAGGTCAGCATGGAATTGGAAGCTGAGGAAGACGGCTACCTGATTGCCATTCTCAAAGGTGACGGAGAAACTGTTCCAGTAACGGAAGTCATTGGTTATTTAGGAGAAGAAGGCGAAAACATTCCAACAGCTGGAACAGCAGCGCCAGAAGCTAGCCCAGCGCCTACAGTTAGTGCCTCAAACGACGATGGCAAGAGCGATGATGCCTTTGATATCGTTGTGATTGGCGGCGGTCCTGCTGGTTATGTCTCAGCCATCAAAGCCGCTCAGTTAGGCGGTAAGATTGCCTTGGTTGAGAAGTCTGAGCTCGGTGGGACCTGCCTGAACCGTGGCTGTATCCCTACTAAGACTTACCTGCACAATGCTGAAATCATTGAAAACCTTGGTCACGCTGCTAACCGCGGTATCATTATCGAAAATCCAAGCTTCTCAGTAGACATGGACAAGGTCCTTGAAACTAAAAACAAGGTCGTAAATACCCTTGTTGGCGGTGTTGCTGGCCTTCTTCGCAGCTATGGCGTAGATGTTCATAAAGGAATTGGTACCATTACTAAAGACAAGAATGTTCTTGTAAACGGCAGCGAGCTGCTAGAAACGAAGAAGATTATCCTTGCTGGTGGTTCAAAAGTCAGCAAGATCAATGTTCCTGGTATGGAGTCATCTCTTGTTATGACCAGCGATGATATTCTGGAAATGAACGAAGTGCCTGAAAATCTGGTAATTATCGGTGGTGGTGTTGTCGGTATTGAGCTTGGACAAGCCTTCATGACATTTGGATCAAAAGTCACTGTTATCGAAATGATGGACCGTATTGTACCTGCTATGGATGCGGAAGTTTCTAAAAACCTTCGCCTCATTCTGGAGCGCAAGGGCATGACAATTCTAACTGAAACTAAGTTGGAAGAAATCATCGAAGAAAACGGAAAACTCCGTATCAAGGTTGAAGGAAAAGAAGATATTCTAGCAGATAAGGCCCTGCTTTCTATCGGACGCGTGCCAGACCTAGAAGGCATCGGTGAGGTCGAGTTCGAATTGGATCGCGGCCGCATTAAGGTCAATGAGTATATGGAGACTTCTGTTCCAGGTATTTACGCGCCAGGAGATATCAATGGTACTAAGATGCTGGCTCATGCAGCCTTCCGTATGGGTGAAGTTGCTGCTGAAAATGCTCTGAAAGGTAATCACCATGTTGCTAAACTCAATCTGACGCCTGCAGCTATCTACACCCTGCCAGAAGTAGCAGCAGTTGGTTTGACAGAAGAGCAAGCTCGTGAAAAATACGATGTAGCGATTGGTAAGTTCAACTTTGCTGCTAATGGCCGTGCCATTGCTTCGGATGCAGCTCAAGGCTTCGTTAAAGTCATTGCTGACAAGAAGTACGGTGAAGTGCTCGGTGTTCATATCATCGGTCCTGCAGCTGCAGAATTGATCAATGAAGCATCAACCATCATCGAAATGGAAATCACCGTAGAAGAAATGCTTAAGACTATTCACGGTCACCCAACCTTCTCAGAAGTTATGTACGAAGCATTTGCTGATGTACTGGGATTGGCAGTTCACTCACCTAAGAAAAAATAATTTAAAAGATAGATTAGACTGGGCATAAATCATTGTTCCAGTCTCTATCGTATAAAGAGGAAGCTTATGAAATACATTGTTAACTACTCAAATGACACAGCTTTTAATATTGCTCTGGAAGAATATGCTTTCAAACACCTCTTAAATGAGGATGAAATTTTCCTGCTCTGGATTAACAAACCTTCTATCATCGTGGGGCGTCACCAAAATACCATCGAAGAAATCAACCGTGACTACGTTCGTGAGCATGGCATTGAGGTCGTGCGTCGTATCAGCGGTGGAGGAGCTGTTTATCATGATCTGAACAACCTCAACTACACCATTATCTCCAAGGAAAGCGAAGATCGTGCTTTTGACTTCAAGAGTTTCTCTACGCCAGTTATCAATACCTTGGCAGAGCTTGGGGTAAAAGCTGAATTCACTGGCCGCAATGACCTAGAGATTGATGGCAAGAAGTTCTGTGGTAATGCTCAGGCCTATATTAACGGCCGTATCATGCACCATGGTTGCCTGCTCTTTGATGTTGATTTGTCTGTCTTGGCCAATGCCCTTAAGGTTTCTAAAGACAAGTTCGAATCAAAAGGGGTTAAATCCGTCCGTGCCCGCGTGACAAATATTGTCAATGAATTGCCAGAAAAGATTACTGTCGAAGAATTTCGCGACCTGCTTCTGGACTATATGAAGAAAGAATATCCAGAAATGACAGAATATGTCTTCTCTGAGAAAGAATTGGAAGAAATCAAGAAAATCAGAGATAGCAAATTTGGAACTTGGGACTGGAACTATGGTAAATCGCCTGAATATAATGTGCGTCGAGGCACCAAGTTTACCAGCGGTAAGGTAGAAATCTTTGCCAATGTTGTTGAATCCAAGATTCAGGATATTAAAATCTATGGAGACTTCTTTGGTATTGAAGACGTAGCAGCAGTAGAAGATGTGTTACGTGGTGTTAAATACGAACGAGAAGATGTCCTTGAAGCTCTTGAAACGATTGATATTAGCCGCTACTTTGCTGGAATTAGCAGACAAGAGATTGCTGAAGCTGTTGTACGGTAAAAATCTTTTAAATTTAAATCGAGAAGTAAAATCTTCTTGATTTTTTTATTATAAAAATAAAAAACATCCTTAGTTTGACAAGCTTTTCACAAAGTATTAAACTAAAAGAGAAGACAACGCCAATCAAGTTTATTAGAAAGGATTACTAGCTATGGATAAATTAAGCGGAAAAATTGCTTTAATTACTGGTGCAGCTGTTGGATTAGGTGAAGGAATTGCTCAAGTCTATGCCAAATATGGCGCAAAATTATGTCTTTTTGATTTAGATCCTCACGTCGAAGTAACTGCTCAGAAGTTAAGAGATTATTACCATCAAGATATTATTAGTTTTATAGGTGATGTTAGTAATAGACAAGACATAGAAGAAGCAGTCACTCTAACACTTGAAAAGTTTGGTAGCCTAGATATTGCCTGTTGTAATGCTGGTATTTGTCGCTTGGCACCATTTGATCAAATGTCCGACCAAATACGTGATCAGCATATTGACGTCAATATTAAAGGTGTGTGGAATAGTTGCCAAGCTTCTTTAAAACCTATGCTAAAACAAGGATATGGTTCAATCGTCATAGCTTCTTCTGTCACTGGAGACCTTGTGGCAGATGCGGGGGAAGCGGCTTATGCAATGACAAAGTCAGCTCTTGTTGGTTTAACAAAAGCACTAGCAGTAGAATACGCCCACAAAAATATTCGGATAAACTGTACTCAATTAGGCTATGCTCGAACACCCATGGTTGAAAAAATGGCTCTTGAATCTAATCCTATTAATCCAGAAGAACCTATCCAAGATATTGCTTCAGCAGTCCCAATGAAAAGATTGGCAAAACCAACAGAAGTTGGCGAGTTGTTTGCTTTTCTAGGTAGTGATGAATCTTCTTATCTAACCGGTTCTCAAATTGTAATTGATGGAGGCAGCACTCTTCCAGAAACGCTAAGTATGGGGACAGATCATTAATTAAGCAAAAAACATTACATAACCATTATTATGTAATGTTTTTTGCTATAATTTATCCAAAGCATTCTTTTGCTCGTCATTGACAATGTGGGTGTAGAGGTCTGTTACCTGAGTGCTAGCATGTCCTAGCTGATGACTGACGAGAACTTGAGATTTGGTTGCATCGTATAAACGTGTAGCAAGCGTATGGCGGAGCTTGTGAGGGGTCACTCGCACCTTGAAGTCCTCAGAATACTTTGCCACCATTTTTTCGACACTGGAAGCATCGATTCGATTAGGGATGCCACGATATTCAGTCAAAAAGAAGGCTGTATCAGTCTTTTCGGCCTTATATCGCTTACTCCGAATGCTCAGATACTCTTCTAAATAAGGCTTTGCAAAGGCAGCAACGTTGACAGAGTCCCTTTTTCCGCCTTTTCTTGTCACTTCAATGACCATCATTTTGAGATTGATGTCTTTTAGGTCCAGATTGACAGCTTCAGACAGACGAACACCAGAGGCTAGCAACAAGGCAATGATGGCTAAATCTCGTTCTTTGTTCTTGTTGAAGGAGGATAGCGCACGGTTAGAGAGCTTCTTAGGATACTCAGTATCGATATATTGGAGAAATTCTTCCGTCTCATCCCCTAAAAAGAGCTTCTGCTTAATATTTTCTGCACGGGCAGCCAGAGTTTCCTTTTTCTTCTTGGTAGCAACCTTTTTCATCACATTTCGATAGAAGTAAGGCTCACCCTGCTCGTTTTCAACTTCCTCAGTCAAATACTTATAGAGACTAGACAAAGCAGAAAGTGTTCGGTTAATGGTTGTCTGGGAAACACCGTTTTGGGTGGTGTTAGCATTGAGAAGCGGGCGCTCTCGCAGATACAGAATAAAAGCTTCCATGTCTTTCTTGGTCATGTTTTCCAAGACAGAGAGAGGGATCTCAGCAATATGCGAAGCATTCGTTATACCAGATTCTAGCACCCAGTTAAAAAAGCGATCATATTCTTTGAGATATTCATATAAGGTTGTAAAACTATAAGGCACTGCCAGTTTAGACTGGTAATATTCCAGAATGTACCAGGGCATAGTGGCTTTAAGTTTATCAATTCTTTCTAATAACAGTTCACGTCTCATCATATTTCTCCGTTTTTTATAATAGTAGTATAGCATATCTAGATATATTTTTCAAGAAAATTATAGTTTTTCGGAAAGATGAAAGAAGGCATAAAGGAGTTAACAAAAATTTTTTTTTGAGCAAAAAATGTACTTTATTCCCGCGAAAACTAAATCTTTCGCATACTTAAATTCTGTACATTATCTACTTGAAAACTAAAAATACAATCTTTTAAAATAATGTACTTTATAAAAATCTATGATAAAAAAACAAGTTCAAATTTGAACTTGTTTTTAAATTTTCCTATAAGGGACAAAATGTTCTCTTTTTCGTCTACGCCCTTTACAAAACATGCATGGCTCGATAGATCGTTTTATATTTGCAATCTTATCTACGATAGCCATTCTATAACGATGCTCTGGATTGTTCTTACAAATCCACCAAAATCTTAATTTCGTACTATTTGTGATTCTTTCTGGATCTCCTAGAATAAGATTATTAAGGTAGTCCCACTCATTCATTAAATCTTCAAAAGAGATATTATCTTGTCTTTCTTTTAATTCTGCACAAAATGGACACATTTCTTTAAGATCTTTTATCTCGGAACTTAAATACTTATTTAATATAATGCTGAAGCGCTCATGAAATTCAAAGTTACATTCTTTGCAGAGCCATAAATAGAACCTTTTTTCAGTTAATAATGGAACAAAACTATCTATAGGGACTTTATTATTTGGTGCCCACAATTTTGCTAGTTCAGGGTATAAGTAATCAAATGTATTAAACCCCTTCAGGGGCTTATCATTGTTGCAGTAAGGACAACACTGAGAAACTTCTCTTCGAATTGGGATAGAACATAAATATGTCCCATGACACTTTGAACAATCCCACCAATATTTTTTGGTCTCAATTGTTGTCTGAGCTAAATGAATAGGAATATTATTTTTATCACTCCATTCTTTAATCAGCTTTGGCTCTTTAAGGAAAATATTATTTTTAAATACCTCAGTCCTCCAGTCACATTGATTAGGACATGTTTGAAAGTTTTGATTTTCTAAATCAGTTCGACTGATCATTTCGGCTGGGCTACATTGAAAGTTGATTTTACAACAAGGACAAACCCAACTAACTACATTATTTGACTTAAACCAATATTCGGAAAAATCCCTTTCATTACTGAGGTCCCAAAATTCCCTCAAATAGGGATGTGTTTCGTTTAGTGTATTAAAATCCTGAAGTTTTTCTCTATTTGAACAAAATGGACAAGACCTATCTGTTTTTTCAAATAGAGAACATGAATACTCTCCGTGACAATTCGTACATTCCCATAACACATGAACATTAGATAATACATCAACTTGATTAGGTGTAATATTGTTCCTTTTAGACCACTCCTTGAGCATGGAAGAATTTAAAAAAGATAGAGGAGAAACATCAAAATCTTTATCCAATAACTCTTCAAATGAAGAATGACACTCCGAACAGTAATGACCGCTTCTTTTAATTCGGTTCAATAATCTATCAATAGATAATTCAAATTTGCAATGACACTTATCACATTCCCAATGAATAGGTACTGTTATATTGTAACTCAGCTTCAGTTCGTTAAATTTAAATTTGTTTAAATGATCACTATAGATTTTAGCTAAATTTGGATAGACAGATTTGTAATCGCAATGATAGGTAGTTTCATTGCAACCAAAATGAAATAAATCCCCACTTGTTAGTTGGAATAACCTTTTATTTGTCGCAGAATCTTTCCAACTTAATTGACAAGTCGGACATTTAAAATTGAACTTTCTTTTACTATTGAACGACAAAGTAAGAAGTTTCTCATCTAATTCTTCATCTTGCTCAATGCTGTAGTTTATATAATTTCTGAAATCGGGATAAACCTGAAGAACACTCTCATTTTCATCAATGGAACGTTCACCTAATCCACAATGGGGGCAACACCTAAGATATTCATAACTGTCAAGCTGCACATCAATGATTTTCGCTTCCCAATGGTGTTGACAATAAGGGCAAGACCAATAGGCATATTTTAAACTATTTGACGACAATTTTTTGGGGTCAAGAACATTTCGTTTTTGATCCCAGTACATGTAAATAGCTGGATTATCTTTAACTTTCTTGTTCATTTCTTTCCTCATTTATAATTAGTTTTGCTGTCCAGTAAGTTTTTAATAGAAACCACTTTAGTTGATTTTTGAGGATTTTCTTGTTCAATAAAACCACCAGAATGAAAATCTATTTCTGATTCAGCAGTAATGATATTGTCTACTAGGAAATCCTCACTGATAACCTTTTGAGAATATTTTAGCAATCCCTCTTCTTTTAAAAGCTCATTCGCAATTTCTGGATAGACACTTGTTTTGATTATTTGTAATAGTTTTTGATTCTCATCACTTAACTCATTTTCTCTTTGTAGCTTCTGTTTTAAATCTTCATTAGTTGACTGTAGTTCAGAATTTAAAGCACGTAATTTATCTGCTTCTTGTTTATAGCTAGCCGCAATATTTGCTATTTTCTTATAGTATTGGCTAATTTCCACCAATGCTCTTTTCATAGAACCTGGAGTACGATTTTTTGCTATAAAATTGTCAGGATCTATGGTCTTGTAAGTAATCACAGTCTCATAATTTTCATCTTGATATTTAATTTCACTTTCTTTTAAAAAATCCCTGAATCTTTTATTACGTCTAATGGTTGTATCCGCAACATTTTGATAGCCATGATTCCTCACATAGTCACCGAACCGAGGAATTTTTACCAAGCTTAAATCACAGGAACACTGGGAAATTAAATACTGTTCAAACAAATGAATCAATTCATCATCAGAAATTGATTTCTTTCTAGCCATTAGACTTATTCTCCTCTAAAGATAGTTGTTTAGCATTTAAGTAATCTTGATAGGTATTGCTAACTGTTTTTAATTTCAACAAAGCTTCTCCAATATCTTCAATATGACCCTTCCCTTGTCTAACTTTTCTAATCGCTTCATTTACAACCATAGCTTTTTCATCAACTGACTTTTTAAATGATTTATCCATTGAAAAATAATCTTTACCTGCTTTACGGTAAAAAGGACAGCTCGTACAAGCACCTAGTTCTGCATGCTCACTAATAACTTTCAGACAATCTGAATAATCACCTTTCGCAAAGCGGGGTGAGTAACACCGTCCTTTATTTTCTAAAGTGATGTATTGTCCTTGTGCTGTATAAAATGGCTGCCTCTTACTTATGGCGTAATTCGTGTTTTTACTCGTTAGTTTACGATACATTTGATAACTACGACATTCAATAAATTGGCTTAAATTTGAAAAATAGTGAGATGAAGTTGTCACACTTTCATGACCAGCTAAAAGCATAGCTGTAACAGGACTAGCCCCTTCTGCAATTAAATTGATCATTGCAATATGTCTCGTATCACCAATATGAATCAAATTAATCTCGTTTTCATCTAATCTAACTGGAAAACTAAAATAATTAACTTGATAACCGTATTTTTGAGAAATTATCTCATTAAAAAAATACCTCAAAATAGTATTGAGATTAGTGTAAGTTAAAAATCGGTTATTAACACCTGTTCGACGACCCCAACGATTATAATGGGGATCGGTCACAAATAATGTATCTAATTTAGTAGACCGATCATTTTCCGTAAGTTTGAGATAAGTCTTTATTTCAGAAGCTAATGAATTAGTAATTTCATAAGTATTCAAAATATAATCTTCAGAAATTTTATGTTCAACAAGTCGATCCCTTCCTTTGATTATATTTCTCCTTAATGTAAGAAAATATTTTCCATCTTTCTCGGTCAAACAGTTTCTTTGAATTAAAAGAAATTCTCTTGGCCTTAAGGGTAAAATCGCTGTAATCTGCCACCAGAGATACAATGGATAATAAAATAGACGTTCTTTCTTAGATAATGTTTGAGACCAATAATCATTTAAAATGTCATTAAAAGTAAAATAGGATTGAAATTGCGCTAATTGTCTTTGCTGTTTTGACTTCTGCCTTTTTTGAAGGTTGAGAGTTAATTTATTATCCAATTGCTCCAATAGTTGACTTAGTTGAATATCATCTGAACAGGGAAGATTTGAGAAAAAGTCAATACATAAACCAGGAAATATTACAGAGATATTTTCTAAATCTAAAAACGTATCTTTGGTTGTATTTTTGATAATACGTTTAATATCTCTTAGAAATAGCTGCAAAGTTTCTAAAACATGTTGTTTCATTGAGAAAACAATAAAACTTTTTAAGTAATCGATAAATTCCTTATAAGGCAACTGAAAAATTGATTGATAAAATCTCCTATATTGAAACTCAGGAATGTTAAAAAACAGGCTAATATTGGCATATTCATTTGTAGTTTCCCATTTCTTATGATCAAAATCGTAACTTAGAATAATTCCTTTTTCAAAATAATCATCGAAAACTTCTTTTGCTCGCAGAACACAATCACAGTTAAATGGTTCAAAATAATTTTCAGTTTTAAAAAGTTTAGCTTGATTGTTCAATTTATTAACTCCTTTATTATTTCTTCGTAATCATGCAACACGTCATCCCCATATTGCTCGCATAAAGCTTGCAACATTTCAGTTAAACAAGGTTTTATTTGTTCTTCTAAAATACTCCGAATTTTACCTTTTTCTAAATCAGTTCGAACTCTAGAGTATTGTTTGTTCAAACGATTGAATTCTCCTACTAATAACAATAAAGTAGATTTAGTTTGTAGTTCATAATGACAACCGATGCAATGTTGTCTATCGTCATATGGACAAATCTTTCCAAGTGCAGACAAAAGACACATGCTTTCACCTTGTTTTGAGAAGGCTTCACCGTTTCCTATACGATGACAAATAGTAAGAAGTTGATTAGGCTCTGCTTCTTCTTCTACCAAAATCTTTAATGCCTTTTGCGATTTCACTTCTGCCTGAATACTTAAAGCCAATGTTTTTTCGATCTCATTTGGTGTCAAATCTAACTGTTTAATCATCTGAGTTTGTTGACTAGGACTTAATTCTTTATACTTTCCTCTGGTAACAATCGTCAGGAGCATTGATGGAATCATAGATAAAACACCTCGTTCAAATAGTTCTCTCGCAACCATTTCTGGTTTAAGCTGACTTAGTTGGGCATCTTTTAGGTACGTTGTTGTGGTTTGAGCAAATTCATCGAATGAACCTTTATGGCTACGGGCTAATGCAGCTAAAAAATAGCCTTTAATATTTAACTCAGATTTTTCTTGCAAAACATCATCTGCTAACATGGCAACAGTTTGAAGATAGGATTTATTTGCAGATCTAGAACTAAAATTCCTTTCAAGAAATAAGTCTCCAATTTCTTTCCCCATATATCGGCTAATTCGTTTATATTCTTTTATTTGTCGAATTAAAGGTTCATTATTATTATCTTTATTCAACTGATAATGAGCTTCACAGATAGCCAACAACGTTCCAATCAATACCTGACAGCTCTCAGGGACCTGAAATTTAATCTGACTAATATTTTTAGTTCCCTTTGTTTTGTTTGGAGTAATATTTAAATAAGTTAAACGAGTTGTAATACTTAAAAGAGTTCTTCTTGCCTCACTGCTACTCCAATCCCCACTTCTAACTGATTTTAGAACTTCTTTTGGTGTTCTAGGAAGTTGTGGATGCCCAAGTTGTTCTAAATCTGTTCCACGTAGCGCACATATAAAATGAAGTGCTAGAAATAGCCATGTATCTGCGTAGTCTTTTGAGATTGCTGCTTTATAAAGCATATCTTCTTTTCTAATGTAATCGTCATTAAAAAGAAAATACAGTAATTCTAAATATTCGTCTAACTCATAAGCGTTAGTCTCCTGTTCTAATGTGTATCGAGGTGTAAATTCATATCTTTTGTGATAGTTACATCTCGTTTTATTCATTAACCACTTTAAAAAATCAATAAAAACTTCGCCTTTTTGCTTTTCAAGTGCATATACTGCTTCTTCAACCAACAATTCAATTTCATTATCATTACAGAGGAATAAATCTCTTTTTAGATAATAAGCAAGAAAATCTTGAACATAAAAGATGTTTTCTTTAGATAAGTTGCTATCTTCTGAGTATTGCTGAAAATATTTGTAAGTTAATGGGAATTTTTGTTTAAATATAGGCTGAATTCCTGCTAAACCAGTTGGTCCAAGAAGATAATTGGTTATTTTTTCTATTAATAATTGAGCCTCTTTATCTGAGATAGAATAGTTATCCAAATCAATTTCTATGTTAAACCAATTGTTATCAACTAAAAACTTACTAATTTTGCCTTTATACTGTATATCGTTTTTTCCGAGTTCACTTAACAGATTTTCAATCAAAGATTTAATTGAATAAGTCATACATTACCTTTCTAACTTATCACCAAAAAGTTCATTTGCTTGCCAATTCATATAGTCAAAAACGCCATTGTTGACTTGACCATATTGTTTTGCGATTTCACCTTTATTTTGCAGGTAAACCCAAGCACTCTCAGGAGATTTATCACCTCTTGCAGACATGAGTTCACTAATCTCAGAAACCCCAGATAAGACTAACTGTGTCGTGTACCAGTGTCTGAAAATATGTGGGGAAATATTATGTTCCTGTAAAAGTTGACCGAAGAAAACAACCTCTGCATCATCGGACTTTAAGAAGATTGGGATCATCTCTTCACGAATAATCTTACGAAAACGTTGATAGTATACATCGTATGATAATGCTTTTCCTCGTCTGTTAAGATTTAATGGCCCATAGTCCTTCTCATACTTCTTACCTTCCAGATAACTCATATAGTCGTTATAAGTGTCTAAAAAGACCTCCAAGAAGATATAAGGTACTGCTTGAAGTCTTTCCTTTTTAATCCGTCCAATCGGCTTTAAATCGCTTCTAAGAGGTATTTCTTTTCGTAGATCGATCTCAATCTTAAATACTTGACCATCACTTTGGTGAAATAAAATACCTGGTCCTAGAGGACTATCTTCACGTCTTACGTTACATGCTTCTGATGGTCTTAAGCCAACAAAGGCCCCCAAGGCCACAACCATGAGTAAATCCTTATGATAGTGTGCAATGTGAGAAAACAACATCTCAAAAGCACTATTTGGCATATCGCGAAAAATAGCTTTCTCAGTGTTGCTATCATCCACGTAGATTTCAAAATTTGGTTCTTTACGCTTTATAACCCGTCCTCTACTATTCGTAAAAGTTGTCGTAGTATACAATTCTTCTGCTTTTAACTTAGCCTTTCCCTCTCGCTCACTTAAATAAAGAGTTAAGAAGTCGAGAATTGCATTTACGCATTTTTCAACAGTGCTTTTCTTTCTTTTCCCGCTATCTTCAGGTAACTGAGATAATCCATAAAGCGTAAAAAACTCTCTGACCATCTCAAGTGTAAGTTGATCTACACTTTTAAGTCCAAGAGTACCAAATATGAAATTAAGAAACTTAACAACGTAAGAAAAGCGTTTATTCCCATCATCTGAAATCGACTTGATTCTTGAAGTAGATTTAACATAACGATGAAAATCAGTAAATTGTAAGTTGCCGTCATCGTGTTTCAGAACGATAAATTGCTTTGTCACGATGTTGTTATCACCTAAAACCAGTGAATGTTTATATACAACAAATCTCATGTTATCTCCTTGTTTAATATGACTGAAGGTTCTGACTGGGGTTTAGGATGTCAATACACAAAAAAACGATCAAATCAGTACCATTTTCCTTTGTGCTCTAAACTGCATAAAGGGAATATCGATGAGTACTTTCATTGATCGTTATTATTATTTAAATTAATTCAATAATAAAAGTAACTTCATCAAAGTAATAAGAGCAATTAATTAGCTCAGCAACAACGATAACCACAGCAACTCCTTCTAAACGATGAAAGGAATATCCGCCGTGGCTATCTATTTACTTTTTTTCTTTTACTTTTGTAAGTTACTTTTGTTATTTTTACTTTTTCTGTATTATATCATATTTTGATTAAATTGTCATCTGAGATAGTGATTTTAAAAAAGCTGGAAATTTTTTCAATTGTATATTTTGACAATAAAAAACACTTTAATATCAATTTAATGATTTTAGAGCGTTTTTAGCTTATTTGATTTTAAAGTTGTCGTCTATTCCTCAGAATTACTTGAAGAACAGGAAAAATTCGACAACAAAGTAAGTCGATCTATTCAGTTATAAAACCTATGAAGGTCTTTCTGCTGGAACTAGCCACTCCTACTTTGGAGATGTAGATTATACTCTTACTTATTCAACTGATAATATCCCTCATGATTTCTCCTCATGATGCGTCTGTGGGACTCAAAAGTTTTGGGAAACCTTTTGAGGATTAGTTTCGTTTCACTAACAAACTCACACACTCCACATGTAGTGTTAGCTTTTTTCTATACTAATAGACGAAAGAGAAAAAAAGTGATTTTAGAATTATACTGTAGAAATAAATATTAACTTTGGTAATGACTAACTTTCTAAAATATCTTCAATAAGCGGTTCTATCCTCTGGATAATAAATCAGAAATTCTAAACTGCATGTAAACTCTATACAATTCAAGGTACTTCAGAAATCAAACATCTTCAACACTATTTTCAACTTATCTAAATAAATAAAATAAGGAGGAAAGTTTATTAACCTTCCCCCTTATGACTTTTTGAAAACCTCTTTCAAGGATTTCACGCCGTCGTGGCACTAAAATATAACTATATTATTCTATCATAACCAGCAACTTTTTGCAACACTTACTTGCCAATTCTATTAAAAAAATTTTTATTAATATCAAACTTCAATAGTAACATATTTTTTAAATAATATGATTGAATAGCTCGATCAATCCTTTTAAGAGAGAATCTATTAAAAGAATTTAAAATTTTTAAACCTTGATAAAACTTTAAAACTCTATTATTCCTTTTAGGAGTAAGTAACAAATCAGAGATAAAAAGTCTATTGATTAGAATACTATTTCCCGTCCTATATCTGGTTATGAGACCAAAGTGTGCCAATTGGTTTCTCAACTCACGCAGTATTTCACAAGCGTTAATGAATTTTTCTCGACTCCCACTAATAGAGGAATCAAATCCCATCTCACTCATAATTTTATTTTGTATAGCAATGTCTAATCCTTGGAATAAAACCAGCAAGTCATTCAACATTAGTGTATCAATAATAACCCAAAGCGGAGGATTTTTATAGCTAGAAATATATGGATATTTAATTTTACAGAAGTCTGAATAAGATAATTCAAAAAATCTTCCCTCTATGTTATTAATTTGAATCGTCACATTCATAGAACCGTTTAATGAAGAAATATTACTAGGAGTATTAGAAGCTTTTATTGAAAATCTCCCTCGATATTGATTTATTTTAAGGTCATCAACTATTCCATCAAAATCACCTTCTAGGTTGTAATATACATCTCCGTTACGAGTATGAGAGGTACTAATTTTACCTGTAAACATTACATCTTTAATCTTGGCAGAAATAGTATGCACTCTAAAAAAAGAATGCGTTTTTTTATTATCTCCATGAGTATAAAAATACTCTGTAAAAGAATTTCGATTGTGTGCTATCGGTAGCACATAACAATTGATATCTAAATACTTTAAGTTAGAAGCAATACCATTATTGCAATGAACTTTTGAAAATTCGTATGCAATTCTCGACTTCAGTTCAACCTCAATCTTTTCGATTTCTTGAAATAGGTACTTAGCTATATTTCTATCCAATGTGTATATTCTCTCAAAATCTTTAAAAGAGACTCTTTTCATATATTTTTTAGGGTTAGAGGTCTCCAAAAAAATAGTTTCAAAACCATTTATAGAATTAAAATAATTTTTCTGCTGAATAAAACTTACCATCCCTGGCTCATCGGTAATCTTCAAATTCCTGCCCCGTTGAATCAAAATCTGCTCTTCAATAGTTTTAAACGCTTTTTCTCTAGTCATATTTTATTATCCATCTGCAATATCTTTGATTATATTATATTTTCGAAAATATAACTATCAAATATAAAAGCCTTAATAGTTATTTTTCTTGTTTACTTTCAAAGTCATTCAACAATTTCAGTATACCACAAAAACGCAAATTAGGCTGTAACGAAAATGTTTTCCAGCTGTTATTACAGCCTTTCTTTTTCTATAACTGTACCTCAGTTCCCTCTGTGAAGGGTACTCTAATTTTCCTATCCTCTTAAATGCTGATGTGGTCTAGAAGTTGATTCATCATAACTCATTCAAATTTATCTAAATCTAGTATCTGATACATCTGCTTAGCATAGTCCTTATGAAGAAGATTTGTTGCTTGCTCTAGCAAAATAAAAATTACTTGATACCTCTAATCACGTACCTCTCATCATAGATTTTATAAATTACAAATAATCGTAATCCACCTACTTGTCGTCACGATGCAAACCGCTATATATTATCAGCTACTGATCCTTTTTAAACGTTGGATAGAATTTGTTTATATAGGAGGTGAAAGTTTTGACATCAATGCTACAGCCCCGTTATAATGCATCTGTGGGACTCAAAAGGTTTGGGAGTTCAAAGCTCCACTGGAGCTTTGAAATAAAAAAGCGAGAGATTTAGCTACGTTTCACTAACAAACTTACACACTCAACATGTGCTGAGAGCTTTCTTCTATACTAATAGACGAAAGGGTGTGAAAATGATTTTTAAATGATACTGTGGAACGGAACAGTAGCCCTAGTATTGACTACTGTCGTTTCTATTCATATTGGCTATTCTAGGACTGAGATGAAAAAATCTATAAATGCTCAGAATAAAATTGAACCCGCAAATCTCCCCAAAACAATGGTGAGTCATGTACTTGTATTATTCCGAAAAAATACACCTCTGGTGCAGTGAGACAAATTGGTGTATCTTATAGTGGCTTCGTAGATGAAAGCTATACTCTACTATCACTCTTTGATGATGTAGAACAAATTGAAAAAGATAATAGACTTCAGACAGCTATTGATGTTGTCAGAGAACAGTTTGGTTTTTTAGCCATACAAAAAGGAACCGTCCTAACTGAAGGTTCCAGAAATATTGAACGCAGTAAACTTATCGGTGGTCATTCCGCGGGTGGATTGGAGGGATTAAAATGAAACAAGAAAAAAATACAGTACAATTTTCAGAAATCCGTAGCAAAGGATGTAATGATATTGAAATGCTTGAAAGATTTTTACATGGAATCGTTGAAACAGCAACTTCAAAACTTCGTCAGAGAAAACTCAAAACAACTGAAATATCGATACGACTAGTACATGCTAAATCTGAAAACCGATTACCATTGGAATTTACATTTAGCATTAAGCCAACAAGCTCATCTGTGATAATCTATACTGAGGTAATCAATCGCTTTAAAGAATGTTACACAGGTGGGGGAATTCAAGGTTTTACGATTCAATTTGATAAAAATACCCTTGCCTCTGCATAGAAAGGATTTGATATGATTGACCGTTCATATTTACCATTTCAATCAGCAAGAGAGTACCAGGATACAAAGATGCAAAAATGGATGGGCTTTTTCCTATCTGAACATGCATCAGCACTCTCTGATGATACAAACAAAGTAACGTACATGTCTGACTTATCACTAGAGAAGAAATTATTACTCCTCAGTCAAGTATACGCCGGGCAGCTACGCACACGCATTCAAGTGATTGAAAAAAACAAGCGTGTTTCCTACACTGGAACAATACCAAGTCTGACCAAAGATTTCATTTTGATAAAAACTACAACAGGTCACATCAATTTGAAATTAAAAGACATTATTAGTATTGAACTTGTCGAGGAGGTGCTCTATGAATCAGCTTGAGTTTCAGCGTAATCACCTACAAATGGACTATTATAGCGAGAGCTACCAAGATTTTGAACGTGACTTCTACCGCTACTCTAACATGAATATTCCATTGACCTTCCTAACTGATGATATCCTAAAAACAATGGCGACTTCACGTAAGAATTACTTTGTCCTCAATAAGGAAAAGTCCAGAGATAACCGCGATCACTTCTTCATATTTGAAGTAAGTACCGTAGATGAGAATCCGCTAATCTATCATTATACATATAAGAAAACTACAATATATTTAGCAGAAAAATAGGAGCAGTTCAATTGACTGTTCCTATTTTTAATATTCATAAAATCTAAAGTCTTTATACTCTTTAACAATGGAGTCGCCAACCAGAACAGACTATACTGACCAGCGACTACCTTAAATTTAATGTTTCAGATTTATTTTCTTATCTCTAATTTCATAAACTACATCTGCTACATTTTCGAGTAATCGTTTATCGTGGGTGATAAACACGATAGTTCCGGTGTACTCCTTCATTAGTATTTCCAAAGCCTCTAAACTTGGTATGTCAAGGAAGTTACTGGGTTCATCCATTATTAGGATGTTATATCTACCCATGAGCATTTTAGCAAGCAACAATTTTATAATTTCTCCACCGCTTAAAACAGATAAACTTTTTCCAATATCGTTCTGTTTGAACCCCATAGATGCTAGCACTGAACGAATTTCTGATATATTGTAGTCACAATCCTTCTGCATAAACTCCATAACATTCTGATTACTGTTGTACTTGTAACCATTCTGTGCAAAGTAACCTATTTTTGCCTTAGGCGAAATAGAAATTCCTTCTTCATGGTTTAAGATCATTTGGATTAAAGTTGTTTTTCCGATTCCATTACCACCAGTTAACGCCACTTTTGCTCCTAACGGAATTTGAAAAGATGCATTTTCAAACAGAGCCTTATCCCCAAATACTTTATTAATTTCTGCACCGACTATAGGGTATGGATTATGGAGCTCCAATGCTTTACTTTGCCTGAAACGAATTCTGCGAATGCCTTCCGGAGCTTCTACTTTTCCTAAGGCCGCAATCCTGTGCTCTAGGGTTTTAGCAGCATTATACATCTTTTTTTCCTTACTTCCTATTGATTTTTGATGAGCTAAACGCCCTCCGTCTTCAGTACTTTTTTTCTTTGAAGAACCTTTTGCCTTCTGTTCTATTTTACGAGCCTGTTTTCGCTTTTCCTCCGCAGCCCTTTCCAATCGGGCACGTTCCGCAATAAATTGTTCGTATTCTGCAGCTTGGCTCTTACGTTCTTCCTCTTTCTGACGAAGATAATCAGAATAGTTTCCCCAATACTCAGTGATTTTGCCATCTTTCAGTTCCCATATTTTATCTACTATTTCATCAAGAAAATAGCGGTCATGGCTAATAACTAACAGTGCACCTGTAAAATATTTTAGCTGTCCTATTAGAAAATCAATTCCTTCACGGTCTAAATGGCTCGTAGGTTCATCCGCTAAAATACCATGAACCTGTGCCGATAAGGCCTGTGCTATTTTAAGCCTTGTTTCTTCACCACCGCTCATAGTCTGTATATTTAATTGCTCAACACCTAGCTTGCCTACAAGTGCAAAATCTTTTTCCTCCTGCAGAGTTACTTCGTCCAACTGGGGAATATAGGCAAGTTCACCCAGACGATTCATTTTACATCCTGGGGGAGTTAATTCTCCTAAAAGTACCCTGAGTAAAGTGCTTTTTCCAGCACCATTTGCTCCTACTAAACCAATACGGTCATAATCATATACTTCTAATTCATTTATATCTAAAACATCGCGTCCTTTGAATTCCACACGAATGTCTTTTGCTTTTAATATTAATTCCATAACATTTCCTCCTGTCTATAATCGCATGCTTTCATTTGCTTGTATGCAGGGAAAACCCTGCGATTTTAGCAGGAAGAGTTACATGAAAATAAGATACATAAATATTCCTCCAATATTGTTTATTTTAAATCTAATTTTCTAACCTCAGTTATCATTTGGCAAACTATAGCAATGCCAATAATTAAAATACCTGATAGTAAAAACCAATGATTTACACCGATTTTATCAGCAAAGAATCCAGAAAGAATTAACCCAATTGGCATAGCAAGTGACATGATACTTCCGATCAAAGAAAATACACGTCCTAAATATTCAGGCTTAATTTTCTCCTGAAAAAGAGCTGTTTGCACACCGCTATAAAATGGCACCGAAAGCCCCATTATTGCACAGCAAACTACGAATATTACAAATCCATTTGGAGGAAGTATTCCCGAAACGGCTAAACTGGTCCCCATTATAAAAAATGAACTTGTTATTAGTAATACATGCTTTTCGAAGCCCCCTAATCTTCCTAATAATAAGCCTCCTGCTAGCATCCCAAATGCAAAGGAAATTTCCGTAATAGAAATATGCACAGGCGTTCCATTAAAGTGTTCCATGCTTATTAAAGGAAATAGTGCATTGATTGGCATATAAACAAAAGTATATAGTGTTCCTAAGAGTAATAAGGCAAACAATCCTTTGTTTTGTCTCAGAACCACAACTCCTTCTTTCATCTCCCTTATGAAATTTGGTTCTAAACTTTGCACTTGATTACCCAGCTTAGGTATACGTACAATTGCTACCGTAATAGATGCAATCACAGCACCCAATACGTCGATGGCAATAATAGCATTTAAATCCCAAACGGAGTATAAGAGTGCTGCAACTGCCGGACTAACAATATAGCTTATAGACTGCAAAGACTGACTATAGCCTGCGCATTTCGTTAGCTGTTCTTCTGGTACTAAAAGTGGTGTAACCGCATTGAGTGCTGGGGTATGAAAAGCTGTTCCAATGCTACGGATAAACAATACTATCATAATCATCCAGACAGGTAGCTCCATACAGAATGCAACAATAGCAAGCACTGCACCAGCTGCTGCGATAATTAAATCGGCACCAATCATTATCTTCTTCCTATCATGACGATCCACTAGCACACCAATGGCAGGTCCCAAAATCGCATAGGGTAAAAAACCTACTAATGAAGCCATAGACAAGACCATCGCAGATCCTGTTTTTTCTGTAAGGTAAAAAATAATCGCCATTTGCAGGATGGCACTAGTGATTAATGATACTGCTTGCCCTGCCCATATTGCATAAAATTTTCGTTTCCAATTGTTGTATTTTTCCATTTATATTATCTCCTGCATATTATTTTGCTTGAATTTCTATTTTGAATAGCATTCTAGGCAATAAAAAATGCAGGCCAAACCCCACAATGTGGCTTTTGGTCTGCATACATACAATTTGGAAACATTCATATTAAAGACATAGTTAAATAAAGGTATAGTTAAATAACCAATATCCTCACCGTAACTAATGAATGCTCAATATCGTATAAATAAGCACAACAAAAAAGCCTATCATCGGGTATAGATTCTGCTTTTTTTATTGCCAGCTTATCTTAAACGCATTGAGGCTGTCATAGTTTCGGTTCCTCCTACATCTTTGTTTATATCAATTTATAGTATAACACAACAAGATGATATGTTCAATATAAAAGTTATGGAATGAGACTCATACTTCCAATTCGATGCCAGATTTAAAGGATATGACGAAGTTTTCTTCATAGACTGTAACGCTCTGGATTATCTTCCTTAGTAGCAAGCGATTAGCTTTCACAAAATCTTCTGTTTGTAGTTTTAAAAATTCATCAGGATTTTCTAACTCAACCTCAAAATATTTCATTTTACATTCCCTCATTTCATTTATTGATAAATTGAGTTTGCAAAAAAGAGTGGACAATTTTTGTCTACTCTTAACCTTTAAAATAGTTTTTTTTAATCGATTTGAAGTTGCCTAAATTATTACTTATTCGGTAAAATGAAGTATTGCTTTCAACAGATTTCCTTCAACTACACTTCACTTGATTCAAACAAGGTGGGTACATTTCTATTCCCACAAACTCCTTGTCAATGGAAACAAACACGTACCCACAGGGTAAATGGAAATAGAAACTGATAATTTCTAGCTATCACTTCTACTCATTCCAAAAATTTTCTCACTCTGATACTTACCCACCATAAAGCAAAAAGCCTTGCAATCAAGGCTTTCATTATCCCTTTCGTTCAAAGGTTTCTAAGCTTTTACGAGCAGAGCGACACACTCAGCGGTTCGCTATCTCCGTTCTGTCTGCGTGCTAGCACTTGTCAATCACGGACAGCTATCGCATGGGCGGAAGTAAATGCTAATCTTCGTCGTTTTACTCCTTGACTAGCAAACTTACCGCCTCAACATGTGGTGCTAGTATACTCCTATATTAAAGAACGAAAGTAACTGAGTTGTTGTTTAAAATTAAAATGTAGAATGAAACTATTTTATAGTTACCATTTTTCAACTTTATAGCTGATAATTGTCACTTAAAAAATTTACTTGCTAACTTGTAAACTTGTTGAGTCTCTTTACTTTTAACGTCCCAACTACCAAATTCTTCTTTAATCAACTCTTTTATTATTCAGCTTTTTTCTCAATCAAATACCAACTAGGAATGATTTGCTTCATATCATCATACCATTCTAAAATTTCCTTAGCTTGATTTTGCATTACTGCTATTTCTTCAACTCCGTAAGGTACAGCCCAGGGAAGTGCTCCTACTAAGTTACTTAGAATATAGATAGCGAGAAGCTTCCAAAATAAATCCGGAACCTTATAATCAAAATATCCATCTATCATACCAGACGCAAAAGAGGGAGAGACTTGAGCAGACCATACAATACGATTGAATTCCTCCCAAGGATCTCCAAGATCAAATCGATCAAAGTCAATGACATAAATTTCTCCATCTTCACCAATCATGAAATTCCCGATATGATAATCTCCATGTTGGAAAACCTGAGGTCTATCTTTTAACAATTCTCGATTTGCATTTAAAAACTCAATAAAGGTCTGACCATTTTCATATTGAACGGGACATTCTTTGTATTTGGAGATTTTGTCATCAATTTTTCGATTATAAAAGACCTCCCAATCTTCACGAACTTCTGTAATAGGGAGTGAATGAATTTTTTGAAGGATTCTTCCTGCTTCTACTCCGTAAAAGTATTGTTGTTCTTTTGAAACAGTTAAAATGGTTTCTCTTGCATCTTTCCCGTCTATCCATTCGTGTAAAGAATGCACTTCGTCATCACAGAGTTCTATGCTAATCGGTTTACACATAGGAACTCTAAGAAAAGCTACTTTCTCCATCATATCAAATTCATATTTTTTAGAATCTAACTTCTCCTTATCAGAAACACGCAAGAAATATTTTTGCTGATTTTGATCTGTCACACAATATTTTTTATCATCTGACCAGCCTTTATTTATGGCTATCTTACTAATAAAATTCATCAAGCACTCTCCGATTCACCTTCCAACACTTCTTGCAGTTTTCACTAGTAACCCATCCAGTTCGTCTACACTTTAGTTTCCTATATGTAAAAATATCTTAATAATGCGCTATCTAGTTGCTTTCCCTAATAATAAAATTAAAATGTGTCTCACCGTATCTGAAAGTTGATAAACTAAATCGTTCTAAAATTCAGTTGATGATTTAATAATCATATCAATTGTTTTCATACTTTCTACTTTCCTAATCAACTTTCAAATATATAGCGTTTTCATTTTTTTCTTATCCTATTATATCATTATTCAAAATAAAAAACTGCAACTTACTAGTCGCAGTTAAACACAGATTTACTTCTGTTACAAGGTTCCTACGCTTTTACCAATAAACTCACACATTCAACGTGTGGAGTTAGTCAACATCTATATTATATAACGAAAGTGATAGAGTTGTTGTTTAAAATTAAACTTTAGAATGAAAATATTTAAAAAAAGTAGATCACTTTTAGAAGTGTCCTACTTGTATTATTTTTATTTAAAAAGGGATAAATCCTTAACAAAAGGGGTGTACTCCCGCGCCTTCGGGAAGGAAAAAAAGAAATGGCGCAAAATCAAGGTTTTATTTTTGAAATTTACCAGAAAATACCCTTAATGAAAGTAACGTAGTTCTTGTTGATGGTCATAGTGTGTTCTATTGATGCACGTTCAACGGTTACTAGATTTAGGTTAAAATCGTTAAAGCCCATATCATAGTTTAAAAAAGCGATTATACAAAAACTTGTATATCGCTCTGTTTGTTCACTTACTTTGACAAAGTGGAGGTATCTATCCTCAAGGTCCTCAATGCATTCCATACTGCCAGTAGCGTTACACCAACATCTGCAAAGATTGCCTCCCACATATTAGAAATTCCCAATCCACTTAGAACCAAGAAAATTAGTTTAACTACAATAGCCAAGGTCATGTTTTGCCGAGCTATTCTGACTGTCTTTTTAGCCAGTCGAATGACTTGAGGAAGTTTTCCAAGGTCATCATCCATCAGTACAACATCTGCTGATTCAATGGCTGCGTCCGAACCTAGCCCTCCCATAGCAATACCAACATCTGCCCTAGCAAGAACCGGTGCATCATTCACTCCATCTCCAACAAAGGCAACAGCCTGCTGAGACTGAGTCAGAATTTCCTCAAATGTACTCACCTTATCCTGAGGCAAGCAATCTCCAAATGCATCATTGAAGGCAAATTGCTGTGCAAATTCATCAACCACTGCCTGACGATCACCTGAAAGGAGAACCGTTTTTTTAATTCCGACCGCCTGTAAATCCTTCAAGGCCTCGATGCTCGTCTCCTTCACTTGGTCTGTGATAAGGAAATAGCCTAAAAAGTGACTGTCCTCTGCCAAATAGAGAACTGTTCCTGTGCTGTCAATAGCTGGATAAGCAATCCCTTGAACTTCCATTAATCTAGCATTCCCAAGATAGAGCTGTCTGCCATCTATCCTACCGGACATGCCCTGCCCTGGTAGCTCGGTAATCTGACTCACCCTATTCTCGTCCACTTCCTGTCCATAGGCTGTTCGAATCGAGTTTGCGATTGGATGATTGGAATAGCTTTCCAAATGGGCAGCGAGGTACAGAATATTATCCTCGATACCTTCTGCGTTGACAACGGTATCTACCGCAAAGATACCTTTTGTAATTGTCCCCGTCTTATCAAATACGACCGTATCCAACTTGGCAAGAGCCTCTAAATAATTTCCACCTTTCACTAAGACACCTAATTTAGATGCTCCCCCTAGCCCGCCAAAGAAACTCATTGGTACCGAAACCGCAAGAGCACAAGGGCAAGAAATGACTAAAAAGGTAAGTGCCCGATAAAGCCAAGTCGACCACTCCCCTAAACCAAGCAAGGGAGGCAGGCTTGCAAGCAGAAAAGCGATTCCGACAACCACTGGTGTATACACACGCGAAAAACGTGTGATCATCCGTTCCGTCTCCGCTTTTTTATTGCTTGCATTTTCAACTAATTCCAAAATTTTGTTGACCGTTGATTGCGAAAAAGTCTTTCTCACTTCAATTACCAATGGACTAGTCAAATTGATCACACCACTTGTAATGTCCTCACCAACGCCAATTTCCCTAGGCAGTGATTCTCCTGTCAAGGCTGACGTATCCAGAATAGAACGACCTTTTCTGACCAGACCATCTAGGGGCACCTTCTCCCCAGGCTTAACTAAAATATGGTCCGCAACCCTTACTGTTTCAGGGTCTACTTGAACGGCTTCTCCCCCCTCTAGTCTCCAAGCCTTAACCGACCGAATATCCATCAATTGTGCAATGGACTGACGAGATTGAGAGGTGGCCTTGTCTTGGAAATACTCCCCAATCTGATAAAAAAGCATGACGGCTACTGCCTCTGGAAATTCTCCCAAGAGAAAGGCTCCTAAGGTCGCGATACTCATCAAAAAGTTTTCATCAAAAATATTGCCACGTTGAATATTTTGAACCATCTTGATAAGAACCTTATGACCGATAATGATATATAGGGTCAGATAATAGACCAGACGAATCCAGAAATACTCCTCTGGCAGGAAAAAGCCGAAGGCAAATAGAATCGTAACAGCAAGTAGCAGCTCTTTCGCCCAATCTCGTTTTTCTGGAAGTGCCTCTTCCTTTTTCTCACTGATCACTTCGATTCCAGGTTCAATAGCATCTACTAAGTCAATAATTTCCTTATCTATCCCATCTTCGCTTTTTGTTTCCAAAGTCAGCTTTTGAGCTATCAGATTGACAGTGGCAGATTCTACCTGCTCCAATTGATTGACAGCACGTTCAATCTTAGCAGCACAATTGCCACAGTCAATTCCCCGAAGTACATACTCTTTCTTCATGTTTTTCCTCCTTCAAATGCTTCAGTGTCAAAGACAAGACTGATGCGACATGATTATCCGCAAGTTCATAATAGGTCATCCTTCCTTTTTTCTCCCCCTTGACCAATTGGCAGTCCCGCAGATAGCGTAGTTGGTGAGAAATAGCAGATTTGGTCATCTGTAACGCAATCGCTAAGTCTCCGACACAAATTGTTTTTTGCCGTACTGCTTGTAAAATCCGCAAACGAGTTGGATCAGAAATCGCCTTAAAAAAATTGGACATATTTAGCAATGTAACGGTATCAAACTCCGTCTCATGGACCCCTTGAATTAAATCTGGATTACAAGCTGTTAAACACTGTGACATATTTTGTATTCCTCCTATCCTAAAGTTGTATCAAGTAACATCATAATTAGAAATCCGTCCATAAACTCACCTGTTGCAATATCGGTATTCTTGTGTTCTTGAGCACCTGGCACAAGTTTTTCCACTACAACATAAATCATGGCTCCTGCCGCAAATGAGAGAGCATAAGATAGTAGCTGGGGCATAGACATAACAGCATAGGCCCCTAAAACAACTGCAATCGGCTCAACAATCGCTGACATGGCGCCATAGTAGAAAGCTGATTTCCTACTTCGCCCTTCTGCCCGTAGCGGCAAGGACAAGGCAGAGCCTTCTGGAATATTTTGGATACCAATTCACAAGGCTAATCCAAGGGCACTCATCCACGTAAAGGAAAGTCCAGTTGTGGCATTTGCCACACCAACTGCTAAGCCCTCTGGTATATTATGAATCACTACCGCCAGATAAAGCAGCATGGTCTTTGATAAGGGTCTTTGGGGATTCAAAATCCCTTCCTTATCACTCATCTGTTGATTCAAATGCAGGTGGGGAACCAAATAATCAATAAAGCGGATAATTAAGCCCCCGACAATAAAAACCAACAGCCGTCGGCAACCAGTAAAATCTGTTTGCAGCCATTGACTGGCTATAGCCAAATGAAAGGACAAGCAAAGACCAGACTGCAGCTGCCGTCATAATACCCGCTGCCAAGCCCATCATCATATCCATGAATTTTTGATGAATGGTTTTGACAAAAAAGACCAAACTAGCACCGATAAGGGTACAAAACCAGTTGAATAAGCCAGCTAATAAAGCTTGCATTACTGGTGATAGAGAAGAAAAATTACATCTCATACCTCAATAATCGATGATTCAGTTGAACAACCACTCAACTATTATCATTATAGTTGAACACTCGCTCAATTGTCAAGGAAGAAAGTAAAAAAGCTATGAGAAATCCCCATAGCTAGGTGGGTATGTTTATTCCCATTACCTCCTAGTCTATGGAAACAAACACATACCTATAGGGTATTCTACTCACTCTGATACCTATCCTACCATATAAGAAAAATAGATCCACAAACCATCATAGTGATATCTGAAAATAAAAAAGGGGGGCCAAAACTATTCCCACAGACACCTCACATGCAGGAACATTTTGAACCTCCACTGAGTATGTGGAAATAAATTTCAGACATTACTGCTATCAATAATACTATCTCAACTCAGACTGTTAGATTTATACTTCACTCAAAATTCAAAAAAGGCTTAATATCAAGCCTTTTGTAAACCCTGAAACGGTAGACTATATCTTTTTCTCCAGTAGTCCCAAAACCTCGATATGTGCTTACATCTTGCTTTTCCTTCTACAAATTGACTAAAGTTAAATTTGGAGTATTAGAGGAACTGAAATATCCTATTTCTAACCTATAGTTATGCCTATTCGGTTCGAGTTTCAACTAAGTATATTCCCCATTCAGCTAATTCTACAGGCAAATCATAAACAGTTTTTCCATTACTTTCATAGATTTCAGAGATTCCTGGTGAAGTCTTAGAAAAAGTTCCCCAAGCTGTCACTAGTTCTTCTACAAATTGAATATTATGAGGTTCAAAAAAGTCATTAAATTTCGATAGTTCTTTACTATAAATTGTCACAACATTATAGCTATCAAGCATGATCTCATCATGACTTTTATGCCCACCAAATCCAAACTTACTTAGTCCATCATTAACAAGTAAATCACCGTATCTAATCAACAGTGCTAGGCATTCCTCTCTTGAACAACCATCAATATAATAAACATCCTTATGAGATTCCTTGATAATATTCTTTTCTATCACTTTTTCTCTATCAATACTGACAGGCAATTCCAAAATAAAAAACAAGGGCTCATCATGAATCGCAATAAAGTGTTGAAAAACCTCTAATATTTTTTCTGCGTGTACATTCGCCATCAAATGATGTTCAGTTAACTTTGTAAATGATTCAAACAGGTTTTCTACCAAGCTAACTTGGTGACCTTTTACTAAATTCAACATTATGCGTCCTCCAGAGAATTTAAACAATATCCACATTTATAATCTCATTATACCATTAACCCACTAAAAAGACTGTAACTTCCCAGTAACAGTCTCTTATAAATCTACCTCAGTTCCTTCAAGGAAAGTTACTACAATTTGTCCAGCTTCTGAAATAGATTGATAGCATGTCAGACTATAGTATCCAGAAGCCCAACTTGAACTATTACTCTGATTCTTACCCTCTATTCGATTAGAGAAGCTACCTTCACGCTTTTCATTCTCCCTTTCGTTCAAAGGTTTCTAATCTTTTACAAGCAGTGATACCGCCTCAACATGGGTTTTAGAGGACTAAATGGAGTCTGAATTGCCTGATAGAGATGTAGTATTGATTAAGCAATCAACAAATAATGTACAAAACAAAAATAAAGTACACTGCTTAATGAGTGTACTTTATCCTTCTAATTCAGTTTTATCAATGGTTTAGCTCTAGTTAAGTCGATTAGTTAAATGAATTTAGACTATTGCTTTTTATAACGACTATAAATTGTATGCTCAATGCTATAATTTATCTTCCGAATCTACTTCTTCATAATTTATCGGAATTAAAGCAACTTCACTGCTTAGAGTAGATTGTTTTTCATTTTCACTTATTTGAATTGCATTTTTGAGTGAAAAAATAACTTCTCTTACAAGATTTAATAAATCTAATGTACACTCTTGCAATTCAAATTCAGTTAGATACAATCTACTTTCGTTATTATCTACACTTCCATCAAAAAAATTCAATGTGATATTAGTAAACCTATGCTCTAAATAATTTCTAATAGTTTTTAATCGCTTTGAGTGTGGATTTGCTGTCAAAGAATTATTACCATTATCAAAATCTTTCGATATCCAAAATATAGATGATAGACCAATATTCTTATCCAACAACTTACCTAAATTGCTATCTGTTCTCCAAATTGAATGAAAATTTACTTGTCGAGTCTTAATTTTTAAAGAATAATATTCATTTATAAACATTCCTACTTTATCTAATAATGAATATAGTGTTTTAAAAGCTGCTTTTAATCCTTCTACTCGGATAGAATATTGTACGTATTCTAGACAATCAATAAGATCAACATTCTCATCAGCATAATGAACCGAATCAATTTCAATGCTATTAAAACAGAGATAACGCGCATAAACATATTCTTGCTTAATTTGATTAAACATAGAAATATATTTGTTTAAATCTTTATCCGATTGAAATAATAAACTTGGTAGTAAAAGATTATCATCATATCTATTTATATCGTCAGCTTGTAAGTCATTAAGTGGATTAAGATACAGCCCGTTATTCCAACACCATTCGCGATACTTTTGTGAATTAGGATTATAATCGATGGTTTTACAAGAGCATTCATCTAAGTCTTTATAATTAAGATATTGTTCGTAAAGTTCAATAAATCGCTTTTCTGCATAATCAACTCTGTTTGGATCTGAAACAGTTATGCTTGTTTCTATTAAATTTTTAATTTTTTTAATAAAGTGGAGGTGTTCGTTATCATTCAAAAAATTACGATAATGATCTAGACAAATAGCCAAGTTACCACTAGCCATTGTGAATCTTGGATTGATTTGTATACATTTACAATACATCTTAATAGCTAACTGCTTTCTACCACAAGCATCTAATAAATTTGCGTAATTAGTGTAAAGTGAACATAATAATGGGAAAACAAACCTACTGTTCTCAGAATTTATATCAACGTTATTTGAAATTTCTATAGCTTTTCTTAAGTAATAAATTTGTTGAACTGTAAAATCGGTATCTATGTTGAAAACTAAGTTATCACTTAGTTCAAATATATCAGCGTATGCTGTCCCAATAGAATAAAATAATTGAATTTTGGAAATATCATCAATAGTGTTTTCCATATTTTTTCCAAATTCTATTAGTCTATAGATTTCCTCTATATTTTTATGTTTAAAAGCATTATCGAAATCCATTGACAATTTAAGTACACTATGATTAATTGGATTATTTGTTACCATCTTCACCCCAAACTAAATATTTCGATTTTAAATTTGATTTTCCTTTATTTTCCTGTTCTTCAACTAACATATCAGATAAAAACTCTTTTATCATGTCCCAATTAAAATTCTCTTTAAATCCTCTACTACCATCAGAAGGAACATTTAATGAAAATGTTGCAAATACGGTTTCACAAGTTCTTCTTGGAAATTTTGCTAAGTAAGAATCAAAAAATGAATTTGAATACCTATAATGATGGCTATGAATAAAGTCTTTCCATGTATTTAGCATAGTCGCTTCGTCTACAATATCTATTACAGAAACTTCTTCAAGTGGTCGGTCTTCAATATTTCCCCATGCTTTTTTCATTAAATTAACAGCATCTAGATCACTTTTAGGAGCACTGTATCCAAAAATAGTTAACATATATGAATGATCGACAAAGTAATCTAATGCTTTCCAACACCAATTTATGTATCCATCGGAAGAATAGTCTTTGTTTTTTACGGGATACAATAATTTTGTTGGATTTAATTTTTTATAACATGTTGGGCAATAGTAATCTACTGTTCCAAACTCAATATGTTTTTCACAAAACCCAACAGCTACATTACCATGTAAACAAAGAATTTTTGGCAAGTTCAGAGTAATTTTTGAGCAACGAATATAAGCCTGTATAAGTAAAGGGTCCCAATTAAACGTAGCTATACAATCTTTATTAGTTAAACTTAATATTAAAAAATCATAAATTGTTGGTTCATCAGGTAACTCCAACGAAGCAAAATAATCATAGAGTCTTTCTTCTAGCTTTCTAACTATTTCAGAGCACTCTTCTCTCTCAAATAATTCTGAATAGATATCTTCCAAATTTTCGCTCTTTGTCTGTAATTCAACACCAGCAAGAATTTCTTCTAAATTAAGTTTTTTTAGCAATCCATTCATAACTGAAGAGCTTTTCCCATTTTTATCACCATCTGGAATTGCTGCAATAGTAGCACCAGCGCCTAGAATAACTGTATGCGATCTCATCTCATTTCTCCTGAAAGTCTTTTGACACTATTATACCACTGTATCTACTTTATCTATGCTTCAAATACTATTAATATAGCCATAAATATTTTAAATAAAATGTACAATTGAACCGTCACTCCTTCTACTGTTACTTGAGTAAAAAATGTACAAATCAATTTCTTAGATTTGAGGATGTTATGTACTAGAAAACATACAAAATACCACCCCAGAATAATGTACAAAATAAAAATAAAGTACACTTTTTAAAGAATGTACTTTATGCTTCTAATTCAGTTATATCAATGGTTTAGCTCTTGTTAAGTCAATTGTAAATAAACTTTTAGTTTTTATAGTCCAACCTTATTACAAAAACAGATAATAAAAACAAGACAGAATGTAGTTTCTCAATTCTGTCTTGTTTTACCTAAAAACTTATTCTTCTAATTCGATTTTTTGAAAATAACCTAGTTGCCATTTTTGTGTTGCCTGAGCTGTTTTATTTAAATTGCTGCACCAGGACGGATAAGATAAAACCACATTGCCATCTTTCCTTTCTTTGGGGATGATAAATATACCTCAATGACATCCGTCTATCACAACAATAACTAGTTCATCCCCCAAGTCTTCATCTGTATAAGGGATATTCTCGTTGTCTTGGTCTTTTTTTCTAAAAGACTGTAAAATATCCTTCTTTTTTAGGTGTTTTCTTTGCCAAACGGCATCTTTTGTATTCTTGATTATCCTTCGCTTTAATCAAAATACTTTCATGGTCTTCATTTCATTTTTCATTTATCAGATCAAAGGCACCATAATATCTATGAAGAATGTCTATCATTTTCATTACTTTATTGTCTTTCTAATTATTTTACAGAAATAAAATTATGTAAAATAATGTATTATCAGTTTTAGTGTAACATTATCCAAATAAAAACTCTCTAATCAAATCAACTACTTGTTCATTTTGTGGTAGAGAGGAATGATGAGCATCCTTCCCTACGATGACTACTTCTCTGTGTGAAGCAATCTTTCCTTTGTAAATCAAGCTCCCAGCCTCTACACTGCTTTTATGGACAATTCCGTCACCGTCTCGGAAAAAGATTCCCATAATTGACAAATGTTGCAACTTCTTAGGTAGATTTTCTTGATTAGATATGAAGTCATCTAACATCTCAACTCGATGATTGATGTTTTTCTTATTCAGATTATAAGGACTACCAATAGTCAGGAGCTTTTCCATCTCCAAGCCAGAATGGTTTGCCAGGTATTGTTGCAGGAATACCGTAAAAACTAGACCACCGTTTGAATGCCCTAGCGCTTTAAAACTGTTAAAAGAATACTTCTCTCTTAAAACTGTTAAAGCAGTGTCAAACATTGCGGCCTGTTTTTTGATATTTTCATAACCATCACGATTATTTTGAAATCCAACTACAAAAATGGGATTTCTGTCCTTGCGCTTCAAATGCCCTCGGTAAGTCATGTGTCCGTCATTCCAGACTTTGATTCGAACAAGGCTATGATGTGAATGCTGATTGCGGTTGAGCTTTTTAACCATTCGATTAAAGCGATTTTCCGTTGCAGAGCTACCAGGAATCATGATAATGGGGCGTATTTCGACCTTGCTGGCAGGTAGATGAGAGATAGGGTGGGAAGGCAGCTTATCAAATAATTTTTGAAAGGTTTTAGCAAGTCGATGAATCAATTGAGTCAAAAAAGGCTTCATTCTAGTCTCCATATCCGAATCTGATATTTCCAAAAACAAGCCACATAAAACTTAGTTATGCGACTTGTTTTTTGTTATTACTTCCGCTTCTTCTTATTCTTTTTCATTTGCTTAGCCATTTTGTTCATACTTCGACGCATCAGAAACTCTCCTGCCTTGCCTTTAAGACCGCCGCCAAACATTTGACTCATATCGGGCATACCAGCTCCTCCCAAAGCTGACATATCCGGCATGCCGCCTTGACCCATCATATCTTGAAGTGCTGACATATCTGGCATTGCACCGCCTCCTGGCATGTTTTTAGGCATATTGTTTGGATTGAGTCCCATTTGCTTCATCATCTTGCTCATGTCACCAGAGAGAACACCTTGCATCAATTGTTTTGACTGATTGAAATCTTTGATAAACTTATTGACGTCTACAAAGCTATTTCCTGAACCATTAGCAATTCGACGACGACGGCTAGGTGTCAATAAATCAGGATTTTCACGTTCTTCAGGTGTCATTGAAGATACAATAGCACGCTTGCGGGCAATTTCTCTTTCATCGACCTTAAAGTTTTTAAAAGCAGGATTGCTAGCCATACCAGGTAGCATTTTGATCAAATCTTCCATAGGACCCATGCCTTGTACCTGATCCAACTGATCAATGAAATCATTGAAATCAAAGGTGTTTTCCCGCATCTTTTCAGCCATTTCAAGCGATTTTTTCTCATCGTATTCTTGAGAGGCTTTTTCAATCAGAGTCAGCATATCCCCCATGCCCAAAATCCGACTAGACATGCGATCTGGGTGGAAGGTTTCGATATCGGTGATCTTTTCACCAGTACCAGTAAATTTAATAGGCTTACCAGTAATCTGACGGACAGATAGAGCTGCACCACCACGGGTATCGCCATCAATCTTAGTCAGGATAACCCCGGTCACTTCCAATTGACTGTTAAATTCGCGAGCAACATTAGCCGCTTCCTGACCAATCATGGCATCGACAACTAAGAGGATTTCATTGGGATTAGCCAGCGCTTTGACATCTGACAGCTCCTGCATGAGCTTTTCGTCAATCTGAAGTCGACCAGCCGTATCAATCAGGACATAGTCGTTGTGGTTGGCTTTGGCTTGCTCCAAACCTTGACGGACAATCTCAACAGCTGGAACTTCCGTACCTAAGGCAAAGACTGGTACATCAATTTGCTGTCCCAGTGTTTTCAGCTGATCAATAGCCGCTGGCCGGTAAATATCTGCCGCAATCATGAGCGGGCGAGCCTTTTCTTCTTTCTTGAGCTTATTAGCAAGCTTTCCAGCAAAGGTGGTCTTACCAGCCCCTTGTAAACCGACCATCATGATAATAGTCGGAATCTTTGGTGATTTGATAATTTCAGCAGTATCAGAGCCCAGGATAGTTGTCAGCTCTTCGTCAACAATCTTGATAATCTGTTGAGCTGGGTTGAGGGTATCGATAACCTCGTGACCGACCGCACGCTCACGGACTTTCTTGATAAAGTCTTTGACAACTGGCAGAGCAACGTCGGCTTCTAAAAGGGCTAGACGAATCTCTTTGGTTGCTTCCTGTACATCACTCTCTGAGATTTTTCCTTTTCTGCGCAGATTTTTAAAGACGTTTTGCAGACGTTCTGTTAAACTTTCAAATGCCATTTTTTATTTCTCCTAGTTTCTATTTCAATCAATTTAGTGGAAATCGTCCATGACGACTTAAACATTGGTATTCTTTTGTAGAGAGTTCTTTCATAATCTCATTTGGATATCCCCAGCAACTGAATCCTAATTTCATCGCTTTAGAAAGATCGTCGGGGGAGATGATTTGCACTCTGGCAGGGAAAGGTTCTTCCGACTCCAATAACCAGCAAGACATTCCCTTGTAGATAACTTGTCTAGCCATGATTAGTCTCTGTTATCAATGCTGGATAGAGTCGCAATTTGTTCTTGCAAGAAACTATCTTCAGGATATTTGTCAGCGATTTCTTCCAGAATTTGGCTCCTAACAATGTAGTCAGAATACATATGCAACTTCATTTCATAGTCTTCTAAAATCTTCTCTGTTCGTTTGATATTATCATAGACTGCTTGACGGCTGACACCAAATTCTTCTGCTATTTCAGCAAGACTATAATCATCAGCATAATAAAGCTCGATGTAATTCATCTGTTTATCTGTCAATAGAGCAGCATAAAATTCAAACAGAGCATTCATACGATTGGTTTTTTCGATTTCCATAAGAAATATTATACCAAAAAAGGCTAATAAACTCTAGTTACTCACAGAGTAAATGACTTTTCTTTATGAAATATTTTAAGGTAATTCAAATTAATCCTTTTTTATGTTAAAAAAAAACACCCTTGTATTCTCAAGGGTGTGACATAATCAAAATTATGTAAATTAGTTGTTTTCTAGATAAAATTCAAAACGTTCGCCGACATATTGACTTTTTACATACTCAAAGGCTGTTCCGTCTTCGAAATAGGATACCTGAGTCAAAGCCAAAATGGCATGACCTCTCGGAATTCCAAGATAATGGGCGATCTTTTCCTTAGCTAAGCGGGCGTATATCGTTTGTTGGGATTTGCCAATCTTATAACCATGTTCTTGAAGAGTTTGGAAGAAATGACTGGTAATTTCTTCTTTGTTGAAATTTTTAATAAACTTTTCTGGTATTGAAGCTACTTCGTATACCACTGGTAGCTTATCAGCGTAGCGAACCCGCTCCATTCGAATAATATTTTCAGTCTTGTTTATTCCTAGCTTTTCGACTTCTTGTTTGCTTGGTAGAGTTCGTCGATAGGAGATCAACTGACTGGAAGGTGTCTTACCCTGAGACTTCATAATCTCAGTAAAGCTGGTAGTGCCTCTCATTTTTTCCTGGACGCGCGTGCTGGCAACAAATGTTCCGCTCCCAACCCGTCGTTCCAGTACTCCTTCTTCTACAAGGAGTGTGATAGCTTGGCGAAGAGTCATTCGACTAACTTGAAAAGTCTCAGCTAAGTCTCGCTCACTGGGTAATCTCTGTCCAATTTGCCAGACTTCTTCATCAATTTCTTTTTTGATTTGATCATGAATTTGTAAATAAGCAGGGAGCATAGTGATCTCCTTTTGGATTTCCTTTTAAAAATATTGTATTATCAATCGAAATAAAAGTCAACATTTACTTAATGGCATTGGAAAAAGCCTCTCTTTTATGATAGAATAAGGAAAAATAAATTTCTTTTAGGGAAGGAAAAAGATGACTAAATCTGAATTGCAAGATGTCGAAAAAATTATCGTATTGGACTACGGCAGCCAATACAACCAGCTCATCTCTCGTCGGATTCGTGAAATTGGGGTATTTTCTGAATTAAAGAGTAATAAAATTTCCGCTGCAGAGGTAAAAGAGCTCAATCCTGTCGGAATTATTCTTTCTGGTGGACCAAACTCTGTTTATGAAGACGGTTCCTTTGATATTGATCCTGAAATTTTTGAGTTAGGCATTCCAATTTTAGGGATTTGCTATGGTATGCAACTTCTGACTCATAAATTGGGAGGTAAGGTAGTGCCGGCTGGTGATGCTGGAAACCGTGAATACGGTCAGTCTAAATTGATTCGCACTGCTTCTCCTCTTTTTGAGAGTACACCTGAAGAACAATTGGTTCTTATGAGCCATGGAGATGCGGTAACTGAAATCCCTGCTGACTTTGTCCGCACTGGTACTTCTGCTGATTGTCCTTTTGCAGCAATTGAGCATCCTGCTAAGAAGATTTATGGGATTCAATTCCACCCTGAAGTTCGCCATTCTGAGTTTGGTTATGATATTCTTCGCAACTTTGCTCTAAATATCTGTGGAGCCAAAGGCGACTGGTCAATGGACAATTTCATTGATATGCAGATCAAACAAATCCGTGAGACTGTTGGTGACAAGCGTGTTCTTCTTGGTCTATCAGGTGGGGTTGATTCTTCTGTGGTCGGTGTTCTTTTGCAAAAAGCTATTGGGGACCAATTAATCTGTATCTTTGTTGATCACGGCCTTTTGCGTAAGGGTGAAGCTGATCAAGTTATGGAAATGTTGGGCGGAAAATTCGGACTAAATATCGTTAAAGCAGACGCAGCTAAACGTTTCCTTGATAAACTCGCAGGTATTTCTGATCCAGAACAAAAACGCAAAATCATTGGAAATGAATTTGTCTATGTCTTTGACGACGAAGCCAGCAAACTGAAAGATGTAAAATTCTTGGCACAAGGAACTCTGTATACCGATGTGATTGAGTCTGGTACTGACACTGCTCAGACTATCAAGTCTCACCATAACGTGGGTGGTTTGCCCGAAGATATGCAGTTTGAGCTGATTGAACCGCTGAACACACTTTATAAAGACGAGGTTCGTGCCTTAGGTACAGAGCTTGGTATGCCTGATGAAATCGTCTGGCGCCAACCGTTCCCAGGCCCAGGTCTTGCTATTCGTGTTATGGGAGAAATCACTGAAGAGAAATTAGAAACTGTTCGTGAGTCTGATGCTATTCTTCGTGAAGAAATTGCTAAGGCAGGGCTTGACCGCGATATCTGGCAGTACTTCACCGTCAATACTGGTGTTCGTTCTGTTGGGGTCATGGGAGACGGACGGACATACGACTACACCATTGCTATTCGTGCTATCACTTCTATCGATGGCATGACAGCTGACTTTGCCAAGATTCCTTGGGAAGTTTTACAAAAAATTTCTGTACGTATTGTAAACGAAGTAGACCACGTCAACCGCATCGTCTATGATATCACAAGCAAACCACCTGCAACCGTTGAGTGGGAATAAAATTAGACTAAAAAGCGTAGGAAGTTTTCTTTCCTACGCTTTTTAGTCTAATTTTTTGCTTTTCTACTCTAACCCACTCAGGTATTCATAGCGCTCGTATTTTTCCAGCAGTTTTTCGTTCTGCTCATCCAGTTCCTGCTGGAGTTGAGACAGGCGAGCAAAGTCAGAGCCATTCTCCTGCATGGCCACTTCAATCTCAGCAATTCGCCCCTCCAGCGTCTCGATATCTGCCTCGATAGTCTCCCACTCCTGCTTTTCAAAGTAGGTCATGCGCTTTTTCACCTCACGCACTTTGGTCGATTTTTCCTTTTCAGTCTTTTGGAAAATAGCAGAGCTTTCTGCCAAAAAGGCTTTTTCGTCTAAGTAATCCGTGTAATTGCCAAAAAACTCTTTGATACCCCCAGCTTCAAAAGCCAAAATTTTGCTGGCTACCTTGTCTAGAAAATATCGGTCATGGCTGACCGTAATAACTGGCCCGGAAAAGCCTTGCAGAAAGTTTTCTAACACCGTCAGAGTTGCAATATCCAAATCATTAGTTGGCTCGTCTAGAAGCAAGACATTGGGCTTTTCCAAGAGAAGCTTGAGCAGATAAAGGCGTTTTTTCTCTCCACCAGATAGCTTGTTGATCAAAGTTCCATGAGTAGAACGAGGAAAAAGAAACTGCTCCAAGAGTTCTGCAATGGAAGTCGTTCCACTGCTTATCTTGACCTCTTCAGCCACTTCTTGCAGGTAGTTGATGACCCGCTTAGACTCATCCAATCCCTCAATCTGCTGAGAGAAATAGGCCACTCGGACTGTATCTCCGATAATGAGCTGACCAGCCTGAGGCTGAAGTTTTCCAGCAATCAGATTGAGCAAGGTTGACTTGCCGACACCGTTATCTCCGACAATCCCAATGCGGTCCTTGTTCTGAATCAAAAGACTGAACTGAGAGAGAATAGGCTTCTGATCATAAGCAAAATCTACATTTTGAAACTCGATAACTTTCTTACCAATACGGCTGGTTTCAAAGTTCATTTCCAGGTTGCTATCAGTCGTCTGACCGGTCAAATCTTTCTTGAGGTCATGGAAACGATTGATACGAGCCTGTTGCTTGGTTGCCCGAGCCTGAGGCTGCCGCCGCATCCAAGAAAGCTCCTGCTTGTATAGTTGCTGCTTTTTGTGAAGTAAGGCCGCATCCCGTTCATCCTGCTCTGCCTTGAGACGAACATAGTCTTGATAATTTCCCTGGTATTCAATCAAGCGACCGCCATCTAACTCAAAAATTCGTGTCGAAATATTATCCAAGAAATAGCGGTCGTGGGTGATGAAAAGGACGGTTTTCTTTGAATTTTTCAAGAAGTGCGTCAGCCATTCAATGGTATCAATGTCTAGGTGGTTAGTCGGCTCATCCAGTAAGAGCAAATCTGCATCGCCTAAGAGAACCTGGGCCAGCTGCACTCGTCGACGAAGGCCTCCTGATAACTGACCAACCTTGAGAGACAGATTTGTTAGACCAAGCTTGGACAGGACTGTCTTAACCTGGCTTTCGATTTCCCAAGCATGTAGTGAGTCCATCTCTGCCATAACCGCTTCTAGCCTAGACTGCTGACTTTCATCATAGGTCGTCAAAAGCAGCTCATACTCTCGAATCAACTGCATTTCCCGTAAATCACTGGACAAAACAGTATCAAGCACCGTCTGCTCCTCATCAAAATCAGGCTCCTGAGTCAGGTAAGCAATCTTATAGCCCGTCTTAGCAGAAAAAGGGCTGACATCGCCGTCAAAACCTGACTTGCCTGACAAGACATCTAGTAGCGTTGTCTTTCCTGTTCCATTGACACCAATCAGACCAATCCGGTCTAGGTCGTGAATGATAAAGGAAATATCCCGAAAAACAGTCTTATCTCCTACTGATTTGGTTAGCTTGTCAACGATAAAATCGCTCATTTTTTCTCCTTGATATAGGCATAAATGGCCTCTAAGTCATTAGGTAAGTGGCCGTCTACAATAGCGTATTCCAACTCTTTTAAAATTTGACCAAGTTTTGGTCCTGGCTCAAAGCCGAACTCCCGCATCAGCATGCCACCATTGACTACCATTTCCTGCTTGCTGTGAATAGTCAGACTGGCATCAAGATTATGAATCGCAGAGAAGTCCACTGTCAAACCTTGCGCCTGACGAAGTTCTTCTGCTTGTAGCAATAAGTCTATATCGTAATCATAGCAGTCACGCTTGGTCAAGTCCCGTTCTGAGCGAATCGTCACAATTTCAACAATATCTGCTACTCTTTTGGCAAATTCACGAGAGGTTTTCCAAATTCTCAAAAATCGTTGAACATCCTGTGTTTTCAATGCTAACAAAAGAGCTGCCCAAGCCTGTTCAGATGCTGAAAAGCAAAAGTCTGAATCCAATTCAAAGAGCTGCTCTAATTTAGCTCCGCTTCCCTTCAAATCTGGCAAAAATTCAATGGCACCGCTTGTCAAGAGTGACTCTAAGCCCTTGCGCCAAAACGGAGCCAGTAAGAGTTTGTCAAACTCGATAAAAATGCGTTCAACTGAAATCTTTTCCAGCAGGGGAGAACAGTCCGTCATAGCTGATAAAGTATCTTGCTCCAAGTCAAAATTCAAGGTGCCTTGAAAGCGAAAGCCCCGCATGATGCGCAGAGCATCTTCATTAAAGCGCTCAGCAGGCGTCCCAACAGCCCGCAAAATCCGATTTTCCAAGTCATCCAAGCCTTGGAAAAGATCAATAACTTGACCGTTTTCGTCCAAAGCAAGGGCGTTGATGGTGAAATCGCGTCGCTTGAGATCTTCTTCCAAAGAACGCACAAAAGAAACCTTGCTAGGCCTGCGGTAGTCCACATAGACATCCTCGGTCCGGAAAGTCGTCACTTCGTATTCACGGTTATTTTCCAGAACCAAGACGGTTCCATGCTCAATCCCCACATCAACTGTCCGACCAAAGATACGCTTGGTTTCCTCGGGATAGCTGGAGCTGGCAATATCCACATCGTGAATAGGTCTCTGCAAAAGAGCATCGCGAACAGAGCCTCCAACAAAATAAGCTTCAAAACCAGCAGCTTTTATCTTCTCTAATACTGGCAAAGCCTCCTGAAATTCAGAAGGCAGAGTTTCTAATCTCATAGTAAATGTTCCAATCCATAGACTAATTCTGAGCGTTTGACAACTTCTTTAATGGCCAGATTAACTCCTGTCATAAAGGAAGCACGGTCATAGGAATCATGCCGCAGGGTTAATCCCTCTCCTTGGCTGCCAAATATTACTTCTTGGTGGGCAACCAAACCAGGCAAGCGAACTGAATGAATACGCATGCCATCGAAATCAGCTCCGCGGGCGCCAGCTATAGACTCTTCCTCATCAGCAGCTCCCTGCCGTTTGCTTGGTCTAACCTGACTAATGAGCTCAGCCGTCTTAATAGCTGTCCCACTCGGTGCATCCTTTTTCTGGTCATGATGCAGCTCGATAATTTCTACATTTGGGAAATACTTAGCTGCTTGAGCTGCGAACTGCATCAGCAAAACAGCTCCCAAGGCAAAGTTTGGAGCAATCAATCCACCCAACTGCTTTTCTCTAGACAGCGTGATCAACTCTTTCAATTGCTCTGGAGTAAAACCTGTTGTTCCAACAACTGGACAAAACCCCTGTTCCAAAGCGAAGCGAGTATTGTCATAAGCTACTTTAGGGGTTGTAAAATCAACCCAGACATGGGCTTTCAGTCCAGTCAATTCTTCCTTTGCGTTGAAAACAGGAACACCTGCTACTTCTTTTTCATCCGTAAAAGGATCCAAAAGTCCAACTAATTCTAGTTCTGGATCTTCTGTTACCATTTTATAGGCTGCTTGGCCCATTTTACCTTTGAAGCCTGCAATGATTATTTTAATTCCCATCTGCATCTCCTTTTTTGATAGATTTGAGTATTAGTCAAACAGAGGAATGTAGCCTAATGCGATACTTCCTTCTCCAAGATGTGTTCCAATAACACTACCAAAAGTTGCTAGAGAAATCTCTGCACTAATGTTACTTTCTAGTAGAGATTGGCGTAAGGTTTCAGCCTTATCAACTGCATTAGCATGAATGACGATAATTTCATATTTGCCTGACGAAGTCCGTTCCTCAACTAGTTCAATAAGTCGTTTAGTTGCCTTCTTCTCCGTCCGAATCTTTTCAAAAACTTCAATCACTCCATGATGATTAAAATATAGAATTGGCTTAATACTTAGTAGATTTCCTAGAATAGCAGCTCCGTTTGAAAGGCGACCACCTTTAACAAGATGATTCAAATCATCAACCATGATAAAGGCGCTAGTTCCGTCAATCTGAGCATTAATTCTTCTGAGGATTTCATTGAAATCTAGTCCTGCTTCTGCCCAGTTGAGCGCAGATTGAACCATAATTCCTAATGGGGCGCTGGTAATCTTAGAGTCTGGAAAAGCAATTTCCAACTGAGGAAATTCATCTTTTAAGAACTGAATGTTTTGATAAAAGCCAGAAATACCGCTAGAAAGAAAGAGTCCCAGAACGTGAGTATATCCGTTTCCCGCTAAAGTAGAAAGCAGATCTTCCAATTCAGCTATACTAGGCTGGCTTGTTTTGGGTAATTCAGCAGAGAGTGCCATTTTTTGATAGAATTCTTCTGCAGTCAGATTTTTCCCTTCAACGTATGTTTTCCCATCAATGAAAACTGGAATATCCAGAATAAATAGATTTTCCTTTTCTAAGACTTCCGGTTTTAAGTAGGCTGAGGAATCTGTAATAACAGCTAGTTTCATTTAGAACTCCAAATTAATACCTGGTAAATCCAGGGCGATTTCTGTCACTTCATAAGTCAAGCGGTTAAGCATTGATAAGCATGGCTTGGCTAATTGCTCTACTTCCTCTTGATCAAATTCACTTGGTTCGCCAATAATTCGACCTTGAATATGGTTAACTTGAGAAATTACACCACTAATCACAAAGGCTTCAAAAACGATCATGTAATTCAAAATAACAACCAAAGAAGTTACTTGATTTTCTTGATCATGATTCAATAATTGAAAATTGACATCGACTTTTGTTTCAGGTGTTCCGTTTTCTTTTTCCCATTCAAAATTACGTGCATCAAAGTGATATTGGCTGACGAATTCTTTTTCGCGTTGTAGTTCCATTGTTGTTCTCCTAAAAATTTGCGTTATGTAAATTATAGCATAATTTTCAATCACTGACTATAGTTTGCTTTTCTCTTACTCATTCTCTTTATCTTCATAAAGAATATAATTATCTACAAAAAAAGGACCTCCGAAGAAGTCCTTGATTAAACTTATTTTGATAAAGGTTTGCGTAAGAATCCGAAGATAATACCACTGACTACTGCGCCAATCAAAACATATACCAAGTAAAGGATTGGGTTGTTTGTCAATCCAATTACGAAGATTCCTCCGTGAGGGGCCATGAGTTTGATTCCAGAAAGACCTACAAGAGCACCTGTAAGAGCTGAACCTACGATAAAGCTTGGAATAGCGCGGGCTGGGTCAGCAGCACCAAATGGAATCGCACCTTCTGTGATGAAAGATAGTCCCATGACAATGTTTGTAATACCAGAGTCACGCTCTTCTTGTGAAAATTTGTTCTTGTAAAGAATAGTTGCTACAAATACTGCTAAAGGAGGAACCATACCAGCTGCCATAACCGCAGCCATAACAGTTGAACCACCACTTGTCAATGAATCAGCTAAAGAAAGAGTACCTACAGTATATGCAGCCTTATTTACAGGACCACCCATATCAACAGCCATCATACCACCAACCAAGAGACCGAGTAAAACTGCTGAAGTTCCTTGCAAGCTTGTAAGGAAGGTATTAAGAGATGTATTAATCGCTGACATTGGGATATTAATTGCCAACATAGCAAATCCTGTAAGAGCAACACCTAACAAAGGAAGAAGAAGGATTGACTTCACGCCTTCAAGTGAACGTGGAACCTTGATGTATTTTCTAAGTAAGAGTACGATACCACCGGCTAAGAAACCACCTACAAGAGCTCCAAGGAAACCTGATGATACTTGAGATTTAGCTAGAGCTTGTAAGATTTCTTGAACTTGTTCTGGAGTTTTATCTGCAAGATCTTTGTATACAGGAATATTTCCATAAGCAATACCTGCCTTTGCAATTGCCCCTGCTACGAAACCAGCTACCAATCCAGGCTTTTCGGCAATGGAATAAGCGATATAAGCAGCTAATACGGGAACCATGAAGCCAAAGGCTGCTCCACCAATTTGATTGAAGAGTGCTGACAAGCCATTATAATTCCCCAAGTGACCCAACTGGTCTTTAGGAACCCCTTGGTCAAGCAAGAATGAGATCGCTATCATAATCCCGCCACCGATAACGAATGGCAACATTTGGGAAACACCACTCATCAGGTGCTTGTAGAAAGCAGCACCCAGACTAAGTTTCTCATTGTTTTCTTCTACTGCTCCGCCATTAGCAGCCTTGTATACTTCAGCTTTCCCTGAAAGAGCCAAATTGATCAGTTCTTCTGTTTTGCGAATTCCATCAGCTACAGGACGTTTTATCAACGGTTTGCCGTCAAAGCGATCCATCTCTACTGCCTTGTCAGCAGCAATAATAACAGCCTTAGCATTTTTAATATCCTCAGCTGTCAACTTATTTCCGACACCGCTGGCACCATTGGTTTCAACCTTGATACCAACACCCATTTCAGCAGCGACCTTCTGTAAGGCCTCTTGTGCCATGTAGGTATGAGCAATTCCTGTAGTACATGCTGTTACAGCTACAAGGAAGTCTCCACCTTCATTTGCAGGTTCAACGACAGCAGCTTCTTCTGCTTTTTCTGAAGCTTGGTCAAAGAGCTCGATCACTTGATCAGGCGAAGTTACTTGACGAAGTTTATCCGCAAAACCATCTTTCATCAGGTACTGGGATAATTCAGCCAAGGCAGCCAGGTGAGTATCATTAGCACCTTCTGGAGCTGCAATCATGAAGAATAGATCAGTTGGTTGTCCATCTAGACTTTCATAATCGACACCCTTGTTTGACTTAGCAAATAAAACTGTTGCTTCTTTAACAGCAGAATTTTTGCTGTGAGGCATAGCGATTCCGTCACCAAGACCTGTAGAAGTCAAGGCTTCACGCGCCAAAATTCCTTCTTTAAAAGCTTCAAAGTCTGTTACATAACCGTGATCAACCAAGCTTTTAATCATCTCTTCTATGACTGCAGTTTTTTCAGTTGCCTGCAAATCCAGCAACATGACATCTTTTCTCAATAGGTCTTGAATTTTCATCTTTTTTCTACCTCAACTTTTTCATATGTTTCTTTAATAAATTCAGCTGTTGCCAAGTCATCTGAGAAGGTAGTTGCCGTTCCGCAAGCCACACCCCATTGAAATGCTTCTACTGCATCTTTTGATTTGACAAATTCGCCTGTGAATCCAGCGACCATAGAATCGCCAGCCCCGACAGAATTTTTGACACTCCCCTTGATAGGTTTTGCAAAGTATGCACCTTCTTGAGTCACCAACAAGGCACCGTCACCAGCCATAGAAATGATCACATGTTGTGCTCCTTTGTCTAAGATTTGACGAGCATATTTCTCGATTTCATCTAAACTTTCTAGTTTCATTCCAAAAATATCGCCTAGTTCGTGATTATTTGGTTTGACCAAAAGTGGCTCAAACTCCAAGGAATCAAGCAATGTTTGTCCTTCGAAGTCACAGACTACTTGCGCTCCTGTTTTCCTGGTTAGCCCAATCAATTCTTTGTAGATAGTATTTCCTAAATTTTTAGGACTACTTCCAGCAAAAACTACTGTATCATCAGCAGTTAGAGAAGCAAGAATACTCTTTAATTCCTCCAATTTCAGACTAGAAATGTCAGGGCCGGGTCCATTAATTTCCGTTTCAGCATCTGCTTTTATCTTGACATTGATGCGTGTATCATCCTCAACTTCTACGAAGTGACTGGAGATTCCTTCTTCCTCAAGAGTGTCCGTGATAAATTTACCAGTAAAGCCACCAATAAAACCAGTTGCTTTGTTATCAATACCTAATCTTTTTAGAACTCGGCTAACATTGATACCTTTTCCACCAGCAAACTTGTCATCACTATCCATTCGATTGACACTTCCAATCAGGACTTTATCCAAACGGACAATGTAGTCAATGGACGGGTTTAATGTTACAGTATAAATCATACTTCAATCACCTCCGTTTTTTCCTTAATTTTTTCCAGCAAGATGGACGAAATTTTATTAGTAATTATTTTTGCTTTAGCAAGAGGAGCCACTTTAACAAAAGATATATGGCCCAGTTTTGATGAGTCTGATAATACATAAGTTTGTTTTGCGTTTTCCATAATAGCACGCTTAACAGCGCCCTCTTCCATATCTGGTGTCGAATAAAAACCATCATCAATACCATTCATTCCAATAAAAGCTTTATCAAAATTCAGTTGGCCAATTTGATTAAGAGCTACTCCACCTATGCTGGCATCTGTTGAACTTTTTACTGTTCCACCGACAATAACTGTAGGGATATTTCGCTCAACAAGTTTTGATGCATGATGAATAGAATTGGTTACGATCGTTACTCGGTGGTTATGAATTGCTTGTATTAACAACTCATTTGTAGTACCAGCATCAATAAAGACTACATCATGATCCTGAATAAGGCTGGCAGCTTTTTCTGCAATCTTTTGCTTAAATTGAATGTTTTTGATAGATTTTTCTTGATTGCTTTCTTCTTCTTGTAAAAAATGAATGTTTTCTGCACCGCCATGAATCCGTCGAAGCTTTTGTTCACTTTCTAATTCATCCAAATCGCGCCGAACGGTGGATTCTGAAGTTTTTAGAATATGTACTAAACGATCTAAGGAAACTGTTCGATGATCTTTTAACTGTTCTAAAATCACTTGTTTTCGTTCTGACTTTAGCATATCTCTCCCTCCTGAAACAGCTTACATTTATTATTATACACCAATACTTTCCAAAGTCAAGCATTTTCTTTCATTTTCTATCACAGAAGAATATAAAAAAAAGAGGATGAAATTAGATCTCACACCTCTTTGTTAATTTTTAGGATTTTCTTCTAAATCGTTTAAGAGCAACACCAGCAAGTCCAAAGAATCCAGCTACCGCAGCTATAATTCCTATTTGCTCTGTTTTTACTCCTGTAGCAGATACGTTTTGTTTTGCTTTAGAAGACTTATCTTGTGTGTGGTGTATTGCTTCACCCTGATAGACGTTTTTAGCATCAACAGGCTGATCTTTAGCAGTTTCTTTAGCTGCATTCTTAGCTCTTAATTGATTGTGTTTAGCTTCTAATCTAGCATGAACTTCTTGATAGAGTTCCAAAAGACTCTCTTCAGCTTTGTATTTTGTTTCTTTTGCGGCAAGATCAGCTTTGGCTGATGCAACTGCCTTACGAGCCTTAGAAAGCTGTTGAGGAGCTTGAGCTAATTGTTTGGCTCTTTCTTGAACTTGTTTCAAGCGAACTTGAGAATCAATTAATTGCTTTCTTGCTTCAATTGTATTCGCTTTAGTAGATTGTAAAGCTGCTCTTAAAGATTCAAGTTTTGAACTTTCTGCAGCTAATTTCTCTCTTGCTAAATCTAAAGCCAATCGCTTAGGTTCTAACTCTGCTTCGTATCTTCTAGTTGCATTCTCAAGTGCTTGCTGTTTGTCAGCAGTGTTTCTTGCAGCAGCCGCAACACGATCTTGAGCATTCAGAAGCTGATATTGAGCGTTTGCTAAAACTTGCGCTTGGTCACTTGATTGTGACTGGAGATCATTTAGTTGACTATTTAAAATACCAGCTCTTACTTCGCGATTTGTTTTTTCAACTTTTAAAGCAGCAATTTCATTTTTTAAAGCAGCATATTTTTCGTTTGTATTCGTCCGTGATTGGCGTGCGCTAGCTAGTAAGTTTTCGTAATCAGCTAGGCTCATCAAGGTTCCGTTTTGCAAGCGTTGGTTCAAGTTTCCTACTTGATGGAAACCAACTGTTGCAGTTCCATTTGTTGAACTGTACTGATTAGGAACAGTGTTATAAGATGCAGAAATTGCAGTTGCCTTATTATCCAACATTTGCAAGTAATGACCAACTCTTGCGAATTCAGCAGCACCAATTTTCATATAAATATCATTGGCATCCAGCTGAGATTCGTCGGTTGGTAAATTATAGCGCGCAGCGATCTCTTGATACAATGCTTTTTCACTGTACCAAAAATCAACTGATGCCTTAGGTGTAAAGCTGATAGCCACATTTTCATTTTTTATATACTTAAACATGTGGCGACCGTTTTGCTCGAAAAAGGCTGATTGAATTTGACTGGCAACATTTGCATATGGATCAACATATAATGGAGGTAATCCTGCCTGTGCTCGGTAGTTATTTATTGCTCGAATAACTTCTACAGCTTTTAAATTATTTTCAAGAGTCGCTGAGCTGGTAGAGTCGCTGCCAACTGTTAACCCATCTTCAGCTTGGGACCGTTTGTATAAAGCGAGTGCGTTAGCTGCAGCATCTCTAATTTCTTGAGTTGCTCCTTGGCTTTGCAAGTTTTGAAGGAGCTCTTGATAGGTATTAGCAGCTTGTGTTGTTGTTTCAGTTTGTGGGGTATTTGCCAATTCAGCTTCTTTTTGATTAATTGCAGTCTGAATCTGGTTGATTTCATTTTGGTTTGTTTGGATAGCCTGCTCAAGATTAGCTGTATTACTTGGTGAATTTGCAATGTTTTGCTGAACAGCTGCAAGATTAGCTTGTTTAGCTGCGAGTTCTTGAGTAGCTTGTTCTTCTTCTGCCTTAGCTTGAGCTAGTTCTTGTTCTTCTCTAATGATAGGGGCTTTCGCTTCGTTATATTCTCTCTCGGCAACGTCTACCAAAGTCCGTTGTCCGACAACGACATTTTCCTGTTGTTGAACTGCTTGTTCTGAAGGAAGTTCTTGACTTTGCGAGTTGTTTAATGAAGCTTGATTTGCATTCACTTCAGCTTCAGCTTTACTTACTTCTGCTTTTGCTTCTGCGACAGCTTCTGGACTAGCTTCTTTGTTGACTTCTTTCGCTTGATTGAGCTGAGCTTGAGTGTTTTGATTTGCTTCTTGAGCTTTCTCAAGTTCATCTTTAGCTTTTTCAACAACATCTTTCTGAGCATCTACTTGTGCTTTTGCCAGATCTTTCTGAATTTCTGTCACTTCAAGATCATTTTGTTCTGATCGTTGAGAAGGTTTTGTTAACTCATCAGCATTTACATGATTTCCCACAACTCCTGAAATCAAAGTGGTTGCTGCAATCCCTGTTGCAACAACTGATTTTCCTAATTTCTTTTCCATTTCTCTCTCCAAATCCTCCTAATTTTTATATTGATATTTATTCATACCACTTCGCTTGACTCATTCTATCATGTCTTTGTGAAAAACAAAGATAAAATTCGTTTCGTTTTCATAGCTTTTTGATTACAATTTGATGACTATTTGCAAATGTAAGTTTTTTTATAAAATAATCAAAAAATCAGACTAGATGCCTGATTTTTGGGATATTTCTTATCATTTTTGGCGACCTTTGAGAACAGCTTCTATAATTGCCATTCTGACAAAGACTCCATTCGTCATCTGTTCAACAATACGTGATTTTGGTGCTTCAACTAAATGGTCAGCAATTTCTACATCTCGGTTAACTGGAGCTGGATGCATCAGAATAGCTGTGTCTTTCATACGGTCGTAACGCTCTTGAGTCAGCCCATGCAGTCTGTGGTAGTTTTCTTTAGAAAAGATAGACTCATAATCATGACGCTCGTGTTGAACACGCAAGAACATCATGACATCTACTTTGTCAATAACTTCATCGATTGTTACAAATTCACCATAGTGAGAGAATTCTTCACTTCTCCATTCTTCTGGTCCTGCAAAATAAAGCTCTGCTCCCAATCGTTTAAGAATCTGCATGTTAGATTTAGCTACACGTGAGTGATCTAAGTCACCAGCAATTGCAACTTTCAATCCTTCGAAGTGTCCAAATTCTTGGTAAATTGTCATTAAGTCTAGGAGACTTTGACTTGGGTGCTGACCTGAACCATCACCGCCGTTAACGATAGATGTTGTAATGGTTGGGCTTTCCACTAGCTCTTTGTAATAGTCTACTTCTGGGTGGCGAATGACACAGATGTCAACACCGAGTGCAGACATAGTTAAAATCGTATCATATAGGGTTTCACCTTTGTTGACTGAACTAGTTTTCACATCGAAATCCAGTAGGTCGCAACCCAATTTCAATTCTGCTACTTCAAAAGCCTTGTGGGTTCTGGTTGAAGGTTCGAAGAAAAGATTGGCCACGATATGCTGTTCGTCATAGTTGGCTTTTGCTCCATTTTTAAATTCAATTCCTCGTTTGATCAAGGCCATAACTTCTTCGTTTGACAAGGTTTCCATTGAGACAAGGTTTTTAAGAGCGATTTGATTAGATGACATGATAAGATCTCCTTTATGATAATACTTAGAGCTCTATTTCAATTTTGCCTTAGAGGTAAATTGAAATAAATTAATGTTGAACAGTTTAATAAATCAGATGTCTGACCTAATTCTTAGGTTCAGGCAGGACAAGATAGAGGACAATTCCCAGAATAGTTGACAAGGCTACACCTGAGATTTGCAGACCCGACAGTTGCAAGGTCAGGCCACCGATACCAGAAACCAATATGACACTGGCAATCAGTAGATTCTTTTTGTTATCAAAATTAGTCTGGGCTTCTATGAGAATTTTAAGTCCACTTGAGGCAATTACACCGAAGAGAGCAATGGATATTCCACCTAGAACTGGACTCGGGATTGATTGGAGCAAAGCGGAAACTTTTCCGACAAAACTCATGACGATGGCAAGAACTGCAGCACCAGCTATCACATAGACGCTGTATATTTTATTGAGCGCCATGACTCCGATATTCTCTCCATAGCTAGTCACTGGCGGCGCTCCGAAAAGCCCTGCAATAATCTGAGCTAGCCCATCACCAGTCAAAGTTTTATCTAAGCCTGGATCTTTGAAGAAATCTTTTCCTGTCAAGCTATTTAATACCATGACGTGGCCAAAGTGCTCTGTCATGGTTACAAAGGCGATAGGTGCCATGGTTAAAATTGCACTAGGGTAAAATTTTACATCATAATCTAAGAAAGGAAGGCTCATTGGTGGAAGGTGGAACCAAGATGCTTCACCAACCTTTGCAAATGAGACAATCTCCTGTCCAGTTATTGCACCAAGAATTAAACTAAAGAAGTATCCAACTATCAAACCTAGTAAGACAGGAATGATACCGATAATTTTTTTACCATATATGTTAAAGAGAATGACTGCTAACAAGGTCACCATTCCAATAGTGAAATAAGTCAAATCATAAACCTTTTCACCATTAGCTCCTGTCTTATTCATAACGTCGTTAACAGCTGTGCCAGCTAAACTTAGACCGATTACCATGATAATTGGTCCTACAACTACAGGAGGTAGGATTTTATCAATCCAGGCGTTTCCAGCAAACTTAACAATCATGGCTACGATAAAGTAGACCAAACCACCTGTGATAGCACCTTGTGCTACCGCTCCGATACCATCAGTTTTCATCAGTAATTGCATGGCTGCTATATAAGCAAAGCTGGATCCCATATAGGCTGGTATCTTATACTTGGTAACTGTTAGGTGTGCTAGGGTTCCTAGGCCACTTGAGAACAGGGCAACTGCTGGATCAATCCCTACTAAGATTGGGACTAGAACAGTCGCGCCAAACATAGCAAACAGATGCTGGAAGGATAAGCCTAAAAGCAAGCCTGGTTTTGGCATATCATGAACATCATACTTTACTTCTTGATTCATATAGATTATTATTCCCCTTTTATTAAGATACGATCTTGACCATCAGTTTCGGTCATTTCTACAATGATTTCTTCTGTTCTACTAGTTGGAATATTTTTTCCAATATAGTCAGTTCTAATTGGTAATTCCCGATGGCCTCGGTCAACCAAGACTGCTAGGCTAACGCGCGAAGGTCTACCGTGGCTTACGAGATTGTCAATGGCCGCCCGAATGGTACGACCTGTGTAGAGAACATCGTCAATCAGAATCACTTGACGGTCAGTAATATCTACAGGAATCAAAGTCGTATCTTCTTCCTGACTCTTTTTGTCATCTCTAAAAGGTTTTGTATCAATTTCAGCTACTGGAATATCAATTTGTTCCAATTGTGCTAATCGTTTTTGGATACGATTAGCCAAGTGAACTCCACGAGTTTTAATTCCCGCCAAGACTACTTGGTTCAATTCTTTGTTGCGTTCGATGATTTCATAAGTAATCCGTGTGATCGCACGGTTCATTGTAATATCATCAACAACTTCTTTTGTTTTCATGAATACCCCCTAAACCAACAAAAAAGTCTCCTTTTTCAAGGAGACTACAGAATAATTTGCTGGGTTTGCAAACAAGACGCACCTGTATATGCTCAACCCAATTTCTACTTGCTCCTTGTCTACCTCTCTGGATAGAATTAAAGGATTATTTAATTGTTAATACTTTATCACAATTTCCAAACAATTTCAAGAATTAAATTCAAATTTTAAGCAAAAAATAGATTGTCTATTCAAGAACTCCTTATTTTTCTCGTTTTTTATGTCTGTCTATTTTTTATTAGCTCTAAGAGACTCCTTTTCATCAATGATTGGCAAAGACTTTTCATCTTTTGCTTCAGATCTTGACGTGGCTTTAGAAGGTTCTTCTTTTTTAAGTCCATCAGCTTTTTTTCTTTAGCTTCCTTGTTATTGTCAATGTTATCCCCCTGAACATCAGGAAAATGCTGCGCGATTGCTTTTGGAATTTTATTTTCATTTGATTCAAGCTCTGCTTTGGGGATATAATTGTCGCTGACATTGATAAAAGTCACAGTCTTATTTGGTTCCTGAAGTGCTTAAGTTATGATTTTATTCTTGTTCATATCCAAATTATCTAAAGAAGTAAATTGATTAATTCCATCCAGTTTTTCAGCTCATTTTCACCTAAGTTTAAATTCTTCAAGGAAGGCTGAGAGTGACTAGAAATCAAAATAAAGCAAAAAAGGAAGCAGGATACTTTCCCACTTCTTCTTTGATTTTAATTTTATATATTTGAATGGTCATTTATTATGGCTATTTAAGGACAGAATAAGCTTGGACAGTTGCATTTCTCAAGCTTAACCGTATGAGATTACTTTTCAGACTTTCAGACAGTCAAACGACAATCTAGAACACAAAATTCTAGCTCTATATCGCCTCTGTAGTGAAACTGCGGCTTTCAAGCACCTTCAGCATGGCATCAGCTGTGTCCAAGGCTGTGAAGAGTGGAACTCCGTGCTCGATAGCTGAGCTACGGATAATTTGACCATGCTTATCTGCTGTCCGCTTGGTTCCGACCGTGTTGATAATAGCCTGAATCTTGCCCTTTCGGATATAGGCTGGAATGTCCTTGTTATCATCACTGCCGATTTTTTCTACCAGACGGACGTGCAGGCCGTGATTTTCAAAATAAGAGGCTGTTCCCTTGGTTGCCCAAATACCATAGCCAATATTGGCAAAACGCTGAGCCAGCTGCAAGGCTTCTTCCTTGCTATCGCCTGCAATAGTAAAGACGATATTTCCAAAGTTTGGCAGATGGAGATAGGAAGCCTCAAAAGCCTTATAGAGTGCTTTTTCGAGCGTGCGGTCACTACCCATGACTTCGCCGGTAGACTTCATTTCAGGTCCCAAAAGACTGTCAACCTTCGCCAGCTTGGTAAAGGAGAAGACTGGCGCCTTGATATGAACCATTGAACTTTCTGGATAAAGACCATCTTCATAGCCCAGCTCTGCCAAGCTTTCCCCAAGAATCAAACGAGTCGCCACTTGCGCCATTGGAATATCGGTCACCTTGGACAAGAAAGGAACAGTCCGGCTGGCCCGTGGGTTGACCTCAATGACATAGACCTGCTCATCCTTGATGACGAACTGAATATTCATCATACCGATACAGTTCAGTCCCAGAGCCAAACGCTTGGTATAGTCTGCAATGGTATCCTTAACTTTCTGCGATAGGGTTTGTGGCGGATAAGCCGCCATGGAATCTCCTGAGTGAACTCCTGCCCGCTCGATATGCTCCATAATCCCTGGAATCAAGACCAGCCGGCCATCAGAAATGGCATCTACTTCGCACTCATCCCCGACAATGTAAGAATCAACCAAAACCGGATGATCTGGACTGGCCTTAACCGCTGTCCGCATATAAGAACGCAAATCAGCTTCGTTTTCTACGATTTCCATGGCACGGCCACCCAAGACATATGAAGGACGCACCAGAACGGGGAAGCCAATCTTACGAGCAGCCTCTACTGCCTCCTCTTCATTAGTGGCTGTCTGACCTGGTGGCTGCGGAATATCCAACTCCTTCAGAGCTTGCTCAAAGAGATCCCGATCCTCAGCTCGATCCAAGTCCGCCACTTGGGTACCTAAAATCTTAACACCAGCCTTGGACAGAGGCTCTGCAAGATTAATGGCTGTCTGACCGCCAAACTGAACGATAACCCCTTTAGGCTGTTCCAGCTCAATGACATTCATGACATCTTCAAAGGTCAGCGGCTCAAAATAGAGCTTGTCAGAAACAGAAAAGTCAGTCGAAACAGTCTCTGGATTGCTGTTCATGATAATCGCTTCGTAACCAGCCGCCTGAATAGCCTTTACAGAATGAACGGTCGCATAGTCAAACTCGACTCCCTGCCCGATTCGGATAGGACCAGAGCCCAGCACCAGAACTGATTCCTTGCTGGATTTGACAGATTCATTTTCAAAGCCATAGGTAGAGTAGAAATAAGGCGTCGCAGACCCGAACTCAGCAGCACAGGTATCCACCATCTTGTAAACCGGCAAAATCTTCTGCTCCTGCCGGATGCGACGCACCTGCTCAGCTGTCATCCCCCACAAGGATGCAATCTTAGTATCCGCAAAGCCATTTTGCTTAGCCTTCTTAAGCACATAGCTATCTCCGATATGACTGGCCAGCTCCTGCTCAATTTCGTAAATATGGAGCAGCTTATCCAGGAAAAAGACATCAATCTTGGTCAGCTCCGCAATTTCATCCGGACTGTAACCACGACGAATAGCCTCTGAAATATAGAAAAGTCGGTCATCTTGCGCCTTGACTATCTTCCTCATCAACTCATCATCGCTTACTTGACTGAGAGCAGGCAGCTCGTTGTGGTCCACACCGACTTCCAGAGAACGGCAAGCCTTGAGCAGACTCTCCTCAATATTGCGGCCGATAGCCATGACTTCCCCGGTCGCCTTCATCTGGGTTCCCAGACGGCGCTCACCCTGCTCAAATTTATCAAATGGAAAGCGCGGAATCTTAGCGACTACATAGTCCAGAGCCGGCTCAAACATAGCATAGGTAGAGCCTGTCACCGGATTGATGATTTCATCCAATGTGAGCCCGACTGCGATTTTAGCCGCCAGCTTGGCAATCGGATAGCCGGTCGCCTTAGAGGCAAGGGCTGATGAGCGGGAAACCCGTGGATTGACCTCGATAACATAGTATTTGAAACTATGCGGGTCCAGAGCCAGCTGCACATTACAGCCGCCCTCAATCTTCAGCGCTCGAATAATCTTGAGGCTGGCGTCCCGCAACATCTGGTATTCATAGTCTGAGATAGTCTGACTTGGCGCAAAGACGATAGAATCGCCTGTGTGAATGCCGACGGGGTCAAAGTTTTCCATATTACATACGACCAGCGCATTGTCTGCGCCATCCCGCATGACTTCGTATTCGATTTCCTTAAAGCCTGCTATGGAGCGCTCAATCAGGCACTGAGTCACTGGAGAGAGTTTGAGGCCGTTTTCTGCGATTTCCTGCAGCTCTTCTTCATTACTACAGATACCACCGCCAGTTCCTCCCAGTGTAAATGCCGGACGGACAATGACTGGATAGCCGATTTCAGCCGCAAATTCCAGCGCTTGATCCACTGTATTGACAATTTCTGACTCAGGGATGGGCTGGCCAAGCTCTTCCATCAGCTGCTTGAAGAGATCCCGGTCTTCCGCTTGGCCAATAGCTGATAACTTAGTTCCCAAGAGTTCCACTCCCAGCTCTTCTAAAAGTCCTGACTTGGATAGTTCCATGGCCATATTGAGTCCGGTCTGGCCGCCCAAAGTAGGCAGAAGAGCATCTGGCCGCTCCTTACGCAATATCCGCGCAACAAACTCCAGCGTGATAGGCTCGATATAAACCCTGTCTGCAATTTCCTTGTCCGTCATGATGGTCGCTGGGTTAGAATTGACCAAAACAACACTGTAGCCCTCTTCTTTTAAGGACAGGCAAGCCTGAGTCCCAGCATAGTCAAACTCCGCGGCCTGTCCGATAACGATAGGACCAGAACCGATGACCATAATTTTCTGAATATCTTTACGTTTTGGCATAGTGTACCTCTCAATCTTGCTTCCTAGTATGCCTGATGGGCATCCATCATTTCCATAAATTCATCAAAGAGATAATCTGCGTCATGCGGTCCCGGCGCAGCATCTGGGTGGAACTGTACAGAAAAGGCAGGATAATCCCGATGGCGCACACCTTCGACAGACTTATCATTGATTTCTTCATGGGTCACAATCAGGCATTCTGGCAAATCCTCACGGCTGACGGCATAGCCATGATTTTGACTGGTAAAATCAACTCGGCCTGTTGCAATCTCACGTACCGCATGGTTGAAACCACGGTGACCGAACTTCATCTTATGCGTCTTTGCACCGTTAGCCATGGAGAAGAGCTGATGTCCCATACAGATTCCAAAAATTGGAATCTTGCCCTGAATACCTCGAATCATGTCCAGAGCCTCTGGCACATCTTCCGGATTTCCCGGTCCATTTGACAACATAACCCCATCAGGATTAAGCTGGAGAATTTCCTCAGCGCTGGTATTATAAGGTACCACTGTCACGCTACAGTTGCGTTTGGCTAACTCCCGCAGGATAGAATGCTTGAGACCAAAGTCCACCAATACCACGTTTCGACCAGTTCCCGGAGCAGGATAAGACTGCTTGGTAGAAACCTGCTTAATGTTATCAGTTGGCAGAACTATAGACTGAAGCTGGTCTTGTAAACGCTCAATACTACCATTCGCGTTGGCAATGATTGCCCGCATGGTTCCATGTTGGCGTATAATCTTAGTTAGTGCTCTTGTATCAATCCCTGAGATTCCTGGTATCTTCTTGATTTTGAGGAACTCATCCAAAGACAATTGCTGGCGCCAATTGCTGGCACGTCGTGCATACTCATAGACCACAACTCCCTTACAGGTCGGCAGAATAGATTCATAGTCGTCCCGATTGACACCATAATTTCCAACTAAGGGATAAGTAAAGGTCAAAATCTGTCCGTTATAAGACTGATCCGTAATTGATTCTTGATAGCCTGTCATGCCCGTGTTAAAGACGATTTCGCCTGTTACGAGAAGATCTGCTCCAAAAGCTTCCCCTTCGAAAATCATGCCATTTTCTAATATTAAAAGTCTCTTTACCATTGTTCCCTCCTGTCTAAGATGCAGACCACCTATGACCATCCACATAAGAAATATAATAATAGGGAGTAGGATTGCTTCGCATAGCTTCACCCACTCCCGGCTCACTGTCCGAGATTATTGTCGTCCTTTCAGAACTGCTTCAATAATAGCCATTCTGACAAAGACACTGAGCCAGTCGCTTCTGAATGCGATAAGCCAAGTGAACCCTCCGGGTCTTAATGCCAACCAAAACAACTTGGTTTAGGTCCTTGCTGCGCTCAATGATTTCATAGATAATCTGCGTAATCGCACGATTCATGGTGATGTCATCAACTACTTCTTTTGTTTTCATTCATTCCTCCTCAAACAACAGAAAAAGCCTCCTCATACAAGGAGACCTCAGAAAAATCTAATCAGGCAAGCTAAAACAAGACGCACTTGCTTACACTCCACCTATCATTTTACTTGCTCCTTGTCTATCTCTCTGGATAGAATTAAAGGATTATTTAATTGTTAATACTCTATCACAAATTAAAAACTAATTCAAGAGAAAAATGTATTTTTATGCATAGGTAATCACAAAATTGTGTTTAATTTATCATTTGTCTCTTTTTAAGAAGCTTTCTTCTTTGAAAAAGAGAACGATTTTACACCGTAAAAGATAAATCCAAAGACCAGATAGGCTACAAAGATGATTAAGCACATCTTGATGACATAGGGCCATTTGTGTTTAAAGACATTTAGAAAAAAGTAAGGAAACGGATTGTCCTTGGATCTTGGAATATCAATCTTGAGAACAAAACCGTTAATCAGTGAAAAAATCATGTAAATCAAAGGGACGCTTGTCCAAGAAATAGGATCAAACCAACGGTATTGACGGGCTTTGTCAAAAACTAAAGTATCCAAAAGAAAAGCAAGGGGAACTATATAATGACAAAGGAAATTCTCTAAACGATAAAAGTCTGTCGCAATTGGGGCCAGTAAAAGATGGTAAACCACGCAAGTAATCATGATAGACATGGTTACACCACCCTTGACTCTAAGCACTCCTGCTGACTGCCATTTATCATCTGTTCTTGTCATGAGATAGATAAGGTAGCCAGTAAAAAGCAAAACTAAAAGATTTGACAGGACTGTATAATACATGAGCATACCCCAACCATATTTAGATATTTCGAGATATACTCCGAGGAAGCTTAGAAAAAAGAGTATGATACGATATGCAAAAATCAATCTACGATTCATACTTACCTCAGATTTTCTTTACAAACTCTGACTTGAGCTTCATCGCACCGAAGCCGTCAATCTTACAGTCGATATTGTGGTCACCTTCTACAATGCGGATATTTTTCACACGTGTACCTTGTTTGAGATCTTTAGGTGCACCTTTGACTTTCAAGTCCTTGATTAGGGTAACAGTGTCACCATCAGCCAACTTATTGCCATTGGCATCAATAGCTACCACTCCTTCTTCTACCTCTTGAACGTCAGCTGGGTTCCATTCATAAGCACATTCTGGGCAAATTAAAAGTGCACCATCTTCATAGACATATTCTGAGTTACATTTTGGACAATTTGGTAAAGTGTTCATTATTTTCTCCCTTTTAAAAATATACTGATTTATTATACTCTATTCTGCGACTTTTGACAAACTAGTTAGGATTTTTTCCCTAATTCCTGGGTCCTCTTGTAGGCAGCTTGAACGGCATCCATGACTGTTCCTCGAAAGGCATTTTCTTCCAGACTAGCTACCCCTGCAATGGTCGATCCGCCTGGACTGCAGACCTGGTCTTTGAGCTGGGCAGGATGTTGCCCACTGGCTTGGCTTAGCTTTGCAGCGCCTAAAAGAGTCTGATTGGCAAGCTCAAGCGATATATCGCGACTGAGTCCTGCTCGAACACCAGCATCCGCTAAAGCTTCTATAAAGAGATAAACGAAGGCTGGTCCACAGCCAGCAAGAGCAGTCGCTGCATCCAACTGTTTTTCCTCTAGTCTGACCAAAAGACCAGCAGAAGACAGAAGCTCACGCAACAAATCTTCGTCTACTTGATTCGCCTGGTGAGATAAGCTATAGGTAATAACACCCTCACCTACGGCTACTGGTGTATTAGGCATGATCCGAATCCAACGATGGTGGCTAGGTGTTAATTTCTCTAATAGCACCAAAGGCAAACCAGCAGCCATCGAAACCAGCAGAAGAGAATCTCGTTTTTCTATAATTTCCTGATATTCAGCTAGCAAGTCAGCAAATTTAGCTGGTTTGATGCCAAGGAAAATCACTTCTGCCTGAGCAAAAACTTCTGCATTACTGACAGGCTGGCCACCAAGTTCCGCAGCAATCTTTTCAGCCTTGTCACGACTGCGATTAGCCAGGAGTAATTCACTTCTATATCTTTCATCTTGGGCAACTAGGCGAGCGAGACTGCCGCCCATATTCCCCAGACCGATAAATCCAATTTTCATCATTATTTCCTCACTTGACCAGTCCCTTGGATGACGTATTTATAGCTGGTCAGCTCTTTCAGCCCCATAGGACCTCTGGCATGAAGTTTTTGAGTAGAAATACCCATTTCGCAGCCAAGGCCAAATTGACCGCCATCTGTAAAGCGGGTTGAAGCATTTACATAAACTGCTGCGCTATCCACCTGCTCTGTGAAGTAAGCTGCCGCTGCAGACTTCTCCGTCACAATGGCATCCGAGTGATGAGTGCTGTGAGCCTCAATATGCTCCACCGCTTCTTCCAGCGAAGAAACCAGCTTGACCGCTAAGACATAATCCAAAAATTCGGTATCAAAATCTTCCGGTCTAGCTTGCGAGCTCGAGATATACTGTGCCGCTTTCTCATCCAAACGTAATTCAACAGACTTTTCTTGTACAGCATCACGATCTGTCACCAAAATCTTCTGCAAACGTGGTAAAAATGCAGCTGCAATCTCTTCATGTACCAGTAGCACTTCCATGGCATTGCAGACTGAGGGGCGACTGGTCTTGGCATTCTCAATAATCGCCAAAGCCTTGTCCTGATCAGCGTCCTTATCTACATATATATGAACAATTCCAGTACCTGTCTCAATAACTGGCACAGTAGCATTTTCTACAACCGCCTGAATCAGTCCCGCGCCACCACGAGGGATGAGCAAATCCAGATAACCCTTGGCCTTCATCATAGCCTGGGCGGAAGCCCGGCTGGTATCAGAAACCAACTGGATACAATCCGGCGAAATCTCCGTCTGAGCCAAGCCTTCTTTCAAAGCTGTGACAATTGCTAGCGCTGTCTGATAGGCATCCTTGCCACTTCTGAGAACGACTGCGCTACCACTCTTTAGGGCCAGAGCCGCAGCGTCAGAGGTGACGTTGGGCCGACTTTCGTAGATAATACCAATCACGCCCATAGCCACTCGCATTTTACTGATGACAAGGCCGTTATCAAGCTCGGTCCTTTCCAAGACTTGCCTTACAGGATCCTCCAAGTCAATCAACTGGCGAATGCCCTCTGCCATAGCAGCAATCCGCTCCTCATCTAGATAGAGGCGATCCAACATCACATCTGAAATCTTACCTTTAGCCGCGGTCATATCCAGTTCATTAGCTGTCAAAATATCCGCACGAGAAAACCAGAGCTGCTTTGCCATTTCTTCTAAAGCATGGTTTTTCTCAGTAGTTGTGGCCGTATTGATCGTCTTCTTGACTTTCTGAACCTTTTCAAAAATTGCTTGCGTTGAGGTCATCGCTTCTCCTTTCCTCGTCTTCTAAAATTCTGCAAATAAATCATTCAACTCCGGTGTCAGAGAAATCCAGTCATCCCGATGAATGACAACACCTTTAGGTTTATTGGACTTGAGCATATCTTTAAGAGCTGACTTGCCAAAACGCACGCGCCCTTTACCAAGAATAGTTCCGCTACCTTCTTCGTAAACCGTTACTGTATCTTGATAGGCAAAGCTACCCGATACAGATACAAGACCAGACACCAACAAACTTTTACCATTGTTTCTGAGAGCGTCGGCTGCTCCTTGGTCTACATAGATTTCCCCTTGACTTTTAGCATAGAAAGCCAGCCATTGCTTCTGCGTTTTTAGTCCCTTTTCCTGAGCTAAAAAGAGGCTGCCATCCTTGGTTTCCTCCGCAGCTTCCAGCAGAGCATCATTCTTGAGCGAGGAGCAGATATAGACCGGAACACCAGACATGGTCGCCAGAGTTGCAGCCTTAATCTTTGTCAGCATGCCACCAGTTCCGTTACTTGATCCAGCGCCACCTGCCATATCAATCAACTCAGAAGAAATCTTCTCAATCTTTTCAAGCCGGCGGGCATCTGGATTGATAGAGGGATTAGCCGTGTAGAGTCCATCGACATCTGTCAAGAGCACCAAGAGGTCTGCCTGAACCATGGCAGCCACTTGAGCACTCAGTGTATCATTATCCCCGACCTTGAGCTCCTCAATAGCCACCGAGTCATTTTCATTGATGATAGGAATAGCGCCACGATTCAGCAAGACAGACAAGGCCTGATGGGCATTTTTGTAACGCCGCTTATCTGCAAAATCATCCTGGGTCAAAAGAATCTGAGCAGATATGATTTGTTTCAAAAGAAGATTGGTTGTATATTCCTCCAAAAGCAAACCCTGTCCTACCGCAGCTGAAGCCTGTTTATCCGCCACTTTGGTCGGACGCTTTTTAAAGCCCAGAGAAGAAAAACCTGCCGCAATAGCTCCTGATGAGACCAAGATCAACTCATGTCCCGCCTCATGCAAAAGAGCCAACTGCCGAGTAATTTCCTTTACTTTGGCGCGTGACAGACTGCCATCTGCATTTGTCAATGACGAAGTTCCCACTTTAAATACGATTCGCTTTGCTTTCATTTCCTTTTCCTTCACTGCTAGATTGTCTTATTATACCATGATTTACGGAAAATAAAAACGACCGTGATTGAAGCGGTCGAGGGGTTGAAGGACGTTATTTTACTTGAACGGTATACAGCGAGCCTTAAATAACTGTTCGTCAATTTTAAAGCTATCTTTGATAAAATAGCTTCAACTAACTAAAATCTTTTCTATTAAGAACGTAAAAAACTGCGACCAATCGATCACAGTTTTGAACAAATCTTTTGAACATTTCTTAATGGAATTGCATGCCACCATCAACGATAATAGTTTGACCAGTAATGTAGTCTGAATCTGGCCCTGCTAGGAAGCTAACAGCTGCTGCAACATCTTCTGGTTCAGAGAGACGTTTCAGCGTGATATCTTTAGCGAATGTTTGCATCCCCCACTCATCATCTTTGCCAGCATTTTTACCAACTTCATGAGCGATATCAAACATCATTGGTGTCTTCACGATACCTGGCGCATAAGCATTAACTGTAATTCCAGAGTCGGCTAAATCACGCGCTAATGTTTGAGTGATTCCACGAACCGCAAATTTCGTACCACCGTAGACTGTCAAATTTGGATTTCCCACAACACCTGCCTGAGATGTAGCGTTGATAATCTTGCCTCCATGGCCAAGAGCCTTAAATTGTGCTTGAGCAGCTTGAGATCCCCAAATGACGCCACCTACGTTAATGGCAAAAGTACGTGTAAATTGTTCTTCTGTGATGGTATCAAGTGGTGTTGTTGGTGCTACACCAGCATTATTGACAACAACATTTAAATCCCCAAAATGATTAACGACTTTTTGGAAGGCGGCAGCTACCTCTGCTTGTTTAGACACATCTGCAACTACAGCAAAGGTCTTAGTAGCAGATAACTCTGCAACAGCCTTTTCAACAGTTTCCGCATTATAGTCCAATAGTCCGACTTTAAATCCATCTTGAACCAAGCGCTTTGCAATCGCAAAACCAATCCCTTGACCTGCACCTGTAACAATAGCAACTTTTGACATATGATTCCTCCTTGGTATCCATGATACCGCGACACGTTCATAGCTGAACAGCAAAGGGTTTACAAGTTAGTTATGGCAAAAAATTTCATTATGAAACTTCTGTCAGAGCTATGGTACGATTATACAACTATGTGAAAACTGTGTCAAATTTTTGCAGTTTTATAGATTATTGATAAATCCTATGATGTATCTTGTAGCAGGTATATTAGGAACTTGTAGCATTACTTTAATTTTTTTGGTTATGAAATTTGGGGATAAAGCACAGTTCCGATATGTCATAACTAAACTATCTTGATTAGGCTTGATTGGGCTAAACTCTAATTGATAGATATTCGGGTGATAGGGAAATTTAACTTGGCACATGATTAATTTCTCCTCTTTAATATAAAAAAACAGCCTCAAGCAGCTTCAAAAGCTCCTAGGGACTGTTTTGTATTTTAATAATGAATGAATCTGATTATTCTTGACGTAGCTTTTTCAAGGTTTCTTGGAAAATTGCTGGCACTTCAGCTGTAAATTCCAACACTTCACCAGTTCGAGGATGGGTAAAGCCCAGCGTTCGCGCGTGCAAAAATTGGCCATGTCCTTTTAAAGTCTTACGAGGTCCATAGACCTCATCTCCAGCTACAGGGTGTCCGATGTAGGCCATGTGAACGCGGATTTGATGAGTTCGTCCTGTTTCCAACTGAAGCTCAACCAAGCTATAGTCACCAAAACGTTCCAAGACTTGGAAACGCGTCAGAGCTGACTTGCCTTTGGCCGTCACAGCCTGCTTCTTGCGGTCTTTTTCGCTGCGGCCAATCGGTGCTTCAATCACTCCACGGTCATTAGGTAGATTTCCATGAACAATAGCCCAATACTTGCGTAGGGATTTCTTATCCTTGAGCTCATCAGCCAGAGCCACATGGGCTTGGTCATTTTTTGCAATCATGAGAAGCCCTGAAGTGTCCTTGTCGATCCGATGGACAATCCCGGGCCGGAGAACACCATTGATGCCAGACAGGTCTTTGATGTGATACATAAGAGCGTTGACTAGCGTACCGCTTGTATGACCTGCAGAAGGATGAACTACCATTCCCTGAGGTTTATTGACAACTGCCACGTCCTCATCTTGATAGACGATTTCTAATGGAATATCCTCAGGAACATACTCAACTTCCTCAACCTCTGGTAGTTCGTAAGAAATGACATCGCCCTCTTTAACAGTGTACTTAGCTTTTTTTACCAAGCCATTCACTAAAATCTTGCCTGTCTTAATTTGCTCGTTAGCTAGGCTTCTTGACAAATCAGTTAAATCAGCGACGGCTTTATCTAAACGCGCCCCAGCCTGCTCAACTTTCACTTCCATTAGTTTCTTCCTTTATGATGACTAGGAGCATGATTAAAACTCCAAAAGTTAGATAGGTATCCGCAACATTAAAGACTGCAAAATTGATAAAATCAACTTGGAACATATCGACAACAAATCCTTGGCGCAAGCGATCAATAAAATTACCTAAACCACCTGCAATAATCAAGGTCAACCCACTGATAAGCCAAAATGAACCTTTTATATTTTTTATCAAATACCAGATGGCTCCTCCAATCACAAGGAGTGTGATAATTGTAAAGAGCCACTGCTGATTCTCTAAAATAGAAAAAGCAGCTCCTGTGTTTTGAAGATATGTTAGGCTCATGATTGAAGGAATGAATCCCTTAACCTCACCTAATTTAATATTAGAGACAATAGTCCACTTAACCAACTGATCTAAAACAATCAGCAAGACAATCGTAAGGGGAATGGTTATTTTTCTTCTCATACTTTTCTCTTCTTCTCAAAATATTCTTTCATAACAGCTACAAATGCCTCTCCAACTTGAGATAGTTCAACCTCAGAACGTTTGACATAAACCATTTTATTATCTAGAGCATCCTTGACTGGAATCACTGTAATGCCATTCACACTATTACTATCCAAGAAACCTGATCCAGTCGCATAGGCATCTGTTCTTTCTAAAATACCATTCAATGTGGCCCGGTCGGTCACATTAAACATCTGGGAACTAGCGCTGGTATCCACCAAGTTTTCAGAATAATAGAGATACTCATCTTTTTCTTGAGTAAATCGAACGGTAGGTAGGTCAGTCAAATCATCCATAATCAATTCTTTTTTATTGGTCAGCGGATGATCCTCCCTTAGATAAATATGCGTCTGGAAAGGAATGAGCTCAATAACTTCTAAACCAAGCTTGTCTATTTTTTGCATAATTCCCTTAGTGTTCTGATTGTTAAGATAGATGATTCCTATCTCGCTATGACCTTGGGCTATTTCATCTAGAATCTGGACGGTAGTCGATTCAAATATCCGAAAATTCTTATATGCTGGATATAACTTTGAAAACTCTGTGATAAGAGGGGGTAAGAAATCATAGTGCTGACTAGCAATAGAAAATTCGTCCTTTTCTTCCTCAGGATTAGCATACTGATTTTGGAAAATATCAAAGCCCTTTACCAATTCCTGAGCCCGCTCATAGAACTCCATTCCTCGACGAGTTAAAAAGGTCCCACTACTAGTTCTCCGAAAAATCTTAAAACCAAGCTCTTTTTCTAAATCTCTCACGGAAATGGAAAGACTCGGTTGGCTGACATACATTTTTTCTGCCGCTTCTCGAAAAGTTCCACTATTTGCAATAGCAACCACGTATCGTAATTGTTGAATATTCATTTTATCTTCCTCATGTAAAGTATTGATATTATACCATAAATTCGTTCTTTCATAAAGAAATGGAGGGTCTCTAAACTAGAGATCCTCTTTTACACTATTCTGATAATGCAAATATGTCTTTTAAATACAGGAAAGTTACTCTTAGAACAACAACTAAAGCGATTAGCACTTCACATACATAAATAATTTGTCCAGTAATTCCTATATTATAATGCAATAAGAAAGTTTTTAGGGCTGTTGCTGAAATCACTAAAGGAAAAGTAAAGGCGGAAAATCCTGCAGAAAAAGGTCTTCTCAAAAGACTTGGAAGTTGATATAGAATAAAGAAATAAAGTATCTGCCCAAAAACGATAAGGAATAAGAGCAAAAGATTGTTTGGATTTGGGAAACTAGCTACATAAGCCGCTGTTATCAATGAAACCGGAGCGCAAAACGTCGTCATATTCGGCAGAATCGCTTCTGTTAGTCCAATCTTAAAAGTCTTATAAAAAACAATTGGCAAAACTAGAATGGTAGCAAGAAGACAATACCAAAAGATTATCTGCCCAAGAAAGAATTGATCAGAAACAAAGATTGTCAAAGGAGCTACGCCAATTCCTACAAAGAGAACAGTCCAAGAAGGATAAACATTTTCCCACTTGAAAGGAATAAGAAACGAAAAGAAATAATAAATCATCAAAAAGACTAAGCTGATAAAACTAATCCACCACAGAATTCGAGCCAAGAACATGGTCCAAGATCCCCAAAATGTCCAGCTTGCCAGATAGCTTGAAAGCAACATCCCTTGCATGAAGAAAGTTGGAAAGACAGATGCAATGAGAGGATCTCTTAACTGTTTTCTAACCAGTTTTTTATATGAGACCATACCAAATATCAAATGAATTAAAAAGAAAACTGCTAGCCCAGCAAAGAAATACCGTAAAATCTGACTCAAACTTCCGATCAAGTTTCCAATAGCTAACAAACCTAATACTAGACCAGATTGGACCAACAAGGGTTCTCTTCTCTTTATCTTCATAATTTCTTCTCCAAAATGGCTAAAGTTAAACTAACCATGACCTTTTTATAAATTATCTTTTCTTTCCAGGTAAACTATTTCCGACTTTTTCTCAAAACCCAACCTTTGATATAATCTCAAGGCACCAGTGTTTACAACTTCAACAACTATTTGACAAAGTCGCCCATTGATTTTGTGTAAATCGTTTAGAATATATTTGACTAGATAGGACCCTAATCCTTGGCCTTGATACCCTTTTTCCACTGCCAAACCAAATAAGTAATTGGTTCCTAAACTGACATCTACCGAACAAGATGCACGAACTCTTCCATCCTTGCGTAAAACATATAAGCGACAAGTTTCATCAAGTACAGCCTCTCTGGCATACTTTTCTGCACAAGTCATTGTAGTACCAAACTCTTGCGATTGAAAATTTGCGATATCACTAATTAAACTTAGGTCTGCTAAAGCAACTTCTATGTCTGAAACATCTTCCAAATAGAATTGACGAGAATCTTGTTCCAGCCAAATCTCATTCTCATCTATGTTAGCAGAATATTTATTCCAAAAATCTGGATATCGATCTAAAAAATTCGTTTCTGAAATATAATGGATATTAATAAGCTGATAACGCTTAGCAGTCTTCTTAAATTCATTTACTAGTGCCTTAGCTATGCCTTGACAGCGATAAGCAGGAGCAACATAAATAGACACTTCTGCTTCATGTGGTTCATCAGCATATATTGATAGAAAGCCAACCAAAGCCTCGTCTACAAACGCTAAGATAAAAGCAGGCATGTTGGGATTGTCATTATAATTGCTGTCTAAATATGGAATTCTATATGTCTGATCTACTTGGTTACATTCTTTTACTATCGAAAACGCATCATTCTTTTCTTTGTCAGACAATTGAATTCTTACTTGTATATTCATCTTACACTCCTAAATTGTTATGGACATTATACCACATAATACAATTTTACTCTCCATAAAAACAAAAAAGAAACAGGAAATTTCCTGTTTCACTTTATTTAGATTTGATATAGTTAATACCATCCGCCTTAGGTGCTACAGCTTTTCCGAAGAAGAGTGCTAGGACAAGAATTGTCAAAACGTAAGGCGCAATCTGCAAGTAAACCGCTGGAACATGAGATAGGAATGGCAATTGACTTCCGATAACTGCCAAACTTTGAGATAATCCAAAGAAAAGACTTGAAAGCATTGCTCCAATTGGATCCCATTTACCAAAGATCATAGCCGCTAGAGCAATGAAACCTGGTCCAATGATTGTTGTTGCAGCAAAGTTAACTGAGATTGATTGTGCGTAGATCGCTCCACCGACACCACCGAGGAATCCAGAAATTATTACTCCCCAATAGCGCATCAGATAAACATTAATTCCCAGTGTATCTGCAGCTTGTGGATGTTCACCAACAGAGCGAAGACGAAGACCAAATTTCGTCTTAAACATGATGAACCAAGCGACAAAGGCAAAACCTACAGCCAAGTAACCCATCAGACTAGTGTGCTTGAAGAAGATATCTCCAATAACAGGAATATCAGACAAGATTGGGAAATTAAATTTACCAAAAGAAACTCGAATGTTATCAGTTTGACCTTTTCCGTAAAGAGCTTTTACTAAGAAAATTGCCAAGGCAGGGGCCATCAAGTTCAAAACAGTACCACTGACAACATGGTCTGCACGGAAGTTGATAGTAGCAACTGCATGGATAAGTGAGAAAATAAGTCCGACTATTCCTCCGATCAAAAGGGCTAGCCAAGGCGTTAAACTTCCAAAAGTACTTTCAAACGTTAGGTTGAAAACAACCCCTGAGAAAGCACCCATTACCATGATACCTTCAAGTCCCACGTTAACAACACCTGAATGTTCAGAGAAGGCACCACCGATACTAGTGAAGACCAAAGGAGCTGCATAAATAAGCATTGACGACACTAACAAATTTAGCATTGAGACAAAATTCATCTTATTTACCTCCCTTTTCTTGTTTGCGTGGTTTGATAAAACGTTCAATAATGTAATGAACACTTACAAAGAAGATGATAGATGCTGTTACGATGCTGACCAATTCTGAAGGAATGGTTGCAACATTCATACCTGGAGCTCCAACTTGAAGTACTGCAAACAGGAAGGCTGCAAAAGGAATTCCCACAGGAGAATTACTTGCAAGAAGACTAACTGCCATACCATTGAAACCAACACTTAATGAGCTACCTTGAACATATACGTTTTGGAATGTACCAAGTCCTTCTACTACACCTCCGACACCAGCAAGGGCACCAGAAATAATCATTGAAAGGATAATTGTACGTTTTGCTGACATACCAGCATACTCACTTGCATGTGGATTGATACCAACTGAACGAATTTCAAAACCAAGTGTCGTTTTCTTAAGAAGGAACCATACAAGAACAACTGCAATAATTGCAAAGAAGATTCCGATGTTCATCCGCGAATTATTGGTCAAAGCACGCAACCACTCTGTTTGGTAGGTGGCATTAGGACCTACAGTGATACTAGAATCCACACTCTGCATGACAGATTTCGGGAAACTATGGATAAAGGCATTACCAACATATAGAACGATATAGTTCATCATGATCGTTACAATGACCTCTGATGTTCCAAGGTAAGCACGTAAAATACCAGGAATCGCACCAATGATACCACCCGCTACAATACCAAGGAATACAGTCATGATGAGCATAAGTGGACGCGGTAAATTTGGAAATGATAAGGCAAACCAACCGGCAGTAATCCATCCCGCCAAGGCTTGACCAGGCAAACCAACGTTGAAGAAGCCAGCTCGACTAGCCACTGCAAAACCAAGGGCAATTAAGATCAACGGTCCCATTGCACGAGAGATTTCTCCCAAACTTCTTAGAGTACCAAAGGCTGTTTTGAAAAGTTCTTCATACCCCCAAATAGCATCGTAGCCAAAAATCCACATGATAATCGCACCGAGTAAAATCCCAAGAACGACAGAAATCAAAGGAACGGCAATCTGCTGTGTTTTCTTAGACATTAGAATCTCCCTTCTTTAATTCTCCTCCGGCCATCAAAATACCAAGTTCTTGTTTATTGGTTTCAGCTGGCGTTACGATACCTTGAATTTTACCGTCATGAATAACAGCGATTTTGTCAGATAAATTGAGAATTTCATCCAATTCAAAGCTGACAACAAGAACTGCTTTTCCTTTATCACGCTCACCAATCAAACGTTTATGGATATACTCAATCGCACCAACGTCTAATCCACGTGTAGGCTGACTAACAATTAGAAGATCTGGATCACGGTCCACTTCACGAGCAATAATTGCCTTTTGCTGGTTTCCTCCAGATAGAGCTGATGCAGGAACATAATCATTTGCCGCACGAACATCGAACTCTTCCATCAGTTTACGAGCATAATTATGAATATTAGTATAATTCAAAATACCATTCTTGCTCAGTGGTTCTTTATAGTAAGTTTGTAAAGCAATATTTTCAGAAATAGTCATATCAAGGACCAAACCATCACGGTGGCGGTCTTCAGGAACGTGACTGACCTTCATTTCCGTAATCTTACGAGGAGGTAAGCCAACTACGTCCTTACCTTTGATATTAATAGTTCCTGATTTAACTTTACGCAAACCAGTAATCGCTTGAATTAATTCACTTTGTCCATTTCCGTCAATACCGGCAATACCAACAATTTCACCTGCACGAACATCAAGTGATAAATTCTTGACAGCTGGAATACCACGGTTTTCATTAACAACTAAATCTTTGATTGAAAGAATTACTTCTTTTGGTTGTGGAGGATTTTTTTCTGTTGTAAATGAAACAGAACGTCCTACCATCATTTCAGCAAGATCTTGGTTTGTAGCACCAGCAATCTCAACCGTTTCAATACTTTTACCACGACGAATAACTGTAACACGATCAGAAACTGCACGAATTTCATCCAACTTGTGCGTAATCAAAATAATCGATTTCCCCTCTTTGACAAGGTTCTTCATAATGATCATCAATTCGTCGATTTCAGCTGGCGTTAATACAGCTGTTGGTTCGTCAAAAATAAGGATGTCAGCACCACGATAAAGAGTTTTTAAGATTTCAACACGTTGTTGAGCGCCGACTGAAATGTCTTCGATTTTTGCAGAAGGATCTACGGCAAGTCCATATTTTTCAGATAATTCTTTTATCTCTTGGATTGCTTTTTTGATGTCTAGAACACCATTCTTAGTAATTTCACTTCCTAAAATAATATTCTCGGCAACAGTAAATGCTTCGACCAGCATAAAGTGTTGGTGCACCATTCCAATACCTAAAGAGGCTGCTTTCGACGGTGAGTCTAGTTTAACAACTTGCCCATTTACTGCAATTTCACCACTAGTAGGCTCAAGCAATCCTGCCAACATATTCATCAAAGTAGATTTACCTGCTCCGTTTTCTCCTAAAAGAGCATGAATTTCACCACGACGAAGATGAAGGTTAATTTTGTCATTTGCAACAAATTGTCCAAAAATTTTGGTAATCTCCCGCATTTCGATGACATTTTCATGTGTCATTGTGATCCCATCCTTTCAAAATTTTTATTTCAATAGAACCTACTAAGAGTTAGTAAGCTCTATTGAGACAAAACCTTTTGCCTCAATCTCAAAGAAGCGACCTCTCTAAGATCGCTTCCTGAGAGTCAATGTTTGAATTTTATTCTGCAGGAACTTTGATGCTTCCGTCAAGAATTTTAGCTTTAGCATCTTCTACTGCTTTTTTAGCATCATCTGACAAAGCTTTAGTTGTCAAATCAACACCACCATCTTTCAAACCATAAACTGTTGTTTTACCACCAGGGAATTGGTTTTTAGATGCTTTGGTTGCGATGTCTTTAACTGTTCCACCAACTTTTTTCAAGGTAGAAGCAAGAACGAAGTTAGATTCTTTACCATCTTTAGATTTAAATTTTCCTTCGGCTTCTTGGTCACGGTCCACACCAATAACCCAAACTTTTTCGCTTTCGTTTCTTGTTTCATTGATTGACTTCGCTTCGTTGAAGACACCAGCACCTGTACCACCAGCTACTTGATAAATGATATCAGCACCTGCTGTATATTGTGCAGCGGCGATTGTTTTACCTTTAGCAGCATCACCAAATGATTCTGCATATTGAACATCAATCTTGATAGATGGGTCTACTGATTTAACACCAGCTTCGAAACCTTTTTCAAAACGAGTCAATACGGCACCTTTAATACCACCTACAAATCCAACAACTTTTGTTTTAGTTGTTTTCGCTGCAGCTACACCTGCAAGATAAGCTGCTTCGTTATCTGCAAACAAAGCAGAAGCGACATTGTCTTGACCTTTGATTTCATCATCAATGATGACATAGTTGATGTCTGAGTGGTCTTTGGCAGCAGCTTCTACAGCGTTACGAAGAGCAAATCCAATACCAAAAATTGCTTTATAACCACTTGATGCAGCTTGCTCAAGGTTGTTAGCATACTCTGATTCGTTTGTTGATTGGAAGTAAGTGAAACCATGATCTTTTGAAAGACCGTTTTCTTTACCCCATTCTTGCAAACCTTCCCATGCTGATTGGTTGAATGACTTGTCATCAACACCACCAGTATCGGTTACGATAGCAGCTTTCAGATCTGTTTTAGCATCTGAATTGCTATTTGAGCGAGACGCACGGTTACCACATGCAGCAAGTCCTACTGCTGCGACAGCTACTAGACCAAGGCCTAGCCATTTTTTCTTGTTCATTTCTGAACCTCCTAAATAAGATATGCAACAATGTTGCAAAATTGTGTGGTCAGATGACCCAGACTACCAACTATTTTAAGTCGGTAAAAGAATATGGAAGTAATTCCCCGACCGTCATCACGACCGTCGATTTATCTTTAGCGACTAATGTCACTTTTAGATCTTTATTAAAAAATTCTGCCATCACTTGACGGCATGCTCCACATGGAGAAATTGGCTTTTCTGTCTGCCCATAGACAATCAGCTCTTCAAACTCAAGTGCTCCTTCAGAAACTGCTTTAAATATTGCTGTTCGTTCACCACAGTTTGTCAAACCAAAACTAGCATTCTCAACATTAACTCCAGTGAAGACACGGCCATCTTTAGCAACTAGTACAGCACCAATTGGAAAGTGAGAATATGGAACATACGCATTTTTGCTTGTCTCTACGGCCAAATCGATTAAATCAGTAGTTGCCACTAGCTGTTTCCCCTTTCATGATAGCAACGCCCGATGAAGCTCCGATCCGAGTAGCTCCAGCCTTAATAAAAGCTTGAGCATCTTCATAAGAACGAGCACCTCCAGATGCTTTAACGCCCATATCAGGACCAACTGTTTGTCTCATCAAAGCTACATCTTCTACAGTGGCACCACCAGTTGAAAAGCCAGTCGATGTTTTTACAAAGTCGGCTCCAGCTTTTTGGGAAATTTGACAGGCCAAAACTTTTTCTTGATCCGTTAAAAGGCATGTTTCAATAATAACCTTCACAAGTTTCTCACCACTTGCTTCTACTACTGCTTGAATATCTTTTTCAAGCAAATCCAAGTTACCAGACTTGAGAGCGCCAATATTGATTACCATATCGATTTCATCAGCCCCATTTTCAATCGCATTTTTTGTTTCAAATGCCTTTACTTCAGGAGTGGTTGCCCCCAAAGGGAAACCTATAACTGTACAAACTTTTACATCAGATCCGCTTAGTTCTTCAGCTGCAAGCTTTACCCAAGTCGGATTAACGCAGACACTTGCAAAATCATATTCTTTGGCTTCTTCAATTATTTTTTCAATTTGCTCTTTTGTTGCTTCCGGCTTTAAAAGAGTATGGTCAATGTATTTGTTCAATTTCATTTTTTCTCCTTTAAACTCAAGAAATGACCTCAATGATTTCGCTTACTTTTTTTCGTTCGACATCTATTCTAACATTTTTTTTGAATTCTGTAAGCATTTCCTCAGAGATTTTTTGGTTGGCATAGATTTTAGCAACTACTTCACCTGCCTGAACAGCTTCACCAACTTTTTTCTCAAAAACAATTCCTGTTTCATAGTCTAGTTTGTCAGATTTAACTGCTCGACCAGCACCTAAACGCATAGCAAACAAACCAAATTCCATAGCTGGTAGTTCAGAAATGAAACCAGACTGATCTGCAGTGACGTCTACTATATACTGGGCTGAAGATGGCCTATAAAGGTCTTCCAAGTCACCCCCCTGTGCTTGAATCATAGCTTCAAACTTTCTGAGAGCAGAGCCGTTCATTATGTGCTCGCGAACTTCCTCTATAGTTTTTTCCACATTTGCTAAGCTAAGCATAATCTGAGCTAACTCGCAGATAAAATGGGTTACATCTTCTCTGCCTTTTCCTTGAAGAATTTCTAGAGCCTCAAGGATTTCCAAACGATTACCAATGCTTGTTCCCACAGGTTGGCTCATATCCGTAATAACAGCTACTGTTCGTCTGCCTACAGCTTTACCTAACTCAACCATGGTCTGAGCAAGGCGACGCGCATCTTCGATATTCTTCATAAAGGCGCCTTCACCAACTGTCACATCTAGAAGGATACTATCTGCTCCGGCAGCGATTTTCTTACTCATGACAGAACTCGCAATTAGAGGAATTGTGTCAACTGTTGCAGTCACATCACGAAGAGCATAAAGCAACTTATCAGCTTTCACAAGTTGATCTGACTGACCAATTACAGAAAGACCGATATCTTGGACTTGTTTGATAAATTCTTCCTGACTGCGCTCAACTTGAAATCCTTTTACAGATTCCAGTTTGTCAATCGTTCCTCCTGTATGACCTAGTCCTCGCCCACTCATCTTGGCAACTGGTACACCAAAGCTAGCAACCAAGGGAACAAGAATCAAAGTGACCTTATCACCAACACCACCAGTAGAGTGCTTATCCACTTTAATACCAGAAATTTCTGATAAGTCAATTTGCTGACCTGTTCCTACCATTGTCATAGTCAAGTCTGAAATTTCTCTGGTTGTCATTCCCTTAAAGTAAATAGCCATTGCAAAAGCAGACATTTGATAATCGGGCACTGTACCAGCAACATAACCATCAATCAACCATTGAATTTCTTCTTTTGTTAATTCAAAACCATCACGTTTTTTTTGAATAATGTCGACAGCTCTCATTCTAGTTTCTCACTCCTTAAAATATAGTAGCCTTTATCTTTTTTGACAACTTCACAATTTCCAAAAACTTCTTCCATTTTGGCTTTAGCGCTTGGCGCCCCCTGCTTCTTCTGTATGACGATAGTTAGGTCACCACCTACCGTCAAATGCTCAAGGCTACCTGCAATAACTTGATGAACTACTTGCTTCCCAGCTCTAATAGGAGGATTACTAATTATATGGTCAAAAACTCCAGTTACTTGATCATAGATATTAGATTGAAAGATTTCCGCTGAAACCCCATTAAGTTCGGCATTTTTTCGGGCTAAATCCAAAGCACGCAGGTTAATATCCACTAAGGTAGCTTTCACAGCTTGCGACTTTACTAATGTTAAACCTAATGGACCATAACCACAGCCCAGATCCAAAATAGTATCCCCTATAGAAAAATCTATGGTAGACAGGAGGACCTGACTACCATAATCGATCATCTTCTTGCTAAAGACGCCAGCATCCGTAAGGAAGGTCATTGGTTGACCTAATAAATTCAGTTGTAATTTATGGATATCGTGCTTAGCATCCGGATTTTCTGCAAAATACATCTTCGACATAAATTAATTTTATCACAATTTTACCTAAAATGTAAACCGTTTACAATATTTTCTACAATTTTTTTAACAATATGGTATACTAATCAAGTTGATAGGAGAAAAAATATGACAAACGAATTCCTTCATTTTGATAGAATTAGCCGAGAAAGATGGCAACAATTACATAGAAAAACAACACCGCCATTAACTGAAGAAGAATTAAATTCAATAAAAAGTTTTAATGATGAAATTAGTTTGCAAGATGTTATGGATATCTACTTACCATTAACTAATCTGATTCAAATTTATAAGAGAGCCAAAGAAGATCTTGCTTTTTCAAAAGGAATTTTTCTGCAAAAAACCTTAAAAAAACAACCTTTTATCATCGGTGTTTCTGGAAGCGTAGCTGTTGGAAAGTCTACAACAAGCCGCCTTCTCCAAATTTTACTGTCTAGGACTTTTGAGAATGCAAAAGTTGAACTGGTAACTACAGACGGTTTTTTATATCCAAACTCTGTCTTGCAAGAACTCAATCTTTTAAATAGAAAAGGTTTCCCTGAAAGTTATAACATGGAACTTCTTCTAAACTTCTTAGATCACCTGAAAAACGGACAAAATTATCAGGTACCTGTCTATTCCCATGAAATCTATGATATTGTTCCAGATCAGACACAAACAATCCAAGTTGCTGATTTCGTCATTGTTGAAGGGATTAATGTTTTTCAAAATCCTCAAAATGAATGTCTCTATATAACAGATTTCTTTGATTTTTCTATTTATGTGGATGCTGAGGTTGAAAATATTGAGAAATGGTATCTTGATCGTTTCGGTAAATTACTAGACTTGGCTAGACGGGATTCAAAGAACTACTACCATCGCTTCACTAAAGAACCGGTTGAAGACGTTATGAAAATGGCTCGTAACATATGGAAATCTATTAATTTAGTTAACTTAAAAGATTATATTGAACCTACTCGCAATCGAGCTGAATTAATCCTTCATAAAGCTCATAACCATGAAATTGATGAGATTTACTTAAAGAAATAACTATAATTGATTGAAATCAAGTGATATTTTTTTAAAAGAATAATTAAGGCTTGTCAAATGCGAACTTTTCATATATAATTAGATAGTTAGTATACATTGGAGGTGAAAAACTTGGCAAACATTAAATCAGCTATCAAACGCGCTGAATTGAACGTTAAACACAACGAAAAAAACTCAGCTCAAAAATCAGCTATGCGTACTGCAATCAAAGCTTTTGAAGCAAACCCAACTGAAGAACTTTACCGCGCTGCTAGCTCAGCTATCGATAAAGCAGAAACTAAAGGTTTGATCCACAAGAACAAAGCTAGCCGTGATAAAGCACGTCTTGCAGCAAAACTTGGTTAATAAACTAACTGCATACAAAATGAGCTCTTCGGAGCTTTTTTTGCGCCTTAATTCATTAGGATGCGATTTTGCCAATTCTAAACGATCATAATTGTACAGTATTTGAGATAAGGTTCAAAAAACAGTGACGCAAACTTTTGCGTCCTCCTTCTATTTTTGATAAAATAGCGGTAAATCTGACATGAATACATTCTATGAGTCAGAAGAATTGATTAAATAAGGAACATAATATGAAAAACCAAACTTTAATGCAGTATTTTGAATGGTATCTTCCAGATGATGGCCAGCATTGGAATCGTTTAGCAATGGATGCGCCAAATTTGGCAGCCAAAGGAATTAAAAAAATATGGATGCCTCCGGCTTTTAAAGCAACTGCCTCAAATGATGTCGGCTATGGCATTTACGACTTATTTGATTTAGGAGAGTTTGATCAAAAAGGAACCGTTCGGACTAAGTATGGATTAAAAGAAGAATATCTTCAAGCGATCCAAACACTAAAAGACAATGGAATCGATCCAATTGCTGATGTCGTTTTAAATCATAAGGCTGCAGCCGACGGAACTGAAACATTTACGGTTATTGAAGTAGATCCAAATGACCGTACTACTGCTATTTCTGAGCCCTTTATGATTAAAGGATGGACTCACTTTACTTTTCCAGGAAGAAACAAGCAATATAATGACTTTGAATGGCATTGGTACCATTTTACTGGAACTGACTTTGATGCAAAAAGTCGTCGGTCTGGAATTTATTTAATTCAAGGTGACAATAAAGGTTGGGCGAATGACGAGCTGGTAGACAGCGAAAACGGAAACTATGACTATCTAATGTACGCCGATCTGGACTTCAAACACCCAGATGTTATTAAAAACCTATACGATTGGGCTAGATGGTTTATCGAAACTACAGGTATACAGGGTTTCCGCTTGGATGCAGTTAAGCATATAGATTCCTTCTTTATGGCCAACTTTATTCGAGATATTTTGCAAGAATATGGTGATGATTTCTACGTTTTCGGAGAGTTTTGGAATAATGATGAAGCTGCTAATAATGACTACTTAGAAAATATTGACTATCGCTTCGACCTTGTCGATGTTAAATTGCATACTAATCTTTTTGAAGCAAGTCAAAAAGGTGACGAATTTGATCTGCGTACTATTTTTGATCATACTTTAGTGAAAAACCACCCTGAATCAGCAGTGACATTTGTAGAAAACCATGATACTCAGCGTGGTCAAGCACTTGAATCGACTGTGGAAGAATGGTTTAAACCAGCGGCTTATGCTCTTATTTTACTTCGAGAGTCTGGACTACCATGTATTTTCTATGGAGACTACTATGGCATAAATGGTGAATTCGCTCAGCAAGATTTCCGAGAAGAGATTGACAAACTATTAGACCTTCGTCTAAACCTAGCTTATGGTGAAGAGACCGACTATTTTGATGACCCAAATTGTATCGGATGGACAAGGGCTGGTCAAGAAGGTAGTCAGCCTATCGCAGTTCTAATTTCAAATGCTACTTCTACGTCAAAACGGATGTATTTTGGCCAAGATTGGTCAGGGCACGAGTGTTCGGACTACCTGGGTAATTGCCAAACAATTGTCACTATCGATGAAGAAGGCTGGGGAGAGTTCCCTGTTGAAGAACAATCTGTTAGCGTTTGGTCTATTAAAAATTAAAAATCAGCTCTTTGAGCTGATTTTTAAATACAACAACAAAGCTTGGCTTAATAAAGCCAAGCTTTTTAGAATCACTATATATCTGTTAATCCTATTTTGACAAAGACAATGATGTCTATCCAATAGCTTCTCTTTAGAATAAAACCTTCAATCTTTTTTCCCATCACTCAATCGTCCAACTCGTTTCTTGCTTTCTGATTTGATTGAAATTTTGACTTCAAAAATGGTACCTTTAGGTCTATTATCTTTAACAGTAATTGTACCCTTTAGAGCATCGGCTATTTGTTTTGCAAGAGATAGACCTAGACCAAAACCACCCTTTTGTCTTGTTCTAGCCTTATCAACCCTATAAAAACGATCAAAAATTTTCTTTTTGTCTTCATTATTGATTCCAGGGCCGTTATCGGACACTCGTAAGTATAGAGAACGGTCTTTTGACCATACTATAAACTTAATAACCCCATCTTCTTCTGTATATTTCACAGCATTATCAAAGAGAATAGTCATCAGCTGTTTTAGAAGTGTTCTATCTGTCTTGATGTTGTGGTCGATATGATTTTCGTAGATAAATACTTTCTCATTTTCATCCGCAATGATTTCATAGTTGGCAAATGTTGTAGTGAAAAATTCTGGTTCAACTTCAGTAATTTCAGCCTTAATGCCATCATCTCTTCTTGCAAGATTCAATAGATTAGTTGTTAGCATCCGCATATTCCGAACTTCTTCCAGACTGGAGGCAATATTTTCACTAGATTCCATAATCGTAGCTTCCGGTTTTCGGAAAAGAGTTTCCAAACGGTTCTGCAAAACAGCTAAAGGAGTACGCAACTCATGGCTGGCGTTTTCAACAAAAGATTTTTGCTTCTGCATACTGTCTATTAGAGGCTTCACGCTGACCCGAGCCAAATAAATACTGGCAATAATTGAAATTAACCAGAAACTAATCATAACAATGACAATGATTTGTTCATGATTCTGACTGGTTTGCTCCAATTGATTGACATTAATCAAAACTGCTGCATATTTTACTTTGTTCAAAAGATTCCCAGATAAGAATTCGCTTGGATTAATCTCAAAAACCAACATACGATAGAGTTCTTCTTGACCATAGTTGTTTTTCAAAGTAGTCTGAATAATTTTACCTACATCCTTTTTCTTGATTGAAATCTTTTTTAAACTAAGAAAATGATCTGCAGTAGTCAATGGTTTCAAGTCTTCATCGAACAAGACTGCTTCAGTGTTCGAATTCACCTTCAGATTATCCATTGGTCCAGGGTCTGGGGCGTCTTGTGGCCCAGTATCATCATCAGATGACTGACCCTCATCAATCGTTGGTTGCATATTGGCTGCACGAGCCAAAGCAAGGTGGAGGACAGATCTGGGATTCTGACTTAAACTTTTTAAATTATCGTCAACTGTTGTATAAAGCCCTGAGCGCATAATCTGAATGATTAAAAGAGTCATGGCCGAGAAAATAAGTGTGAATACACCAAAATAGCGAATGAAATATGAAAAATCATCCGCATAAAAAGTTCGTCTAAGTTTATTCAGCATTCTTCAAAATGTAACCGACACTGCGAAGGGTTTGCATATTGTTCGCGAAAGTCGTTCCTTTCAATTTTTTCCGAATTTTTGAGACATAGACTTCAACGACAGAAATGGTAGTATCACTGTCAAAGCCCCAAAGCCGATCAAAAATCTGAGTTTTAGGTAGAATTACGTTTTGGTTCTGCAGGAAATAAACTAATAAATCAAATTCTTTTCCCAGTAATTCTACTTCTTTTCCATTCACCAAAGTGGTATTGGTAGAAAGATTTACTGTCACATCACCATATGATAAAGTATTTTCATTAAATTTTCCTGAACGCTTGAGTAAGGCCTGGATCCGCATCTTTAATTCTTCTAAATAAAACGGCTTGGTTAGATAGTCATCTGCCCCTAATTCAAAGCCATGTCCTTTATCATCCAAACTTTCTTTAGCAGTCATGATGAGAACAGGAGTTGAGACTCCTTTTTCACGCAAGTCTTTTAAAACTTGAAAGCCGTCTTTTTCAGGAAGCATCAGATCCAGTAGAATCAAATCATAAACACCGCTTTCAGCTTCATAGAGACCTTCTTCACCATCAAAAACCTGCATGACATCCGCAAAGTCATCTAAGAAATCAAATACAGAGTTCGACAACCCTAAGTCATCTTCTACTAGTAAAATCTTAATCATCTTGTTCTCCTCCTGCTATAAGATACTGATCTGCTTCATCTAAGATTATGTAAAATAAAGAATTTCTGTCCCATTTTTTGGATCTTAGTATAATTCTTTAATTATTATATCATGACTTTAACAAATGGATTAAGATTTTGTAGCGTTTTCTTCATTATTTTGATTAGAATTGCTTTCATTATTCTTTGTACTTCCATCTGCATTGGCTGGTTTCTTCTTAGAATTGCTACCGTTTTCTTGATTATTATTTCCTTGCGGTGGCTGACCTCCCGGACCGCCAGGTCCTCCGTTACCACCAGGTCCGCCTTGTCCTTCTTGACCATTCATTTGAGGTGGTTGTCCACCAGGGCCTTGCATATTATTGCCGTCTTGATTATTTTGCTGCGTTTTCGATGTTTGAACGGTTGACTGCTGATTTGTTGCTTTTTGCGTCAAAGAACCGAATGTATAGCCACCAAGCAAGCCGACTACTAAAGAACCTGTCGCTACTACCGATAGCCACCACTTGGTGCTTTTTTCTACAACAATCATTTTCTCTTTATTCATTCTAGGTTTTTCCTTCTTTCTGTTTTAAGTTTCTGTGATAAAGTAAAGAAGTTTTACTTCATGAATTCACCACATCCTTTCTTTAGGTTACATACATTTTAATTATTTTTTCTTAAAGTGACCTAAATTTTTTCTTAAAGAATACTAAATGATGAGAAAATTCTTAGAAAAATAATAGAAAATTTATCCAAAATATTTTTTTAAAATACGACCGTATCGTCTCAGTAAAAGATAATCCGCTATTGCTGGGGATAGCAGGTTCAATGTTGTAAAAATCTTTGTACCTTGTCCCATCAAAATCACTCTTTTACGAGATTTTATACCTTTAAGTAAAGCTTGGATTACTTGATTTGTACTTGATATAGAGATCCCCATCTCTCTCCAAACTGGATGATAAGGCTTTTCTGATGGTGTATCTGCTGCATTGGGGCAAAAATAAGTTAGATGCATCTTTTTCTTCTCCTGTTTTAATTCTCGATTCATTGATTCGATAAAAGAAAAAAGTCCGGCGCGGCTCGCCACATCTACACTATAATAGGGAAAGGCCAGCCTACCATCTGCAAAACCTCCTGAATGCACAATGGTTGCTCCTTTTTGATTTTTTAACAAAGGTAAAAAATGTTTGCTGACAAGAATAGCCCCTATTAGGTTAATCGTCATAGTCTGATTGATTTCCTCCTCAGAGTGAGATAATAAAGATTTTCGTACATCAAATCCTGTTGCATTAATAACAATATCTATATTATCCGACCACTTTTGAACTTCAGACACTGCAACTTTAATAGAAGTTTCATTTGTTATATCTATCGAGCAAATCGGAATGTTGGAAGCAATATCCTCAGAAAAAGCAGCTAATTTATTCATATTGCGACCTAAAAGAAATAAATGAGCACCCGCTTGAAAAAAAGCTTGTGTATAGGCTTGTCCCAAATTACCACTAGCACCAATAATAACGACCTTTTTATTTTTAAAATAATTGTCACCCATAACATACTACCTCATTAGTGAATCTTTTGCGATAAGTTTAATATAACAAGCCCCACAATAACCAAAGCAATTCCCAAGAGGCTTGCGAACGTTACTTTTTCATGAAAAAGCAAAATAGATAGTACTGTTGTTCCAACTAAACCAACACCCGACCAAATGGCATACACTAGATTTAGTTGTATGCCTTTCAAAGACAAGGATAAAAAGAAAAAACACAAGCCATAGAAAACTAAAGCAAGAATCCCAAAAAGCATTTTCGAAAAACCTTGCGACAGTTTTAACAGACTTGTGGCAGCTATTTCAGATACAATAGCAAGAGTTAAATAAATGTAAGACATCATTGTCCTCCCAGAATCAATAGAATTGAAAAGCTAGTCGGAAAACAATTGATTTAGCGATGAGCGGAAGTGAAGCAAGTCCAAAGTGTGCAAGCATTAGCTAAAATCATAGACTTGATCTTTGAATTCTTGTAAACAGGAATCTTCGTTCGTCCACATAACTCATCTAAAGAGATCTGATAAAAATCAGCTAAGCGAATCAAACTATGACTATCTATAATCGTTTTATCATTTTCCCAATTTGAGATAGTTTGACGAGTTGTTCCCAGATATTCTGAAATTTGATTCTGACTATAGCCCTTTTGTTCTCTAAGTAATTTTAATTGTTTTCCTAACATCTGCATTTCCTCTTTATATTATTCTTTTCTTCACGAATTGGCTAGACGAAATTCTTTAACATCCTATACAATTCTAGGTAAAATTTCTTTGACATTGCTATTATAACATGATTTTCAGGATGGACACTTTATACTGACTTCCAAAAAAACAGCAGATTGCAAGATCCGCTGTTTTTTATCTATTACTTACTTGCTTTCAAAGCCTTTTCTACTGCTTCTTTTTCTCGTGTAATTAAGTCAACACGAGCTGCAATTTCTTTGATACCCATGCTGATATTACGACTGATAGCCATATCTGACAATTGAGGTTCGAAGAAAGCTTTGTATTCAGCGAGCCTTTCTGCTGTCTTAAAGGCATTAGCTGGATAGATGACAAACTTATCAAAGCTCATATCACCTCCCAAGGCCGCCTTAATCCAGCCCCAATTCTCACGAGCCCAAGCCCAAACAGTAGCTTGAGTAAAATCGTGATTGAGCAAAGGCAGATACCAGCTCATAGCTAAATCTTGTGGCTTAACAATATCTTTATTCTTCAAAGCTTCTAAAATTTGGTCAAGCGTTTCCTTATCATTAGTGTAGGCTAAAGCCGAAGCCAATTGTCTCTTGAAACTTCCATCAACTGTCGATACGTAGTTCTTCAGATATTGATCCGTCAGCTCCTTGTTCTCATGATGTTTGATTTGGTTAATCAGGATATGCAAGCGGATAGCTGCAGGAAGTTTTTCCAGATCATCTTGATGAGCTTTAAAGATGCCGTCAGCTTCTTGAGTCGCTTTTTCATCATTGGCAGCAATCAAGTTTCCAATAACGATTTGACGGACTAATTCATCCTCATCGCTTTCTCCATCTTTAGCTTCAAAGCCTAGGCGATCAAAGTTGAATCGGCTAAGTTTGATAACTAAGTCATTATAAGCTTTTTCACTCTCGCTACCTTCTTCAACAAAGATTTTCAAACCACTCAGAACAGCTTTAACCCCAGAAACAACCAAGTAAGAGCTTTCTTCTGTCAGTTTTTCAATTACTGGAACTAATTCAGCAAATGAAATGTGGCCAGCTTCTGCTAAGAGACGGCGTTCCTGCACCACTTGGAGCTTGCTGGTGCTGTCTAACTCAGTAATCGTATCTAGAATCTGGTCTAACAAGACACCTTGATAATCTGTGATATAGTGGGCTGTGTTTTCTGTATTGAAGCGCAAAGCTCCTTGGTTCTGAGCTGCCAAAGCAGAATAGTTTGGAATTTCAAGTGTTTCAGTTTCCAGTGTATCAGGCAAACCATTCCAATTACTGTTTAATGGCAGAACCCAAGTCCGCTTCTTGTCTTCATGTTCACCAATAAAGAATTGCTTCTGAGTCAACTTCAAGGTGTCATTTTCTACACGGGCAGTCAAAACAGGATAGCCAGGTTGCTCCAACCAAGAGTCCATAAAGGCTGCCACATCACGACCAGAAGCATCTCCAAGTGCATTCCAAAGATCACGTCCGATTGTATTTCCATACTGGTGTTTAGCAAAGTAGGCGTTTAAACCTTTGGCAAAGGCCTCATCACCCAACCAGCGGCGAAGCATATGCATGAGACGGCTTCCCTTGGCATATACGATTGCTGGGTCAAATAAGGTATTAATTTCGTCTGGATGATTCACCTCCACATGGACAGACTGAACCCCGTCTGTTGCATCTCGTTTCAAAGCAAGCGGAACTCCTGTTGTTTGGAAATTCTCAAAAATATTCCAAGTCGGCTCAATGGCATTGACGCAGACATATTCCATCATATTAGCAAAGCTTTCATTAAGCCAAAGGTCATCCCACCACTTCATAGTGACAAGGTTTCCGAACCATTGGTGTGCCAACTCATGGGCAACAACAAGAGCTACATCTTGTCGACTGGATACCGTAGAGTTTTCATCAACTAAGAGGTAAATCTCGCGATAAGTAACCAGACCCCAGTTTTCCATAGCACCAGATGAAAAGTCAGGCAAAGCTACATGAAGAGACTGTGGGATAGGATATTTAACTCCATAATAATCCTCATAAAACTCAATGGAACGAACAGCAATGTCCAAAGCAAACTCTAAATTGCTAGCCGGATGTGCCTTTGTCGCATAGACACCGACTAAAGTTCCATTTTTAGTCTTGGCAGTTACTCCTTGCATATCACCTGCAGCGAAAGCTAGTAGATAAGATGACATACGTGGAGTTCTTTCAAACTTCCAAATACCAGTTGCTTTACGATTTTCAATGTCAATTTCTGGCATATTGGATAGAGCTAACTCGCCTTCTGCCTGGTCAAACTTCAAAGCCAAGTCAAAAGTTGCTTTAGCTTCTGGCTCATCCACGCTTGGAAAAGCTTCACGAGCAAAGTGACTCTCAAATTGAGTAGAAATGATTTCTTTTTTTACACCATCCACTGTGTAGTAAGATGGGTAAATACCAGTCATATTATCCGTGATCTTACCAGTATAAGTCACCGTTACTTCAACTTGACCTGTGGCATCTAACTCGATGTAAAGAGCTTCGTTCGCATTGTCGACTATAAAAGGACGTGTTTGACCGGCTACTTCGACAGTTTCAATTACTAGGTCCTTTTGGTGCAGGGAAATCTTACTTGACTTAGCTTCCCCAATAATAGTCACCTTGCCTGAAAAGGTCTTATCTGTACGATTGAGATCTAGAAATAGATCGTAGTGTTCAGGAACAAAAGTGTCAATAAAGTGTGCAACTGCTTGCATGTTTTTCTCCTCATCTAAGATACAGGAAATCCTGTTCATTAAATACTTTTTGAAACCATTTTACCACATTTTAAAGCAAAGAAAAAGACAAGGATGACCTGTCTTTGTAATTCACGAGAAACTCAAAACATTAGTTTTTTCTTTTTTTTCTTTTTCGAGTTCTGCGTCACCTTTCCGTAACTCTACATTATATAATATTTCAGCTTCTGGACTGCCTTTTTCATCCTTTACGACCTCTTTTAATTGACCATCTTTTAATAATAGCTCAATATTTATATCTATACTTTCTGCATCTCTTAGTTTAGCTTCTTTAGGTAATTTCTTTGCATTCGAAACATCAATTCTCTCGTCATCTGAATCAAATAATTCAATTACCTCGTTACCATCCCAGTCAAAATCAACGATTAAGTCAGTAACAATACCAAAACTATTTGGAGCATAATTTTTTATTTGTGTACCTAGAGTTGCTTTATTCCCGTATTTATCATATAAAGTCGGACGTACATAGGCATTCAACATGGAAGACCCGTCATCCCCAGTAACATATATAGGAGAAAATTCAATCCTCTCAATACCTTTATAGTGTTCTTTGATGTAGGTTCCAATTTGTTCTTCAAGAAGTTGAAATCCGTGTTGATAGAGCTTGGTTGTTTTAGGACCAAAGTTAGGTTTTGTTAGTTTGTTGTATACAAAGATACCTCCTGATATCAAGACTAAAATAAGAGCAAGTGTCGTAAAAATTTTTTTCTTCATAACTTTTTTCCTCTGGGTAGTGATATTAAGAATAACAGTATCGTTTTTCTTTTCAAAGCCTATTTATATTTCCAATATTCTCCTCTTTCAATTTCAAGGTTATAATTTATTTTTGCTTTAGGACTTCCACCATCACTTTTGATGACATTTTTCAACTGACCATCTTTTACCAAAGCATCAATATTATCATCTGTTCCTTTAATTGGAGGTGTTAACTTCGCCTCCTCTGGTAAATGATTAGCGCTACTAACATCGATCTTTTCATCCAAAATTGAAGAACCTTTTAGAAAAATATTTTCATTGCCCATTTGGTCAAAGTCAAGAGTTAAGTCTCCAGTTGTTCCATACGTCGGATAACCTTTTTTACCTATTCGCTTCCCCATCACCGCCCGATTCCCTTCCTTATCATAAATTACTGGAAGAACGTCCGCTGTGAATGGAGGATTGTCCTTACCACCTTGGATGAAAATAGGAGAGAATTCTATTTTAGTGATTCCTGAGTAGTTTTCTTTGATATAAGTCCCAATCTGTTCTTCTAATAAACGAAAACCATGTTTAATGATTTTTTCTTCCTTTCGGTCTAAACCTGTTGTGCTGTAAAATTGAGTCATATAAACAAAGCCAGCTGAAAGCGAAATAAGCAAGATACTGATAATGACTAAAATTTTTTTCTTCATTCTTGACTCCTAAATTCTTGGCTATGAAAATATTGCCTTTCGTGTATATTCTACTAGTGTATCATAGTCAAGCTTAAGTTCCAATGAAAAACAGACCCCTTACATAGCCCCATATATAAAAAAGATGCGACATGAATCGCATCTTTTATAACATTACATTTCAACAATTTTACCTGTCTCGAAGTAGACAACCCATTCGCAAATGTTCTTTGCGTAGTCGCCAATACGTTCCAAATAATTGATTACTTGGAAATAATCACGACCAGTTACGATTGATTCAGGATTCTTGCGAATTTCTTCTGTAGCTAACTCCTGAATACTTTCAAAATAATGATTAATTTTTTCGTCCATTGCCGCTACTTCATATGCTTGATCTACACTTCCATTAAGGTAAAGATCCAAGGCTGATTCAACAAAGTTTTTCACATCACGACCCATCTTTTTAATTTCTTCTTCAACAGATTGGATGCGAACTTCACCTTTCATTCGAATAGTTGCCTGCGCAATAGAAACCGCGTGGTCACCCATTCTTTCTAAATCAGAACTTGCTTTCAAGACAGTAATAACCGTCCGTAAGTCTTGGGAAACTGGTTGCTGCAAAGCAATAATCTCCAAGGATTTCTTCTCCAATTTCACTTCGTATTCATTTACTTCTGCGTCTTCTTCAATGACCTCTTTCGCCATTTCACGATCATGCGTTACAAAGGCACGAACTGTCCGATTGATTTGCGAAAGCACTTCATTTCCCATTGCATAGAATTGGTTATGCAACTTCTCTAAATCTTCTTCAAATTGTACTCGAAGCATACCTGTCTTTATCCTTTCTTCTTATCCAAATTTACCAGTAATATAATCTTCTGTCTCTTTATGAGCAGGTTCTAGGAACATTTGCTTGGTCGAATTAAACTCTATCAAATCTCCACCTAGGAAAAAGGCTGTTTTATCTGAAATCCGTGAAGCCTGTTGCATAGATCTTGTAACCAAGAGCATGGTATACTGATCTTTCAAACCGTAGAGGGTTTCTTCAATTTTCCCTGCTGAAATGGGGTCTAAGGCCGAAGTTGGCTCATCCAGAAGAATGATTTTAGGGCTTGTAGCAAGTACACGAGCTACGCAGACACGTTGCTGCTGTCCACCAGAGAGTCCGATAGCCGAATCATGGAGACGATCCTTCACTTCATCCCAGATAGAAGCGCCTTTTAAAGAGCTCTCAACAGCTTCATCCAAGATATGCTTATCTTTAACCCCATTAATTCTCAGTCCATAGACCACATTCTCATAGATAGTCATTGGGAAAGGATTTGGTTGCTGAAAGACCATACCGATTTCTTTTCGCAGCTCTACAGTATCAGTCCTAGGCCCATAAATGTTGTGTTCATTATAGAGAACCGTTCCTGTAGTCGTCACCTCTGGATTAAGATCACCCATACGATTAATAGCTTTTAAGAGAGTTGATTTCCCAGAACCAGATGGTCCAATCAAAGCCGTAATTTCATTGGGCAAAAAATCTAGAGTGACACTATTCAGAGCCTTCTTTTTATTGTAATAAACCGACAAGTCCTTGACTTGTAAAATAGGTTCTGTCATTTTTTCTATCCTTAATTTTTATACACTGTTATGATCAACATGGAATTCCCTTATCCAAAATGACCAGACACATAATCATTTGTTGATTGCAATTTAGCATTCTGGAAGATATTGGTCGTCTTGTCATATTCAATCAGATCTCCCAAATAGAAAAATCCAGTATAGTCACTTGCGCGTGCCGCCTGCTGCATATTGTGGGTCACAATGATGATGGTATAGTTATTTTTGAGTTCAAACATAGTTTCTTCCAGCTGCATGGTCGCGATAGGATCCAAGGCTGAAGCAGGCTCATCCATCAGTAAGATATCAGGCTTGACAGAGATAGCTCGAGCAATACACAAGCGCTGTTGTTGACCACCTGAGAGTGTCAGAGCCGACTTGTGTAAATCGTCCTTGACCTGATCCCAAAGGGCAGCCTGCTTGAGTGAAGTTTCTACAATCTCGTCCAAGATTTTCTTGTCCTTAACCCCTGCCCGCTCGTGAGCAAAGGTAATGTTCCGATAAATGGACTTAGCAAAAGGATTGGGTCTTTGAAAGACCATACCAATGTGCTTCCGCATTTCATAAACATTGATTTCGGGACGGTTGACATCGATTCCTTCATAGAGAATTTCTCCTGTCACACTTGCAATATCGATGGTGTCGTTCATTCGATTAAGGCTGCGTAGATAGGTTGATTTTCCGGAACCAGATGGACCGATTAAAGCGGTAATTTTATTTTTTTCAAACTGCATATCAATGCCCTTGATGGATTCTTTTTTACCATAGTAAACGTGTAAATCCTTGGTTTCTAAGGCTACTTTTTCTTGAGGAAAAGTAATGATATGTTTTTCATTCCAATTGTATTCTGTCATTTCTTCTCCTTTATGCAGAGGTTAGTTTCTTATGTAAGTAGCTACCGAGCTTGCGAGCACCAAAGTTGAAAATCAATATGAAAATCAAAAGGACAGCAGCTGATCCAGCAGATACAGCTGTTGCATCAGGAATAGTCCCCTCACTGTTGACTTTCCAGATATGAACCGCAAGAGTCTCTGCCTGACGGAAAATAGAGATTGGACTAGTGATACTGAAGATGTTCCAGTTGGACCAATCCAAAGCTGGAGCAGACTGACCAGCAGTGTAGATCAAGGCCGCTGCTTCACCAAAGATACGCCCTGAAGCCAGGACAATCCCTGTCACTATTCCAGGAAGAGCTTCTGGAATAACTACATGAATCACTGTCTCCCAGCGAGAAATCCCTAAAGCTAGCCCTGCTTCCCTCTGTGTATGGTGAACATGGCGCAAGCTATCTTCAACATTACGCGTCATCTGTGGTAAGTTGAACACGGTCAAAGCCAGGGCACCAGAAATGATTGAAAATCCATATTCAAACTGTACAACGAAGATTAAATAACCAAAAAGCCCGACAACGACAGATGGCAAAGAAGACAAAATCTCAATACAGGTTCTGATGAAGTTTGTCACAGGACCTTTTTTAGCATACTCAGAAAGATACACACCGGCCCCCATAGAAAGAGGAACAGAGATAATCAGAGTAATCACCAAAAGAAAGAAGGAATTGTATAACTGAATCCCAATACCACCACCAGCTTGATAAGAAGATGATTTGCCAGTCAAGAAAGACCATGAGATATGTGGCAATCCTCTTACCAAGATATAAAGAATCAAGGAGGCAAGAATGGTCACAATGATGCCTGCTATGGTATAGAGAATGCTCGTTGCTAATTTATCTAATTTCTTAGCGTGCATAGTTTTTCTTACCCCTTTCTTTCGTAATCAATTTAATCACACTGTTGAAAGCCAAGCTCATAATCAAGAGAACTAAAGCCAATGACCAAAGAACATTATTATCAACTGTACCCATTACGGTATTTCCGATTCCCATGGTCAAGACAGATGTCAGAGTTGCTGCTGGTGTTGTTAAAGAAGTTGGAACTACAGCAGAGTTTCCTACAACCATTTGAATAGCAAGTGCTTCACCAAATGCGCGCGCCATCCCAAAGACTACAGCTGTAAAAATACCTGGACGTGCTGCTTTCAAGGTTACTCGCCAAATGGTTTGCCAGCGGGTAGCACCCATGGCCAAACTAGCTTCACGATAGTGACGCGGTACAGCACGTAAGCTGTCTGTTGTCATAAAGGTAACGGTCGGCAGAATCATAACGAATAAAACGAAGATACCTGACAAGATACCAAAACCAGTTCCACCAAAAATAGAACGAACAAAGGGTACAACTACTTGCAAACCAATAAATCCATAGACAACAGAAGGAATACCAACTAAAAGTTCAATAGCAGGTTGTAATATTTTAGCTCCTTTTGGAGATACCTCAGTCATGAAGACTGCCGCTCCAATTGCAAAAGGCGTTGCAATCACAGCGGACAGGATGGTCACGATGAAAGATCCCAAAATCATTGGTAAGGCACCAAATTCCTTGCCAGAAGGATTCCATGTTGAGCCAAAGAGGAACTCAAAAACATTTACTCCGTTGACAAAGAAAGTAGAAAGACCTTTTTGAGCAACGAAGATCAAGATCATGGCAACGATAATGACAATCAAAGATAAACAAGCAAAAGTCAGATACTTACCAAACTTCTCTAAGCGAGAATTTTTAGAAGATGATAGCAATTTCTTAGCTAGTTCTTCACGTTTCATTTCTTATCTCCTTCTATCTTTGTGACATTTCCGTCAGCATCCTTACTAACTTTCATATCATTGATGGAAATATAGCCCATTCCCTTAACAACGCCTTCTTGGACTTCATCAGACAGCATATAATCCAGGAATTCTTTTGCTAGGCCTTTCGGCTTACCAAGTGTATACATATGCTCATAAGACCAAAGAGGCCAAGCATTTGTGGCTACATTTTTTGTAGTCGGTTTATTTCCATTCAAACTAATCGTTTTTACTGAATTATCCAAATAAGCAAAAGCTAGATAAGAAATTGCCCCTGGTGTTTGGGAAACAATAGACTTAACCATCCCATTTGAATCTTGCTCTTGACTTTGAACAGCTGAAGTACCATCCATAATTACACTATCAAAGGTTGCGCGTGAGCCTGAGCTGGCTGCCCGGTTGATAATGGAAATTTCTAAATCCTTTCCACCAACTTGCTTCCAGTTAGTGTATTCACCTGAAAAGATTTTTTTCAGTTGCTCTGTCGTAAGGTTATCAACGCTAACTTCTTTGTTGACAATTACGGCTAGCCCAGCGACAGCAACTTTATGATCAACAAGAGCTGAAGCATCAATTCCCTCTTTTTCTTCAGCAAAAACGTCAGAATTTCCGATTTCAACCGCCCCAGATTGAACCTGGGACAAGCCAGTACCAGAACCACCGCCCTGTACATTGACTGTCTTTCCGAGATTGTTGGAGCTAAATTCATCAGCTGCAGCCTCAACCAAGGGCTGTAATGCAGTTGAACCTACGGCTGTCATGGATTCTCCACGATCAATCCAAGAAGCACAGGCTGATAAAGTAAAACTACTAAAAATGGTTATCAGCCCTAAAGCTATTTTCTTACTCGTTCTCAAATTATATCTCCTTTTAGTTTGGACAGAAAAGCCTGCAATTCCGCATTTGCTCCTCATTTCCAACTATATCATATATATAGATTTTTGAAAAGATTTTTACCTAAAGCGAAGACCTTTAGGAAAATAGTTTTTTAATGTTTGATTAGCTAATTTTGCAAAACCTAATCCATTTCCATGAATAAGCAATTGATACCAACCATTAGGAAGAGATTCCTTAATTTGAAGAGTTTCTCCACCTACATAGACTTCAAAGTCTTGCTGACTTAATTCTAGTTTATTCTTGACTTCACTAGGTTGCAAGGCTAAACCTAAAGCAAAGCTTGGTTCAAAGCGCTTCTTCTTAAAAGTACCTAAATGAAGGCCGTTACGAGCTATTTTTATTTTTGACAAATCAGGAAGACCAAGTGGCAATAGATAAAGTTGATCGCCAAAAGTTTGTAAATCACCTTTAATCTCTACTTTTAAATGTTCATTTTGGAAAGTCTGCCAAAGGCTTCTCTGGTCAGCAGTTAAATTTGATCGAGCAGACTTCAACTTTGGCAATTTGTGTTCGCCAACAAACCGAAACTTAGCGACAAATTGCCCTTCCCCTTTGAAACGATGGGGATACATCCGAGCTGTTTCTGGATAGTCTATTCCAGGAGTCATCCCATTAATCTTTGGAAGGTCAACCAATTCCAAAGGGAATTCATTTAGTATCCAAGCTACGATTTCTTCATTTTCTTCTGGAGCCCAAGTACAAGTTGAATAAACTAGCTCTCCTCCATTCGCCAACATCTTAACTGCATCTTCTAAGATTTCTCTTTGTAGAGCAGCGCATTGAGCTGGATAGTCAAGTGACCAATAGTCCATGGCATCAGGTTGCTTGCGAAACATTCCCTCCCCAGAACATGGTGCATCTAAAACAATTAAGTCAAAAAATGATGAAAATACTTTTGCCAAGCGCTCCGCTGATTCATTGGTGACAAGGACATTTCTCGCACCAAATCGTTCGATATTTTCTACTAAAATCTTAGAGCGTTTATTGTTGATTTCATTTGAAACCAATAGGCCTGTATTATTTAGATAGGATAGCAAATGAGTGGATTTCCCACCTGGTGCTGCAGCTAGATCTAGAACCCTCATGCCCTCATGAGGATGAGCAACTTGAGCAACCATTTGAGCCGCAGGCTCTTGCGAATAAACTAGGCCTGTTACGTGTTCAGATGATTTTCCTGATACCTTACCATAATACCCCCACTTGGTTCCAGGAATAGGATTAGAAAATGTAATTTGCCCTTCTTTCAAAGGATTAGTCCGAAAAGCTGAAATAGGCTCTTGATTAAAAGTTGAGAAAAAAGAAGCGGCTTCTTTCCCTAAAAGTCGCTGGTATTTTTCTTCAAAACCTGTCGGAAACCGCATTTAATTCTCTCCTCTGCGATAGATATATTCTTGTAGTTCAGATATTTTTTCTTTAGGAAGCATCATAATCCCTTGTCTCGTCTTATAATCGGGTTTACCTCCATCAAGAGTCATTACTTGATAGCCCAGCCTTTCCCCTAAAATTGACGCTGCAGCATAGTCCCAAGGATATAGATAGGTGATATAGGTTAGCAAACGCCCCTGTAGAATACGGCTGAAGCTAATAGCTGCACTTCCATAGGCACGCGCTCCAAGACAGTCCTTTGTCAGGTCTGCTACTCCCCAGTCATTTCTTTCTAGCATTCCAGCATTTGAAGCGATCAAAAAACGTTTCAAAGGGCGATTGCGAAAAGGTTTCAGGACTTTGTCATTACATTTGACATCAAACTGCCCACCACCGTGATACATTTCATCTCTCATAACGTCATAGATAATCCCAAATTGTCCAATACCGTTCTCATAGTATGCAACCATCACTGCAAAGTCATATCCCTGCGCCACGAAATTCGCCGTTCCATCAATCGGATCAATCACCCAGACTGAGCCAACTTCTATATCTTCCTTGAGTTGACCTTCTTCAGCGAAAATAGCATCATTAGGGTAATGCTTCAAGATTTCAGATACCAATAAAGCCTGAACATTTTTATCCATCTGGGTTACTAAGTCAGTTGCACAAGTTTTTTCTTCGACTTCCAAGCCTTCTTCCATATGTTCCAATATATAGGCACCAGCTTTGTATACCAAATCTTTAGCAAAAGCAAATTTATTTTCCAAGAGAAATCATTCCTTTCTCTGTATTTTTAGCTGCTTGAACTGCACGATAAAGAGAATAGCCACTAACTGCTTCAAACTCACGACCGATTCTTTTCTCTTCAGCCTTGCTGGGAACAACTTCCTTAAAGACAGCATAAGAGCCCAGTAACTGCTGAGCAGAGACTTTTGACTCATAGGCCTTTTCAACATCATTCAAAAAAGAAAGCACTGAAGCAAGCTCTTCAGTGCTCCACGATAGATCTAGTGGGTAACTATAGTTCTTATTCATATCTTATTCAATTTCAGCTCGTAAAGTAGCTTCTCTAAGTTCCTGTTGACGATAACTGCGAGGTAAAAACGCTCGAATTTCATCTTCGTTAAAACCAATCTGCATCCGTTTGGCATCCAAAATAATTGGACGACGCAACAAAGAAGGGTTTTCCTCAATCAATTTTATTAATTCTGATATAGATAAACTCTCAACATCCAAGTCTAGCTTTTGGAAAATTTTTGATCGAGTTGAGATAATATCGTCCGTTCCATTTTCTGTCAGTGATAGGATGTGTTGTAACTCCTGAGCTGATAGAGGGCTGGTCATGATATTATGTTCCACGAAAGGAACTTCATGGTTTAACAGCCAAGCACGCGCCTTACGGCAAGACGTACAACTCGGTGATAAAAATAATGTAATCATGCGCTTCTCTTCTTATTTCTTAATAACTTCTTCTATTATACTAAAAATATAAGTGCTTGACTAGACCTTTTTATATCCAGATACTTCTTTTATGCTTTCCAAGCACGTGCAATGACTTCATCTGATTTTAACTGATTGAGTAAACTTTCAATTCCATCAAACTTCACCATATCCCGAATTTTATCAAGCCAGTATATTTTAATCGTATCACCATAAATATCTTTTGAAAAATCAAAAATGTTTGCTTCAAAACGAAGTTCATCGCCTTCAAAAGTGACATTCTTTCCAACGCTAGCCATACCTTTGTAACGTTCACCATTATGTTCAACTTCAACGACATAAACACCGTCTCCCGGCAAAAAAACACGATCTAGTGGTGCTAAATTAGCTGTTGGATAACCAATGGTTCGACCACGAGCATTTCCATGAACGACGATCCCTCTAGTTGACAATGGGTAGCCTAGTAATTTTGAAGCCTCAGCAACACGACCTTCTTTAATGGCTTGACGTATCCGAGTAGAGGAAATTTTCTTTTCATCTTGGTTAACTGATGAGACAATAACAATTTGCCCGTCAAAAAACTGACTAAGCTCCTTAGCTTCTTTTTTGTCTGATCCAAAATGATAGTCAAAACCAGCTACAACTGCTCTAGCTTTCAGTTTCTTAACGTACTTTTCAAAAAAATCTTTCGCTTTATTTCCTGCAAAACAGCTGGTAAAGTCAATCAGATAAAGGTAGTCAACTCCTTGTGCTTCAAGCAGTTGCTCTCTTTCTTCAGGACTGTTGAGATGAAGTAATAAATCAGGCTGGTAACGCACAAAAGCTAGCTTGGGAGATTCTGGAAAAGTAAGCACAGCGATCTTCAGTTTTTTTTCTGCTGCAATCTGACGTGCCTCGGCAAAAAGGGCTTGGTGCCCCCTGTGTAAACCATCAAAATAACCTAAAACTAAGACAGTGTCCTGAGTTTGTTGGATATCTTTGTCATTTGAAATATGGATTGTTTTCATTCTTATATTCTATCATAAATTATCAGAGAAAGACCTTGCGAGGCTTGAACTGGTCCTTTCTTTTTTCTAAAATAGCTACCAGCTTTTCTCCATAAAAACCAGCTAGCTCAGCTTCATCTGACACCAAGCTGATAAAACGACCATTTCTCACATCTTCAACCTGCTCGTCTGATAACTCGACTTTCAGTAAATCCCCGATCCCCAGTTCTAGTGGCTGGAGAAAAGAATAATCCTCCTCTGCTACTCGCTCTGCTATTTGATCCAAGCTTAAGGCGTCGGCCAGATTCATACCTGCAGCACTAGTTCGTATTAAATGAGACATATGAGCAGCATAGCCCAGCTTCTCTCCCAGGTCAACAGACAAGGTACGGATATAAGTTCCCTTGCTACATTTCACACAAAAAGTGAATCGTGCGAGATGGCCCTCATAAGAGATCGGACTTGTCCGTTCAAATTGATAAATAGTCACCTGGCGTTCTGGACGCTCCACTTCCTGACCTGCTCGCGCATACTCATAGAGCTTGCGACCATTGACCTTGACTGCCGAATACATAGGAGGAATCTGAGTAATAGGCCCAGTCAGACTTGAAATCGCTTCATCGACAATGGTTTCATCCAAGGGCGACAAAACAGGTGTTTCTGCAACCACCTCACCACTAGCATCCTCAGTCGTTGTTGAATAGCCAAGGGTTATCTCACCCTCATAGACTTTGCCCTCATCCTGCATAAACTCGACCAAACGCGTCGCCTTACCAACCGCAATAGGCAAAACCCCTACCACATCTGGATCCAAGGTCCCACCATGACCGATTTTCTTGGTTTTTAAAATTTTGCGCAGCTTAAAAACCGCATCATGCGAGGTCATGCCCGCTTCTTTTTTAAAGTTGATAATTCCGTTCATGTGTTGCTTTCTAATTTCCCTTTCACTTATATTCCCCATTGTTTAAATCAATTTTTTTAATATCATATAAATCCTCAGAGTAAAATGGTTCCCCCGACTCAATTGGTAAAATATATTCAAAATTTTCATCCTTTTCAAGCCGTTTATACTTTCCATTAACAACCGAAAAGTAGTCAGCGTTTATGTTGTAATATCCATCCGGAAGGCTTGAAAAATCAATATCATCTAGTTCCAATAGGTTGCTTTTGCTAAGTGTTAAATGCAAGCAAAGAGCTCCCTCCTTCATAAAGTCTTTAACAGAAAGAGTCGCATATCCTCTAAAAGCTTGTTTTTCTTTACTGAATGAATTTTGATTTTGAAGAGCCTTTTCTTTTATTAATGGAGTTATTCTATATGAACTTGATATTTTAAAACCAGGGCTAGCTAATGGCTGTTCTTTATCATCAATAACGACTAAATCATAGCCTTTCTTTTGTATTGCACTTTCTACAGCTGATTTAAAATCATTCAGAACCGTCTGAGCTTCTTGGCTCGATACAGAAAGCCTCAAGAATTCTTTAAAACCATAATTCTCATTAATGAAACTGACCTCTGTTAATTTTTGACGAATATACTTAGCACCTACTTGAATGGTTATTCCGTTATCCGATACATCAAAAATACTAATATCTGAAACGTTACTATCTATTTCTACGCTTTTAAGAGCGACATCATAATTCATTCCCCTAGAAGAATAAAACTCTTTTAATTGTTTAACTTTAGCATTATTTCTATAGTGGACCTGAATTCTACTTCCTACAAATGGAGAAAAAATACCAATCAAAAATATAATAAGTAACATACGACTTATTTTTGGATTGTAGTCTTCCTTTTGATAAATCCAATCTAAATACGGAAATAAAAATAATGAAAAAATGAAACTCCAAAGGTCAAGATCCTTTATAAAGTCAAAGGAAACGATCATCTTAAATCTTAGCAAAAACATCAGAAAAATTGCTAAAAAAACATTCCCGATCAATAGAAAAGCAACAATACGTTTTGATTTTTTATGTGCTTTTCGCGCATAAGATATACCTACGATGAGATTGGCTAAAAAGCTAATTCCATAACCGAATATAGTTGGAATAAGTCCAAAAATACCAAATAATAAACTATAGTTTGAGTCTGTATCGCCTACGCCTTCAATATTTAAAAGACCATATAGGAGATTAAGAAAAAATACAACTAATGGTAAATAAGCAATATAAATATCTGAGAATTTCAAAGATTTTTTCATATAAACTCCTGTTTTTAAGGTAATCTCACTCTCCCTTCAGTGCTTCAAATTTCGCTTTCATGGTTGGATTTTTTCGGGTCAATCTTTTGACTGAGACATCCTCCAATTTGTTGTTGGCAAGACGAAGTTGGTTTTCTGATGTGGTCAGGAACTTCTTGACCTCTTCCATACGCTTAATAGCCTTGTCGATTTCATCAATGGCTTTACCAAAATTGGTCGAAGCTGAGTTGTAGTTCTTTGCAAAAGCTAGTTTGAAGGCATCCAAATCTTCTTCAAAATGGGTAATATCAATATTCTGCTCCCGAACCAAGGCTAGCTCTTGCTTGTATTTAAGAGAATTAAGCGCCGCATTTCGCAGGAGACCAATCAACTGAATAAAGAACTGAGGACGGACCACATACATCTTTTCATACTCGTGACTGACGTCAACAATCCCTGTGTTAAAGTAGTCGTTATCTGCTTCTAACATGGTCACCAAAACGGCATACTCACAGTTTTTCTCCCGACGGTCCTTGTCCAATTCTTTGTAAAAACCTGCATTCTTATGCTTCTTCTCTGTTCCGTCCGCTTCATTTTTCATCTCAAACATGATGGAAATGATTTCGATACCATTTTCATCGCATTCACGGAAGATAAAATCTCCCTTAGACCCTCGCGCAGAGACCTTGTTATCCTTCTCAAAGTAGGCATTTGGAAAGGCAAAACTACGAACCTTGTTAAACTCACTCTCTGCATACTGTTCCAAACTTTCCCCGATAGCCTTAGTGGATTGTTGAGTCTTGAAATTCTTATAAAACTCGACTTGTTCACTAACTGCCTTGAGCTGAGCTTCGTAATTCTGTTTGACGGAAGCTAGAGACAACTCGTTTTCCTTTTCTTGCAAGAGAAGCTGATTTTTGACCTGGTCTCGTTCTTTTTCTAGGCCAGAGAGGGTCTTTTGCAGTTGATTTTCATGCTCTAAACGTAAGGTAGCCAATTGGTTTTCCAAGGCCTGTACTTCCTTGTCCTTGGCCAATAAAGCCTCATAGCTTGTCTGCTCTATTTCTTTCCTAGCGAGTTCTTTTTCTGTATCAAAGTTTTGGATTTGACTCTGCAATTGAGCGATTTCTTGGTCTTTTTGAGCTAGTTTAGACTGTTGCTCATTCATGGCTTTCTGCTCAGCCAAGGCCAGTTCCTGCTTCATCCGATCATGCAGTTCCTTATCAAACTCAGCTGTCCTCACTTGGGACAAGAGTTCAGCATACTGACTCTCATTTACTGTAAAGACTTCCCCACAGTTGGGGCATTTTATTTCGTTCATGGATTATCCTCTTTCATGAAATTTCTTCATTATATTATACCATTCCTTGTTATAAATGAAAAACTCGGGCTAATGATCTAAGGCTTGCTTCAAATTCCTCTTGACTTACTTGACAAAACAGTGTACTATACTACTGTATATACACCAAAAGGAGGTTGTAATGAAAATTAAATCTAAAAATCAATTTTTAACCATGACCGCTTTGCTCACAGCCTTAGCAATTGCCATTCCTATGGTTATGCCCTTGAAAATTGTCATCCCCCCTGCTTCTTATACGTTGGGGAGCCACGTCGCCATCTTTCTGGCTATGTTTATCTCGCCTCTAATGACTGTGATTGTCATTTTAGGATCTACTTATGGTTTTTTGATAGCTGGTTATCCATTTGTAATTGTCCTACGTGCTTTCTCTCATATTGTATTCGGTACCCTTGGGGCTATCTACTTGAAGAAAGCTCCCGAAACCTTAAATAATCCAATTAAGAAGTGGATTTTCAATATTGTAATGGCCATTATCCACGCATTAGGGGAAGTGGTGGTCTGCGTTATTTTTTACAGCTCCACTGCTTATCCAAGTGGTAATCTTTTCTATTTATTGTTTATCTTGGTTGGCTTTGGTACTATTATTCACAGTATCGTAGACTTTTTGATTTCTGATTTTATTTTTCAAGCTTTGAAAAAAATTATATAATCCTTGCAACTTATTCTTATTTGTCTTAAAATGAAGCTATGACAAAGCAAAGAAAAGAAAAATTATTAGAACTTTTAAAACAATCTAGTGTTGCTATCAATGGTCAAGCTTTGGCTGAGCATTTCCATGTGACCAGGCAGATTATTGTGCAAGATATTGCCTTGCTTAGAGCTGATGGTGCTCCCATTCTTTCAACCAATCGTGGATATCTATATAAAGGAACTGACGACATTCCTACTTTTCATCGGCTATTCAAGATTAAACATGGCGTAGAAGATATGGAAACTGAACTATTAGCCATTGTTGATAATGGTGGTCGAGTCCAGAATATTCTGATTGAGCATCCAGTTTATGGTGAAATACAGACTTACCTGAAGCTGACCTGTCGCCGTGATGTCCAACATTTTCTTCAACAGGTCGAAGGATCTCAATTCCGTCCTTTATCTGAGCTGACAGATGGAGTTCACTATCACCTGATCCAAGCTGACTCTCAACAGGATTTGGATTATGTTGAGACTGCTTTGAGGGATTTGGGGTTTTTGTTGGAGTAAACAAAAAAAGACTGATTAGGATCTAACCTAGTCAGTTTTTTTAGTACATACTTTTACGCCATCCACCTTCTATCCGCTCGTGATAGTAATATTCCGAAAGCTCCTCATCTTCCATCATACGCAGAAGTTCTAGCATATCATAGGCTAAGTCTAGTTTTGGCAGAGCATTCTTGTCTACCCAAGAAATCTCGCCCTCTTCTGTCGAGTGAATCTGACCAGAAAATTCAGTCGCTTTGTAGCAAAAGACGATATAGCGAATTCCCTCATCCGTATGCCAGTTCTTTACCCTGACCAATTTTGGATGACGAATGGTTAAACCTGTTTCCTCTAAAATCTCACGCACAACTGCATCATGGAGAGACTCGCCCTTCTCGATATGGCCACCCGGAAAGGCATAGCCAGACCAATGATTACGCTCAGGAGAGCGGTATTGCATAACCACACGTTCGTTCTCGAGATCTTCTATAAGGCAAATATTAGTTAAAATCGTTTCTTGGGCACGTGACATGGATTCACTCACTTTCTATTTGTTAATATTCATCCCGAAATTTTACTTCGGACTTCATCATAAAAGAATTAACTAAATCGTGGTATTCACGATAACCATGAAGCAAAGATCCTCTAACGATGATAACTTCCCTATCTACTATCCTACAATCTACTGTAATTGGAATGCGTGAATCTTCTATAAAAGAAAAAGCTAAAAGCGAAACACCCCAGATACAAAAAACTACAAAAGCACTAAAGAGCTCTAGAATAAGATGGCGCTTTTGACCTACCCTTGATTTATAAAATCGACCCCATAAATGGAACAATAAGGTTAAACAAAGACAAAAAAACCAGAAATTCCACAGAGTAGAAATAAATGCTAAACCAAATGTTAATAAAATAAGATGGAAAATGACGAAGGATAACAAGGCAAGATAAACTATTCTATACACATTTAAATATTTCATAATATTTTTCCTCTTCTCAAGATTATGACTAGATCTCAAACAGGCTATGGATCAACTCACTTTCTAAGTTATTAAAACATATCTTCGTTATATTTTACTTCTGACTTCATGATAAAGGGATTGATCAATTCATGGTGTTCATAGGTACTATGGACCACAAAACCCCTGACAATGATGATTTCTTTATCTTGTATATGATAGTCTATATTGATAGGAATGGCTGGATTCTGGATGATTGACAAAACAAAGAACGCTGCAAACCAAAGATAAAGTGCCAGTAATGCACTGAATAATTGAAAGATAAGGTGGTACCATTGAAAAATCCTTGTTCTTAAAAAGACGATCCAAGGATGGATAAAAAGGGTCAAACAAAGAATGAAAAACCAACTATTCCACAAAAACGGAGTAAAGGATAGGCCAAAAGCTAACAAAATCAAATGAAGAATGACGAAAGTTAGCAAGGCCAGATAGAGTGTTTTAAATGAAAACAATTTAATTAAATTTTCTTTGGTCATGTTTTTCCCTCTTTTTTTCATTATATTTTAAAATCAATATCGTTAACGCTGAAATGAAGAAAAAGATTAGATAGGTAGCAATCGGAAACCAGACATAGCGAGAATCCAAACTGATTAAAGGTGGCAAAAAACCCTTTCCGTGTTTCAATCTAATCCCTACAAAACAATGAAAAAGAAAAATCAGGCCATTTAGATAGAGAAAAAATTCTGAAATATCTTCCAGCGAGTTGCTCCCCTCTCCTCTCAGACTTCCAAACCAAGAATAGAATGGAAAAGTAACCAGAAGAAACAAATTTAGATACAAGGGGCTAATATAACTAAACTCACGAAGCGGAGCAGGAATACTCTCATTACCAAATGTTAAATATCCCACGCCAAGACCAACCATTATAAAGAATATATAACCTAAAAGAGCTTCTACTATCCAATGTTTTTCCAACCAAAGGATAAATTTGTTCCCCTGAACTTTTACTTTTCTTTTGTTTTTATTTTTCTTTTTGGTTTTACTTTTCATTCACCAACTCCACAATCTTCTGGAAAGTCTTACCGTTTCGGATGGTTAGTTGCTTGTAAAAACTAGATTTGAGCAGTTTCTTATGGTAGTTGGACTTGAGATAGTCCGCTTGGTCAGCATTGCTATAAAAGAAAGCCGTCTGTCCAAAATGCAGCTGCTCCTTGTCATTTGCCCAGTTACCCGCCAGTTCTTGAACAGTTTCCCTATCTGTCTCCGGCAGATAAAAGAGAACATCTCGCCGAAAGGCTGTTTCATCCTGCCACCAAGTAGGCAGATTGGCTGTTTCTTTTTGAAGCATGGCAGAGCTGACAAGGACGAAAGGCAGAGGAAAATCATAAGACTGACTAAAATAAGCCGACAATATCTCCCGAATCCTCTCCTCCTGCTCCTCGCTCTCAAAGAAAAGATTGCCACTATTGATGTAGGAAACTGGGTTTTCAAAACCCAACTCTGCTAAATCCTTCTTCAAATCAGCCATAACGACCTTGTTTTTTCCGCCGACATTAATACCGCGGAGTAAAAGTGCATAACGCATGTGTGCTCCTTAAAATATATCTATTATGTCCAAACTAATTGTTAGAGTTTTTCGAGTAAATCAGCCGTTTTTCTTTCACGGCTTTTCCTAAGTCGATGACTTTTTCCTCACTGTCAAAAACAAAACCCATTTTTTTATAGAAAGCGATGGCACGTTTGTTATCTTCTAAAACCCATAATACAATCTCTTGATAACCATCCAAGGCAGCAAAAGCAGCCTGCATTAACTGCTGTCCTACACCTTTGCCATAATAATCTTTTAAGACATACAAGGCGAAAATTTCACCCGCTCTTGTATCTGAGTCTCGAAAATCACCGTAGCTAACAAAGCCGACCACTTTAGCATCATCCAAAGCGATCAAGGTATTTTCAGGATACTTTTGACTATAAAATCGACACTTATCCAAAGTCATCTGCTCTTGAAATTCCGCAGGCAAAATCTCATCATAAGCTTCACGCCATGTCTGCCAATGAACTCGGGATTTCCCTTCTATCTCCTCAGCTGTTTCCATTGCTTTGATAGTGATGACCATTTGTTTTTCTCCTTGAATAAAACTATCTAGATTATTCCGCCTGAAAACCATTACTATCTAATTTCCCATTTTCTCCCCAAACAACTACATAAACATTTTTGGGTAAGGTAGTAAAATCAACATAATCAGTTAGAGTCGCACCATCAGGAATTCGACCTTCCAGATTGAGATACAAATTCAATTGAGCCCCATACTTTTCTGATAATCGGATCATATCCTTTCTCAATTTCTTTATGTTCTCTGCTGATGCTTCATACTTCTCTGTCTTGGGATTATACTTTAGTTCCTTTTTAATTTGAACCAAATCACGATAAAACCCTTTTTGGTCGTCAGTTACATCGTAATCTAAATCTGTACTCAGCTTCTTAAATTTCACCGGCTTTAGAACAGACTCTTTGTCAAAATATAAGGTATTCAACATTGGATGGGAATTTGTATCTAAGACAGAAGAAAAGGTAAGATCTGTTAATATGGAAGATGGCTCATCATCACTATTAGCGTAATAGGAATAAGTTCTTTCTTCTAACTCATCTGTTAAAATTTTGTCCGCCTCTTCAGTCAATTGAACTTTTACTTCATATTGATAAGTAACATGACTAACCCAAGTTGGAATCTCTATTTTTTTAACCTTCAATCCTAAATTATCTTCAAAAGCTGTGTTCACAACATATTCAATATGCTGCTTTTCCTCTTTCGTAACAAGTTTTGTCGGCATAAATGCCCAAATAAATTGAACTATCGGTATCATGCCTATCACAAAAATTGAAATAAAGAAAATAAGTATTAGTTTAATTAGATCCTTTTTCACTTCAATTCCCCCACTTAAACTTCTCTATCTTATTTTTACATAACAACTTATTGACTAAAAAAGAAATTAAAAGCTTAGTTCGTAACTTTGGTACAAATTATATTATTTAATCCATCGCCTTTATTTCCAGAATCATATCGCGAATCTGTGCGGCCAGTTCGAAGTCGAGGAGTCCGGCAGCTTCTTGCATTTGGCCTTCCAGTTTCTTGATCATGTCCTTGCGCTCCTGCTTGTTGAGGCTTTCGATTTCGACAGTTTCTTCCTTGTCTGGCAGGGCTGCCTTGGTCACGCTTATCAGGTCACGGATTTCTTTCTTAATAGTCTGCGGTACAATGCCGTGCTCTTCATTATAAGCCATCTGGATTGCCCGGCGGCGGGCAGTTTCATCGATAGCGCGCTGCATGGACTGGGTCATGGTATCGGCATACATGATAACATGCCCTTCGCTGTTGCGGGCTGCCCGACCGATGGTCTGGATCAGGCCACGCTCGTTGCGGAGGAAACCTTCCTTGTCCGCATCAAGGATTGCCACCAGACTAACCTCGGGTACGTCGATTCCCTCGCGTAGCAGGTTAATCCCAACCAAAACGTCAAAGACACCCAAGCGCAAATCACGGATAATCTCAGTCCGCTCCAATGTCTTGATATCCGAGTGCATATACTTGACCTTGACTCCCATTTCCTTGAAGTAGTCCGTCAAATCTTCCGCCATCTTCTTGGTCAGGGTTGTGATAAAGGTGCGTTCGTTCTTTTCAACACGTGCATTGATTTCACCCAAAAGATCATCAATCTGTCCCATAGTTGGGCGGACTTCCACCTCTGGATCCAGAAGCCCTGTCGGTCGGATAATCTGCTCAATAACAGTATCCGTCTGTTCATTTTCATAGTCGCCCGGCGTAGCCGATACATAGACAATCTGGTGAACATGGCTTTCAAATTCTTCTCGGCGCAGCGGACGGTTGTCCAAGGCAGACGGCAAGCGGAAACCATAATTAACCAACATCTCCTTACGAGAGCGGTCGCCATTGTACATACCGCGAATCTGTCCCATGGTCATGTGACTCTCGTCAATCATAATCAAGAAGTCATCAGGGAAAAAGTCCAAAAGGGTATAAGGCGGCTCTCCTTCGCTCCGACCATCCATGTGGCGAGAATAGTTCTCAACACCATTCGTATAACCCATTTCGCGCAGCATTTCGATATCGTACTCTGTGCGCTGTTTCAAGCGCTGGGCTTCCAGAAGCTTGCCTTCCTTCTCAAAGATAGCTAGCTGCTCCTCCAGCTCCGCCTGAATCTTAGCAATGGCTACTTCCATGTGGTCTTCATTGGTCACGAAGTGGGTGGCTGGGAAGATGGCCAAATGGTCCACCTCGCCCAAGACTCGACCTGTCAAGGCTTCAACCTCACGAATCCGGTCAATCTCATCTCCAAAAAACTCCACCCGAAAAGCATGCTCATCCCTAGAAGCTGGGAAAATCTCTACCACATCACCACGAACCCGGAATTTCCCCCGCTGAAAATCAATGTCATTGCGCTCAAACTGGATATCTACCAAGTCATTGAGTAGCTTATCACGAGAAATCTCTAGTCCAGGACGCAGGCTAACCACACTATCGGAGTATTCCTTAGGTGAACCCAGACCATAGATACAAGAGACAGAAGCCACGACAATCACATCATTGCGCTCTAGAAGGGCAGATGTCGCTGAGTGACGGAGCTTATCAATCTCGTCATTGACCGAGCTATCCTTTTCGATATAAGTATCGCTGGAAGGCACATAGGCCTCAGGCTGGTAGTAATCATAGTAGGAAACGAAGTATTCCACCGCGTTATTGGGGAAAAACTCCTTAAACTCGCCATAAAGCTGGCCAGCCAGCGTTTTATTGTGGGCGATAACCAGAGTCGGCTTGTTGACCTGAGCGATAACCTGACTCATGGTATAGGTCTTACCAGTACCAGTCGCCCCCATGAGAATCTGGGCTTTCTCGCCGCCCTCAATATTATCCACCAGCTGCTCGATAGCCTGGGGCTGATCTCCTGAAGGCTCATACTTGGAAATCAATTCAAATTTATTATCTGTTATTCTGTTAATCATCTTTTATTCCTCAAATTGTGCTTCTATCATTTTACCATATTTGCCCTATTTTCTCTGGATTTGGATGTGAGCCAATGGTCCACAACTCTATCATCATTCTTTTTTTATCCTACATTTCATTGACAGACAAGAATAAAGTCCGTTCTAAACTATGCAAATTGAATTTTGAAACATAGGTAATAAATCTTATTAAAATAACAAAACTATTAATTGCTTGAAAATGATAACTAAAATAGGGCAATCAGTAAACACAGCATGTTTCCAAATCGATGAGATTAAGTGATTGATGTTATATAATCTAACATAAACTCGTTAAAATTTGCTATCTTCGTCAATTTCTGATATAATCGTACAATATTCTAAAAAGGAGACTAGTATGAAACAAAAAATTATAGCACTTTTACTAACATTCTCTTCGCTACTTACTTTTGCTAGTAGCGTTGTTCATGCAGAAGATAAAGCAACACCTGTAAAATCAAAATACGTTATTTCCAGTGATTCCTCTTTTGCACCTTTCGTTTTTCAAGACAATAACAATCAATATACAGGTATTGATATGGATTTGATCAAAGCCATTGCTAAAGATCAAGGCTTCAATATCACCATTAAAAATCCTGGTTTTGATGTGGCGCTTAACGATGTACAAACCGGTCATGCTGATGGTATGATTGCAGGAATGACTGTAACGGATGCACGAAAAAAGACCTTCGATTTCTCAGATTCTTATTATTCAGCAAATTCAATCTTAGCTGTGGCTAAATCCAGCACCATTTCTTCTTATGAAGACTTAAAAGGGAAAACTGTCGGTGTTAAAAATGGGACGTCCTCTCAAACTTTCTTAACTGATAATCAAAAGAAGTATGGTTACAAAATTAAGACTTTTTCTGATGGCGCTTCTCTCTATGATAGTCTGAATTCCGGTTCAGTAGCAGCTATCATGGATGATGAACCTGTCATTAGATATGCCATTAAGCAAGGGAAAAAATTTAAAACACCTATCGAAGGAACTCCTAGCGGTAAATTGGCTTTCGCCGTAAAAAAAGGAAGCAATCCTGAATTGATTAAGATGTTCAACAATGGACTAGCTAACTTGAAAAAGAATGGAACTTACGATAAGATTCTCGAAAAATACCTAGCAGATAATTCTTCTGAATCAGAAGTTGATGAATCAACTATTTTGGGACTCTTAAAGAATAATTATCCTCAACTTCTTAAAGGTTTTGGTGTAACGATCGCTTTAGCACTTCTTTCCTTCGCTATAGCTTTAGTAATCGGTATTATCTTTGGAATGTTTAGTGTCAGCCCTTATAAACCACTACGTTGGATTGCTGAAATCTTTGTCGATGTCATTCGTGGTGTGCCACTTATGATTCTTGCTGCCTTTATCTTCTGGGGTATACCGAACTTGATTGAATCAATTACAAACCAGCAAAGTCCTATTAACGATTTTGTGGCTGGTACCATTGCTCTCTCTCTTAATTCAGGCGCATATATTGCTGAAATTGTGCGTGGCGGTATCCAAGCAGTACCTGTAGGACAGATGGAAGCAAGCCGGAGTTTGGGTATTTCCTATTCTAAGACTATGAGAAAAATCATCTTACCACAGGCAACTAAAATCATGCTTCCAAACTTTGTCAACCAATTTGTAATTGCGCTTAAAGATACTACAATCGTATCAGCAATCGGACTTGTAGAGCTCTTCCAAACAGGTAAGAACATCATCGCTCGTAACTATCAAAGTTTCCGTATGTACGCTATTCTCGCTGTTTTATATCTTTTGATTATTACTTTCCTTACTAGATTAGCTAAACGCTTAGAAAAGAGGATCCAATAATGGCAAAATTAAAAATTGATGTAAATGACCTTCACAAATACTATGGAGAAAATGAAGTCCTTAAAGGTATTACTGCTAAGTTTTATGAAGGGGACGTCGTTTGTATTATCGGTCCTTCTGGATCAGGAAAGTCAACTTTTCTTCGTAGTCTTAACCTACTTGAAGAAGTTACTAGTGGTACCATCACTGTTGATGGTTTTGATCTAACTGACAAAAACACTAATGTAGACTTAGTTCGTGAAAATATCGGAATGGTTTTCCAACACTTCAACCTATTTCCACATATGACTGTTCTTGAAAATATCACCTTCGCTCCTGTTCAGCATAAGCGTATGAGCCAAGCTGAAGCGGATGCCTTGGGAATGGAATTACTAGAAAAGGTTGGATTAGCTGACAAGGCCGATGCTAGCCCTAACAGCCTCTCTGGTGGTCAAAAGCAACGTGTAGCTATCGCTCGTGGCTTAGCTATGAACCCCGATATTATGCTCTTTGATGAGCCTACTTCTGCTCTTGACCCAGAAATGGTCGGTGACGTTCTAAATGTTATGAAAGAATTAGCAGAGCAAGGTATGACAATGATTATCGTAACTCACGAAATGGGCTTTGCACGTCAAGTAGCTAATCGTGTTATCTTTACAGCAGATGGTGAATTCCTTGAAGATGGAAAACCTGACCAAATCTTCGACAACCCTCGGCATCCACGCTTACAAGATTTCCTAGACAAGGTTCTTAATGTATAAAATAACTCCGGCAAAAAAAATTGCCGGAGTTATTTTATTTTTTGAAATATTAAAACTATATCCTTTTTATTTCTCACGGATCACTTCGACCTTGTAGCCATCAGGATCTTTAACAAAGTAATAGTTTGGTGGATTACCTGGAAGCCCCTTTGGTTCTGTAACCTCATAACCTTTAGCACTGTGTTCTTGATGGAGAGCCTCAAGATCTGGTGTGCTAAGTGCAATGTGAGCAAATCCATCCCCTACAACATAAGGACCATGATCATAGTTATAGGTTAATTCTAATTCATAGTCATCACCATCAAGTCCTAGATAGACAATAGTGAAGGCATAATCTGGAAAATCCTTACGACGTAATTCTTTAAATCCAAAAGCATCTTGATAGAATGCGATTGATTTTTCAAGACTCTCAACTCGCAAGCAAGTGTGTAACATTTTTGAAGCCATAAATATAATTCCTCCTTTTGTATATTATAACATTTTCAAGACTAGGTTCCTATTTATCGATTTTATAAAACGTCATGTTTTTTTAAATACTAATATTATAAAAAGAAAAAAGGTCCCTGAGGACCAATTTGATATTATTTACCAAGTTTTGCTTTAGCTGCATCTGCAAGAGCTGTGAAAGCTGCTGCATCGTTAACAGCCAAGTCAGCCAACATTTTACGGTTAACTTCAATCTCAGCCAATTTCAAACCATGCATCAATTGTGAGTATGAAAGTCCGTTCAAACGAGCTGCCGCATTGATACGAGTGATCCATAATTTACGGAAGTCACGTTTTTTCTGACGACGGTCACGGTATGCATAGTAGTAAGAGTTCATTACTTGCTCTTTTGCAGTACGGAACAAGATGTGTTTTGCTCCATAGTAACCTTTAGCTAATTTAAGAATACGTTTACGACGTTTGCGCGATACAACGCCACCTTTAACACGTGCCATGTTTTATTTCCTCCAATATTTCCTAGAATTGTTCAGTCATTAACTTGCTCTTATTTCAAGCGAGTAAGCATTGCTTTGATACGTTTGAAATCTCCTGAATGCACCATAGATGCTTTACGAAGATGACGACGTTGTTTCTTAGTCTTTCCGTGGAAACGGTGTGAAGTGTAAGCACGGAAACGTTTCAAGCCACCAGAACCTGTACGTTTGAAACGTTTAGCTGATGCGCGGTGTGTTTTTTGTTTTGGCATGATAAATTTCTCCTTTTTTTAACTTTTGACAAAATTATTTTTTGTCTGGAAGCGGTGCTAACTGCATAAACATTTGACGTCCATCCATCTTAGCTCTTTGCTCAATAATGGCAACATCTTGAGTTGCTTCAGCAAATTCCGCTAAAACTTTAGCCCCAATCTCTTTATGGGTAATCATCCGCCCTTTGAAGCGAATGGAAACTTTAACTTTATTTCCTTTTTCAAGGAACTTGCGTGCATTGCGAAGTTTAGTATCAAAGTCTCCCTTATCAATGGTCGGACTAAGACGCACTTCTTTTACAGTTACAACGCTTTGTTTTTTACGTTGTTCCTTTTGTTTTTTCTGATACTCAAATTTGAACTTTCCATAGTCCATAATTTTCGCAACAGGCGGCTTAGCTTGTGGTTGAATCAAAACCAAGTCCACATTAGCATCGTCAGCAAGTGCTTGCGCTTCACTAAGTGGCTTAATTCCTAATTGCTCACCTTCAAGACCAATTAAACGAACTTCACGTACACGGATTTCATCATTGATGAATAAGTCTTGCTTTGCTATAGTTTTCACCTCTTTTTTATTTTTCTACTCTTCCAAATCTGAGTCAAGATTTTAGAATTCAATGTTTATGTCAGATGAACCAACTAGCATTTAATCCCTAAATTAGACCAAACTTAGTTAAGTATTCGAGAAAAACAAGAGCGGACTTGCTAACGCAAGCCCGCACTACATGATAGTATTTCATTACTGAAACTTAATCCGTAGAGCCAGACAACGTTAGTCGCAAGGCGAGAAGCTCTCACTTCTGCTTTTCTCAACTCTACTATCATACCAAGTTTCTTATTACTTGTCAAGAATTTTTTTTGCTTTTTCCTCAATAAATGCCACTACATCAGAAATACTTACTCCTGTCGTATCAAATGTGATGGAGTCTTCAGCCGGACGTAAAGGAGAAACACTACGGTGACTATCTTTATAATCTCGATCAGCAATTTCTTTCTTCAAGACTTCAAGATCTGCTGAAATACCTCTTTCTAAATTCTCTTTATAGCGACGTTCAGCTCGTTCATCAACTGAAGCCACTAAGAAAATTTTGAGCTCGGCATCTGGTAGCACGACCGTGCCAATATCACGACCATCCATAACAATGCCACCTTGACTGGCAATCTGTTGCTGAAGGCTTACTAATTTTTCTCGAACTTCTGGAATAGCAGAAATCCAAGAAACATTATTAGTAACATCATTTTCGCGAATAGGGTTGGTCACATCTACATCCCCAACAAAAACTAACTGTTGACCAGACTCAGAACGACCGAAACTCACAGAATAGTCATCCAATAATCTAATGATACCTTCTGTATCAGCAGCAGTCAGCTGATGTTGCAAAGCCAGGTAAGTTGCTGCACGATACATAGCCCCTGTATCAAGATAAGTATAACCCAAATCTTTAGCAATTATTTTTGCAACCGTAGACTTCCCACTGGAAGCTGGACCATCAATTGCAATTTGAATCTGTTTCATAGTATCCTCCTAACGAGTTTTAACAACATCGCCTGGATTAGCATACCATGATCCAGTTGTCATATGAGAAGGGTTTAAGCGTTCTAATTCAGCAATAGAAATTCCAGCTCTAGCAGCAATGGCTGCTTCTCCTTCTCCAGCTTGAACAGTAATAGTTCCTTCAGATGAAGCTGTTGTGCTCTCAGAACTAGCTTCAGAACTTGCAGCAGGTGCAGAACTAGCTACTTGACTACTAGCAGGTGCGCTAGTATCAAGAAAACCTTCTTTAGCAGCTGTCTTCCCACCGCCACCAACAGAAAGATAAATCATTCCTGCAACAATCACAATGACCATGATGAAGAAAATAACCGCTAAAATAGTTAGGACTCTATTCGCTAAAACATCACTTGATTTTTTTGTTCTTTTCAAATCTTTTTCTCCATTATCGTAAATATCTTCTTCCCATGGTTCTTTTGCCATGACTTCCTCCTTGAATTTTTCTAAAAATCTTATTACAATATGACTATGAAAGTAACACTCATTCCAGAACGATGCATTGCTTGTGGGCTCTGCCAAACCTATTCTGAACTTTTTGATTACCATGACAATGGTATTGTCAAATTTTCCAACAATAACGAGCTCCTAGAAACTCATATTGAAGAATCAGATGATGTTCTTGAAGCAATCAAAAATTGTCCCACACGCGCTCTAAAAAAAGATTAAGAGTGTTTATCCTGATTAGCATAATAGGTTTCAAAGTAATCAATGTGTGTCAAGTTATCAACTAATTCGACTTCACCTTTAAAATGCTTATTTAAAGCTAAATCATTCACAAAATACTTTTTAGGCCACTTTCTCATACAAAAAGTTCGGCCTTTTTCTTTGCCATCAAAGTATAGTGTGATCGATGTTTTCGTTACAGCCACTTTTCGAATGGTTGATATGTCGATTTTTGATGGCGTAAAGGGATTAGCTGTTATGATGCGTAAAATCCCATTATCATAAATGGTGAAATAACGATGAACTCCTACACCAAGTAAAACCATAAATAAAAACAGGAAAAACAAGACTAAAGTAGGAACATCCGAACTCTCATACATCAAAGACAGTCCAATAAAGATTGGAATGACAGATAAAGACCAATAAATAACTAAGATTGAAAGATCTGGTTGCCAGTGATATCGAAGTTGTCCAAAAATCTTTATCATATCCTCATCCTCCTCTAACTAGTTTAGCATATTTTGAGAAAAAATGGGAGTATAAATCATCCTATAAAATGATTATTTTATAAGAAATTTTCAAAATAAAAAGTGGTGAAATAACAACCTTTAGGATTGCTTTCAACCACTTTTATAAACTATTGAGGGACTTTGAAAAAGTCTTTTGATAAATATCCTTTACCAGCAACCATATCGTATTCAATCATTCGCATATCGTTAGCTATTTCTTGAGCCTCAGCATCCAGATCAGATTTATCTACACTCGCCTTATGTAATACTTCGGTTTGTAATGCATAGTATGGTGAGACTTTAGAATTTGTTTGCTCCATGACTAAAGCTGAGAAATCACTGGAATTAACTAGTGGGTAATTCAGTTTTGGTGTTTCGTAGTTGCTCCAAACAAAATAATCTGTCAGGTATTGATTTTCTTCCTGGTTCTTAAAAATCGATGTTGGATACAACCCTGGTAAATGGTCACCGTAAAAGACAACTGTTATTTTCTTATTGATTTTTGACAGTTGATCAAGGAAGTTTTTGGTTGCTACATCAGTTTGAAAAAGCAAGCGACTATAGAAGGTTAGCTTTGAATTTTCTTCGTCTGTAAACCCCTCTCCTTTTCCTTCCATTGTTTCAGGATTCGCTTCAAGCCAAGGAGAATGATTTTGCATCGTCATTACAGAAAAGAATTGATTATCTCCTTCTTTAATGTTATCCAAGACTATTTGATAAGTTGAAGCATCGCTAGGACTGACTCCTTCTTTTTGATAACTAATTCCTTTTGTTTCTACGGTGATAAAACGATCATAATTCAAGTGATTATAGATATAGTTTCTTGAATAGTTTGCGGCACCTGCTAAATGAAGAGCAATTCTATTTTTGCTTTCGTATAAGTCACTTATAACCGGAGTTTTATTCATCTTAGGAAAAACTTCTGTGTAAAGTATCGAAACACTTTGAGAAATATTATAAAATGGCAAACCAGTTAAAGTCTGGAATTCCATATTAGCTGTTCCTCCACCATAACCATCCGATCTCATGAGTCCACTAGTTGATTTAGTTTTGATCTCTTCAATATTCGGAATCGGATTTTCAGTCAGTGTGACCCCTTGTATACGTCTTGGATCAGCAAAACTCTCACTCAATACATAAATAACTGTATGATCTTTTAAGTTGTCTGTTCGAGCTTGATTGATCTCCTCTGCCTTTTTAGCATACTTCTCTTCTATTTCTTTTATCTTAGACGCCTTATAGCCTTCTGGTTTAGCCATTACTTCTGTCGTCAATTGATTTATCCAGACGTAAGCTAATGAACGATAGCGTGCATTATTTGTATTACCAAGCCAGGTAATATCTTGTAAGTTATTCAGAACTGTAATGACAGGTATATTTCTTTTGACCTTACCATTTTCCTTCTGAGCAAATACCTGAAAAATTCCAATCAAACACAAGAAAACACAAACTAATCTTACAAACCTACGACTGAATTTTTGAATCATTTTTCCTTTGAACAGGAAATAGTTAAGAATTAAAAATCCAATAATCAGTATAGTTAGCCATTTCAATGCTTCATTCATGTAAGAGGTATCCACAAAACTAAGCAATGTACTTGGTGAAGAAAGCCAAATCATATCACTTGGTAAGACCGGCTCGCCTCGCATGCTAAACTTGATTGAATTCGCAATTACAAATAAGCTCATTCCTCCAACCAAGATGACTGTTGTCAAGAAATACCGATTAATGAGCAGGTATAAGAACAAGAAGATCAAAAAGAGAATAATGATCTGAAGACTAGTCGCTCCAGGCAACTGGTAGTATTCTAAAAAAGGTGTTCCCTTACCAAGTCCCATTTGAATCAAATAGTTAAAGACAACTGCAGCCGTCATACTAGTTGCCACCGCTAAAGAATAAGAACTTCTATTTTTAAGTAAGTGACTTAAACCTCTTACGAAATGGTAGGAAATAAATGTTGCTAGCAGAGAAAATACTGCTACTATCACTGTTACAAGCCAGAAATGGTGTTCTGTAAACAATTCACTGCCATATTTGTGATTCAAAGCCATAAACCATTCAGTTTGGTAAAGTGCTTGAGGAAATTTACTATCTGTCAAAAGGAAAGATAGTAAAATTTGTGACAAAACAAGGAATTCAACATTGGATGACAATTGAATCTTGTTGAGACGAAAAGACACTATCTTTAAGGTCCTAAAGATCAGGGTTAAAATGGCAATAGCAGGTACTAACCACAATAAAACTGGAAAGAAATTCTTTTGAGAAAATATATGCTCAAACCAATTCCAACTTTTGTAGCTTTCATTATTAATATTTAAAGCATCTTCAACTAAATTTGACAAGAAGGAATACAAAATATAGATATAAGCTAAGCGAATAAGAGATACAAATTTAAAACGATAACAAGACAGTAAAATTGGAATGCCACCTAACCCAATGAGGTAAAAAATTCGTTCTTGCTTAATTAGAATTCTTACTGGAGCAGTTGGATCAGTCTCCCTAACTAACTGGCTTTGAATTAAGAACAAATTGATAAAAAAGAATAAAATAGGCAGGATAAACAATAAAAAACGTTCTATTTTAACTGCTTTTTTCATGACTTGCCCTTCCCTAACAATCGTTTTAAGATGTATTTGATAGCTCTTGCAGGTCCAATAAAGATGTATTTCATCGCCCCCTTGATTCCACCAATCTGGTTAAAATCTACAAAGGTATGAGGCTGTAAATCTTCTCGATTATTTAGTTGCTTGTTATCTATAAAAGCTGTTAGACCGAGTTGATTATAAGAAATCTTAAAGTCATACTGCTTGTCCCAAGCAATATAAACCAAAAGTCTTTCTATCGCATGAAGAATGGAATTTTGTGGAAGTGGCTCACTCGGAACATCCTCCTCCGTCAAGTTTAAATCAAATAAAGGAGACAATGCGTCATATTTAAACCAAACGAAGGTTCCATAGCTCATGACAAAGGTATTCATTTGCTTAAAGTCAACTTCTTTTTGACAGTTCATGCGCTCCCACAGTTTATTCATCTCAGGAGAAATCAGGGCTTCATTCCAGGCGACTACAATCCTGTTAAAGCGGAAGAAGCTAGGAATGTCAGCTATGACTAGCCCTAAGCGATCATCTTGTCCTAATTGACTAACTATCTGATCTGCTGGATGAACAAGCATGTTAATTAGCTCTTTACGCCAACTTTCTCCAGCCCAATAATCAGCTTCTTTAGATTTTTTTGTATGAAAATGCCCAATATAGTCATACTGAGATAGATGTCTCTTTAATTTAAGCATAGGAAGAACATCTCGCCCAACATTTCCTGTTACCAAGACTTCTGCTTTTGCTTGTTTTCCCTCTAAAATGTCAAGTATCTCGTTCTTTTTCTTTTCGCTATCTGTTGTAATGAATAAGTCATAAGAGAAATGGAAAGATTCAAATGCATGAAGGAATTCAGCTAGTAAATCTACATAAAAAACATGAAGGTGGACAGCTATTTTCTTGTCAGGTATAGAAATTGGAAGAGACAAATCTAAAATTTTCCTTCCAAGCAAGTAAGGATAGTCAGGCAAATCAATACGAGACATATGTTTGACAATTAAATCAACAGGATAGTCCGTTGTATTTTCAATGTCGTTTAAAATATAAGGTGTTAATCCTTCATTTGCTGCTATTGTTTTTACTTTGATAAACGGCACTCTATTTTTTAGGATAGAGGTTGGATTATAGTAAGAAAAATCCGGATAGAGCATACCTGAAGCATCAGCCTGGATTGTATTAAAAACGGTCTGATAGTGAAAACCTGCCTGCACTAAATTAGTTGTAACCTGGGTTTCATAATGATCTATAACATCTTGAACTTCTGTATAATCCTGAATGTTTTGCCAGAACAGTTGAAAGGTTTCTGAATTGACTACATTTTTCTTAAATGATAGATAATAACTTTGGATATGCTCGTTAAAATCTTTGTCTTTACGATAATTCGTCATTCCCCAGAAATCAACGTTTCTATCACCTTCAAAATCTTGGTATATAGGCTCTAAATCCCACAAAGGTCCAAAGCATGTATCATTCATTAAAGTGACTGAATCATATTTTTTTAATTCTTCAAAGCCAACAGAATTCATTCCATCTCGCCAAGCAGCAAAATCAAAACCAATATTCTTTCTCAAAAGAACTTCATCAACCAGTTCTTTCTTCAGTCCATCTTCCTGATCTTTACTTATCTTGCTATTTGAAATGAAAATCACTTTCCTGAAGAGGGGACGCATTTTTTCAAGCTGATAAAGTACATGTTCACTAATCTGATTGAACTTATTATAGTGAACATATAAAAGTAATCGTTTCATTTTATTTCCTTATTCTTAAGAATTTCAAAATTTTTGTTGGGATAGTCCAACGTTTTGAATTGATAATAGTCTTGTAAGCTTCTTTCGTAGCCTCTAATTCAGCTTCAAGCTCTTTAACCTTATTACTACTATCCAACATTTCAGCCGCAAATACTTTTCCAATATAATCGGGAGCAGAGGCATCATCCACAGAAATCATCTTATAGCTCAATTGATAGATTGCTTCTTCTTCAACTTCATAGATCAACTGCGGATCGGGTTCGATAAAGAAATACAAGCCGTCAGCAATAACACCGTTCGTATAGATAGGTGACGAAACATTCCCGTCAGGCCCCCTCAGTTCTACTTCAGAATAGTAACTTGGACGTTCCGAAAGATCTACTCGAATAACAGACGTTCCTTTAGGAATTTCAAATGTTAAGCTGTCTTCTTTTTGAAGTAGTTTGGCAAAAGTGCGCTCTTCTGAGTAAGCATTTTCACCATCCCCAAAATAAACTGTAACAGACTCCATCCCAATATGAGACAGAGAATCCATAGGCTTGGATAGACGAATTTCGTAAGTATTGTTTCGCTCAAGAAGAATCTTAACCATCTCTTTAAAATCAGCATTAGGATATTTATCAAGATAGTCAAGTTGCGTTTGTAACAACTTTTGGAAACGACGTTCTAATTTTCTAAAATCACAAGGACGTGAATCTGACCCTTGATTAATTGTATACGCAACCGTCGGTTCATCTAGAAAAGCTAAAGAGGTACGTTGGAAGAGCTCCATTTGCAGATTAAAGGTGTCATCTGATGTAGTTAAATCCAACTCTTGATTTACTTCTAGCATTAGATCCCTATCAACCAACCAGGTAGATGCCATGGTAAATCCTCGGGTAGCCAACATTTTTTCATAGGTATCCGCAAGGGGGATTGTGTTGTTAGCAAAGCCAGCCTTAGAAACAAAGTCTCCCTTTTCGTTATAGATATCAAAATCTGTATTAGACCATTTACAATCAGGCTTACTCTCCAATAAATCTACTTGCTTTTGAAGTTTTAGAGGATCCAGCCAGAAGTCATCACCATCGCAACGAGCAATGTATTTCCCGCGCGCCTCTTTACAAATAGTAACCCATGTTTTAGCAATCCCTTGATTATCATCATGATAAAAGGCACGAATTAAATCAGGAAAATTTGCTTGATAGTCTTGTATTATTTTGCGAGAGCCATCACTTGAGGCATCATCCACCAAAATAATTTCAAAGAAAAAACTTGTTTTCTGAGCTAAAAAACTATCAATAGTTTTTTTCAACCACGGTTCTTTGTTAAAAACAGTACAAATAATCGAAACAAAAGGCGTCGTTTCCATATCTCCCTCAGTCTAGTCCGTTATTGACCATGTTCCATTGCGCTGGATTAAGCCACTTGCTGAATCCATAGCAGACTTATCATCCAAATCTATATCATCTCGATTGATGAAAATGAGTGGAGTTTGAGTAGCATCTGAGAAGGCCAACATTTGCCCCTCGGCATCTCGGACTGTTACCTCCAATTTCATTTTCAAATCATTCACTGTTGGAAGTGAACAAGTGTAATGAACTCTTTTGTGACCAGCACCAGTCATTAATTGGTTCATCGAATTGTCGTTATAAATCCAAATATTCCGATCGATATCTGTTAAAGAAAGAGCAATATAAGTTTGAATATCCTCACGAACATCAAAATCAATCTGGAACTGAATTGGATCTTGCGGGCGTAACTTGTTCGAACTCAACAACTGTAGTTGAAAGTTTTCAACGAGAACTTGTTCATCCGAAGAAGCTTGTCCATCTCCAGTCGCTTCTCCTCCATGTTGCAAAGGTGCAGTATTATCAAAACTATATTGGTTGGCTACATTTTCTGGACTACCAATTGCCTTAACCAAACCATTTTCAATCAAAACAGCCTTATTGCAATACTTCTTAACTGCTCCCATATCGTGGGTAACAAGAATGGTCGTTTTCCCTGATTTCTTACGTTCTTGGAAGTAATCATTACATTTACGCTGAAAAGCCTCATCTCCTACTGCAAGAACCTCATCCAAAATCAAGATATCACCTTGCGCTTTAATGGCAACCGAGAAAGCAAGACGAACCTGCATTCCAGAAGAGTAATTCTTGAGCTTTTGGTTCATAAAATCATGCAACTCAGCAAAGTCCACAATATCATCATACATGGCGTTAATTTCAGCTGTTGAGAAGCCCAGCATTGCACCATTCATATAAACATTTTCACGACCTGTTAGTTCAGGATTAAAACCGACTCCAAGCTCAATGAAAGAAACTAACTTTCCATCGATTGTGACGGAACCTTTTTCAGGTACGTAGATTTCAGAAATAATTTTTAAGAGAGTAGACTTCCCTGAACCATTTCGACCCAAGATTCCAAAAAAGTCTCCTTTTTCTACTTGAAAGGAAATATCATTAAGAACGTGCTGTTCTTTATAGCCTTTAATTCCTTTAAAGCGATTGACCATAGCAGTACGAAGACTGTTAGTTGCCTCAGTAGGTAACTTAAAGTACTTGCTGACATGGTCTACTTTTACTGCAATTTGTTTATCTGTCATTAGAGAATCTCCGCAAATTTCTTAGCATGTTTGTTAAAGTAAGCAAAGCCAGCTAGGAAAATAAGAATTGGTAATACATAAGGAACTAGAACCAAAAATTTATTTTCAACCAAAAGCCAGACAGGTGTATTGGCCTTATCAATCAAGAAATAACGCATGTCTTGGATAATCTGAGCCAGAGGATTCATCATAACTAATTTGGCAGCCCATGGATTGCGATCCGCAATAAATGTAATGGGATAAATAATTGGTGTCGCATATAAGCCGGCTTGTAGCACTACTTCCCAGATTTGAGATAAATCACGGAAGCGGACAAAGAAAGTTGATAAGATCAGAGCACAACCAGTTGCCATCAAAAACAACTCAAGGAAGAGAGGGATCACCATCAAAGCCGACCAGCTGAAGGTCACTCCATTAAAGAGCGAGAAAATCAAGACCACGACTAAATTAATAGCAAAGTTAATGGCAGCACCTGAAATAGCTGACAAGACAATAATATGCTTTGAAAAGTTTAGCTTACGCAAAAGATCGCCACGACTAACAACTGATACCATCCCCATAGAAGTTGCTTCTGAAAAAAATCCCCAAATAACATTGGCTAATAACAAAGCAACTGGGAAATGAGGAACATCTCCACCTAAGCGTAAGAAACGGATGAAGACGATATACATAATACTAAAGGTCATCAAGGGTTTCAAAATAGACCAAAGATAGCCGATTGCTGATCCTTGATAGCGTAATTTAAAGTCCGTTTTAATTAACTCTCGTAATAAAATACGATTTTTCTGACTAAAAACGTCAAACATTATTTTTTACCTCTATATGCAAACTTTGTCAATATCAAGGTTGTAAAAACACAAGTGTGAAAAGCACGATTCTTACGGTAGCCATGTTTGCGTATACGTGCTAAGCGTTCCCTAAACGTCACGTCCATGATAGTCACAAAGTTTTCAATTAATTCTTTATTTTCAGGGCTCAAAGACAGATCTAATAAATTTTTTGCTTGCTCTTGACTAGCCTTGATAAGTTGCCAATACTTATTAAAAAGCACATGGGGCCGAACCCAGTTTTTCACCCTTTTTCTAAGAGTACGTGCCCCCAAAACGTTACTGCTATGCTGACGATATAGCTCGGTTGGCTTATCAATATAAACAAGCTTTCCAAAGGCAGAGGCCAGCAAGGCTAAGTACCAATCATGCATGAGAAGTTCATGGGCTTCTTGCCCTGTCCATAACTCAGCCAAGGCGTGATTGATCATTGCTACTCCACCTGTTACAGTGTTTTCTGTCAACTCTTGGACCAGTTCTGTATTTGCATGATCTGACTGAGTACGAATCATACTTTCGTGCTGAACAGTCAGGTTTTCATCCACTACTTTTAAATCCGTATAAAGCAGTAACGGCTTATCTTGAGGATATTTCTCTGCTTCGGCCACTTGAAGTGCAATCTTATCAGGGAGCCAGACATCATCTTGGTCACTAAAGCAGTAAAGGTCTGCTTTCTCATATTTTAAGAGAGTGTGAAAACTCTTTATGACTCCAAAGTTTTCAATCTGATTTTCATTGATAAAGTGAATACGTGGATCCTGAGCAACCAATCCTTGAATAACAGCAACAGTTCCATCCGATGACCCATCATCTCGAATAAAAAGCTGCCAATTTTGATAGGTCTGCTGCTGGATACTTTCAACCTGCTCTTTCAGATATTGCTCACCATTGTAGGTGGACAACAAGATATTTACTTTCATGATAAGAATAACTCCTCATATTCACCGACAATCTTTTCCCAAGTATAATTATCTTTCATGTTTTGCTTAGCAACTAGACCCCAATCAGAAAAATCATTTTGACTGTCCACTTGATTTATCAAAGCAGATAAGCTATTCTTTTCCTTTTTCCAATAAAGAGCCGTTTCACTAGCTACTTGTCGATTAAAATCCACACCTAAAACTAGGTTGAGATCTGTTTGAGCCAAAGCCTCAAGTAAGCCTGGATTAGTCCCTCCGACTTCATGACCATGAAGATAAGCAAAAGCATGGTTGCGAATATATTTCAATAGTTCCTGGTCATAAACTGTCCCTACAAATTTGATCCTCTTATCTCGATCAAAGTTCGTTTTCTGTCGCAATTCATCAAAATAGGAATTACCGTCATGATTACAAATAATAACTAAATCTCGTTTGGTATTTGAAGCCATAAATTCTCGGATAATAGTCTCATAGTTATTTTCCGGCACAAAACGACCAACAATCAGATAGTAGTTATCTTCTTTGCTCTGCCATTTTCCGAAGAAATTCCGAACTTTCTCATCTTGATTAGTCAAGCTAGAAAGCTTAAGATCTGTACCATAAGCAATAAAAGTCGTCTTAGACCATGGATAGGCATTCTGGATGTAGGATTCAATACCTTGATTATCGCATATAACCAAATCTGCATGTTTTGTCATCAACTTTTCGGAGTACTTAAGGTAACCTTGAACAGGCTTAGGCCACTTGGCCCGTTTCCACTCAAGACCGTCTGGATTGATAAAAAATGTCCCGCCTGCTTGATGAATCATTTTGGCAAAAGGTGCAATAAAGGCACCAATCGTATTTCCTAAAATGTAGAAAATGGGTGATTCAATGTTTTGTTCTTTAACCATTTTTAAAGCATAGCGAATAGCCATCATGTCATAAGCAATCACTCTAGCTGGACCTAATTTAGGTGCTTTAATACTAAAACAATCAACACCATTATACATGGTATGCTGTCCTGTCTCATGCTCTGACAAACAAGCAACGTGATATTGCAACTGAGAAGATACTTGATGTTCAACTAATTTTTCTACAAAGGTTTCAAAGCCCCCGTATTTTGCAGGAAGGCCTCGGCTTCCAATAATAAAGACATGTTGCATATTCTTCTCCGATTCAAATTTATTGCAATCTAATCTATTATACCATTTTATCAGCTTTTTTGTGAGCTTAGACCTGAAAAAATGACAGATCAGTAGGATATTCTAATTTTAGAAGAGCATCCTTTGGTAAATTTATGACTTTCTTTCATCATTATAAAAAAGACTGAAACACCTGTTTCAGCCTCTTCTTCTTATTTCTTTTCTTGTTTATAGAATTCTTTCAGGGCATCTTGCCAGCTTGGAATAACAAAGCCAGTCGCCTTTGCCTTAGTCAAGCTCATAGTTGAATTGAGTGGCCGTTTTGCTTTAGCAGGGAATTGGCTTGAGTCCACCGGTTTAACTTCTACATTCGTATCCTTGAGAATCTCAACTGCAAAGTCATACCAAGTAGTGTCTTCTGTAGCATCATTAGACAGATGGTAATAACCAAATTCCTTTTGATTTTCAGCCAAGTAGGTCATAAATTCAGCTAAGGTACGAGTCCAAGTAGGACGGCCATGCTGGTCGTTAACAACTGTCAAAGTTGGGTGAGTCTTAGCTAAGTTTTGCATAGTAAAGACAAAGTTTTTACCATAATTACCAAAGACCCAAGCTGTACGAATAATGTAGAAACGACTAGAATACTTCTCTACCAACTCTTCACCCATGCGCTTGGTACGACCATATTCTGTCTTAGGATCTGGTTGATCATCTACTTCCCATTCTTCACCGACAGGCTTTTGACCATCAAAGACATAGTCCGTAGAAATATAAACTAATGTCGCTCCGTGTGCTTCAGCCACTTTTGCTACATTTTCAGTTCCAGTCACATTGATAGCATAGTTAAGCTCTTTTCCTTCATCCTCTGCTGCATCAACAGCTGTATAAGCCGCACAGTGATAAACTAAGGTTGGTTTAACTTCTGCAAAGACCTTTTCAACCATTTCAGCATTCGTTATATCCATTTCGGCAACATCAACTGCAACATAGTCCTCATTACGCTCATCTAAAAGATGACGAAGTTCTGTTCCAAGCTGACCATTTGAACCTGTGATTAAAATCATGTGTTATTCTTCTCCTGTCGTAAACATTCAATGAAAATATTATAACAAAAAAAGCAGAAAAAATCTGCTTATTTACTCTTCTCTTTAATGATGTAGACAGGCCTTTTTTTAGTTTCTGTAAAGACTTTGCCAATATATTTCCCCAAAATTCCGATGGTTAGTAACTGAAAACCACCAATAAAGAGGATAACTGTCATGAGTGATGGCCAACCTGATGTAGGATCACCGAATACCAGAGTTCTTACAACGATAAAAACAACCAAAATAAATGCAAGCATCCAAGAAAGCAAACCTCCCAAGAAAGCAATATGCAAAGGAGCTTCTGAAAAGTTGACAATCCCTTCTAAAGAATAGTTAAAAAGTTGCCAGAAATTCCAAGAGGTCTTTCCTGCCACGCGCTCAACATTTTTATATTCTAAATACTCTGTTTTAAAACCTACCCAGGCAAAAATTCCTTTAGAGAAACGATTGTATTCAGAAACCTCCAAAATAGCATCTACCATAGGTCGACGCATAAGACGGAAATCACGCGCACCATCCACCATTTCTACCTGGCTAATTTTGTTAATCAGCTTATAAAAAAGATTGGCAAAGAAACTCCTAATAGGCGGTTCCCCTTCACGACTCGTTCGACGTGTACCCACGCAGTCCAAATCTTTTTGTTCATCCAACATGGTTTTCATTTCAACTAAAAGCTCTGGTGGGTCCTGTAAATCCACATCCATGACCGTTACAAGCTCCCCTCTTGCATGCTGAAGACCAGCATATAAAGCCGCCTCTTTCCCAAAGTTCCTAGAAAATGAAATAAAATGAGCATTGGGATCTATCATATTTAGTTCGTGCAAAACTTCCAAGGTTCTGTCTTGAGAACCATCATTGACGAAAATATACTCTATGTTATCACGAAGTCTTGGTTTTATTTTTTCCATTTCCGCATAGAAAAGCGGAAGGCTTTCTTCCTCGTTGTAACAAGGAACAATTACTGAAATGGTCATAGTCACTCCTTTAAGTGTTAATTGTATAATAAAATATTTCACCTGTAAAGTTTGATTTAATTTTTTAAACTAGCTTTTCTATTCTTTCTTCTTTTAATTTGATAAAAAACGAAAATAATAAATCCCCAGAACAGGCCTTCAACCAAGAAAAAGAAATGCTGAAGGAAAGTCTTATGATGACTAATTTTAACATGACCACTAGAAAAAACTCTTAAAAAAATCTTCCCATTATGTAACGCCATTTTCTGAGTCTTGGGTCTATGGAGTTTCTGATTTTTCTCTTGTTCCTCTTGACTTAACTGACGATACTTCAAAGCAGGCTGAGTACCAGAAGCACCATTAGTATAGTCAGCAATATATCCTTTGTACCAAGGTCTAGGGACAAAGAAACTTACATTTTTTGCAGTTAAGATAACATCAAATTCTAAAGAATTGTAAGAAGACTTTATATTTTTTATTTTTGCCCCTTCTACAGCATCAAATTGAGTAATCGAACTGTCACGTATTGAAACTGGATCAACATCTAAATTATAATATTCATCACCAATAGTATTCGAAAACTGTTCTTTATCTCCCTTGTAATAACTAAGCATTCTTTGATTTATTTCTGATATATAGTTCTTATGATCTGTCCTCAGGTTAATAACTGGAGAATAAGAAATTAAAACTGTCCCAAGATATACCAATGTTGATAGACTAGCAAAGCTGATAGACCAAATGTGGCTAAAGTCGTTAACTAAAATCCAAATCAAAAGAAAAGGAATGAAAAAGAGCAGACGACCAGTATATTGAATAGCTCCCAAAAAACCAAATTTTAACAAACTATTCCAAGGTAAAACTGCTGTTGTAGAAATCGCCATAATGGCTATTAGTATTAATAGTTTCTGGCTGGCTTCACTTAAATTTTTAAAACGATATACTAGATAAAAGAATAATATAATCGCTAGGATATCGATAACTAAAAACAAAGATGTAAATGGTTCAAATAGCCCGCTAAATTTGAACTGTAAAATATTTGGAACATTAAACATTCGAGTGTTTTCAACAGGAAAATCACGAGCCGTCCAATTGAAATAAAAAAATTGTGAACTGACCTGTTCCAGATATTGAGCTAAGTAACCAATCGAAAGTAAAATGCCAATAAAGATAGATACTAGAAAAGAGATTATTTTTTTTACTGTTAATTTACGAGCACATAGCAAAACAAAAATCAGTGAATAGATGGCCAAAATCAAGGTAGATAAAATATGTGTTTGAATAAGTAAGGCAATGGTAATTCCTAATAAAGCCGGGCTATATTTATTTAAAAAAAGAACCTTGTATATGGTATAAAACAGAATAGGTACTAATGGCAAGACCATTGTCATACCATATCCAAATAAAGGAAAATAGAGAGGGATTAACAAAGCTCCATACAAGCTTTTAATGGAATCTTGACTGATTTTTTTAAAGCAATAAAAACTTGTCAAGGAAGTGGAAAGAACCAACAAGAATGCAAAAAAATCAAAAGCCAAATCAGCTTGCTGAACTAGCACAAATAAGAGAGCAGGTAAATAAAATTGCCAATTACCATAAAACATTGGAACCGCATATCCTGTACCAAAAGCAAATATATGATTTAAGTTAGGCAATAAATCAAAATGACTGATAGACTGTGATAATCCGACTATTCGAGTCAAATGAAAAACATGGTCAAACTCACGGCTTTGAGTATTAATCGCAACATGGGAAACGAGAACAAACAATAATGAATAGAAAAATAGAATCAAAGGATATCTATACTTTTTTATTAAATCTAAAATCATATTTCCCCCCAAAACCAAGCAAAATAACTAATAATCATTCTATATTCAAGGATAAAAATTTAAGTTATACCAAGTATAGCAACATGTTTAAAGACCGTCAAGATGACTGATATTAAAACAGACAGGACTTAGATTCCCGTCTGTTTTTATTTAAATATAAAAATATTAAACTACCGCATAAATGATTGCTAAAGTATGGATCATGGATAAGCCAACAATAATAACACTGCTTTCTACAATCCAGTGATCAGTTATAAAATCAAATTTTAATTGATTTTTAGAACAGCTAACAATTACTGGGAGCATTAGAGCTAAGACTCCCAAATAATATCTTCCCTGAACACCTAAGACAGTATAGGATCCTACAGGAGTCCATGTCAGGTAGAGAGTCAAAGAAATCAAACCAATAATTGCCAACGAAACCAGCACTGCTCCAATTATTGAAATCAAAGGAATCTTAAAACGTCCAACATTAGCTAAAGCAATTAAAGTGTAAAAGACATAAATTGGAATAAGAACCTCATTCATTGATAGATCCAACCAACCAAAGTTAAATAGTTGATCAAGATGACTAACGGACAAAAGGATTTCTTTAAAAATAACTGGTAGGTAATCTTGTGGATGATGGATCAGGTTCATTAATTGACCACGTAAGTCAGCACCTTCTAATTGAAAATTAGCTAATTTCACTTGTTGGCTGAGTAAAAACCAAAATACAGTTACTGCTCCTACACAAAGAACAGCAGAAATAACCTTGCCATAAAAGAATCTACCATTAAACTTAGATTTTGGAATAAAAAGCAATAATCCAATTAGCAGAACATAAGGGAGCTTCATCGTGGCTAGAAGGCAACAAATGATGACATAAAGAATCAAATCTCTATTTCTTACCTTCTTCTCGCTATCACTAACCCAACTAATAAAGAGTGATACGATAATATAAGCCAATCCGAGTGATACACTGTCCTGATTATATGAGCCAGCTAGTACTAAATTCATTGGAATAAACGCAACCATCATTATAAGTTGCTTAGCTTTACCTGATAATCGAATGGCAATATAAGCCAAAACTGCATAAGCTAATGCGTTAAATATTCTCCCTAAATAATACGAGATACCTACACTCAAATGTAAAAATTTACCAATTCCAAAGCCAATTGCCTGAGGAATATAACCAATAAACCAATATGAATTAGTAGCTCGGTAATCAGTCGAACGACCAAAACCAACTTTCTTATCTGTCTGACCTTCATTGAAAAGATTTGTTTTAGTTAATGGTGACTTTATTTGATCATAAATATCAAAAAAATCTTCTGAAATGAGAGGTTTACTATTATCTAGATTCAAATCTCCCTCAACGATATGAATCGTTCTAGCTAAATGAACTGGTTCGTCAGGAGTATTCAAAACCGGAGTTATCAAAGAAGTCAAAACTCCCGAAAAGACAAGGGCATAAAATATTGCAATATTTTTTTTAGGTAAAAAAAATAAAAATACTGCAATGAGAAGAACAACTGCCAGTCCTATCTTTGGGACATCCAAAAGATGTTTTGTATAAATTACAAACATAAAAGCGGATAAGACCAAAAAAGTAAAAATATATTTTATGTTAGCCTGATAGGCATCTTTCATGAATTTCATATTTATCTCCTAGTGGTTAGTATCCTGACTCTTGACATAAAACTTCATAATCACTTTTGAAAACCACTTTGGCCAAAACAGATTATACATATATAAATCTTCTTTTGTGCGAGTGTTATCTGAAATAGTCTTAGTCGTCTCAGATTCTTGATGGATTCGATGGCACATTAACGCGTCCGGAATATAAAGGAAACTTCCTTTGTATTCACTAATTTTATACCAAGCATACCAATCAAGACTAACTCTCATCTCTTCATCAAAACGGAAATTTCTTAATTTTTCAAGATTGTATGAAACTGCAGGACAACAGATGGGATTACCAAAAGCTAAAACACGATTTCTCCAAAATCGTGAGGCAGGAAAAATTGATAAGGTAGCAAGCATTAGACGCTTAATTTTTAAATTTGTATTCGCATCAATTTTACTTCCATTTTTTTCTTCAAAATAATCAGTGAAAGTAATCAATCCATCTTGGTGAGCCTCAAAAGCTTCCAGAGTTTTTTCAAGAAATTTGGGCTCGTAATAGTCATCCTGATGGGCAATTGTAGCATATTTTGTAGTTACGAATGATAATGCTTGATTCCAATCTCTTCCAATTCCACCACCGGTTTTGTGATGAACTGGAATATCATACTTCCCACAAATTTCATAAATTGAGGTCAAAGGTGTGGAGGTATAACAAATTATCTTTGAAGTAAGAGTTTGATTTTTTAAAGACTGAATACACGCTTCTAGATACTGACTTTCACCATAGGCACAAATCACCCAGGTATGTTGAGAATTTAAGGGCATTAAAGCTTTCCTTTCCATTTTCTTACCTTGATATAAGTTAAGTAACTTCCGATTGAATAAATAAGCATTACAAACAGAAAACTATACGAAGCTCCAAGTAGACCTTTTGACATTACAAAAGGATTTGTAATAGCAATTGAAACGATAAACATAAGTAGGTATACCAGTATGAGTTTTCGTTGCATTCTAAAAATAGTGAGGATATCTCCAAGAACAATTCCAACTGAATAAAGGATCCCAGAGAAAACTAGAATTGTCAAAGTCAGAGCGTCGCCAGCAAGATCCACACCAAAAACTATACTTAAAATAGGAGTTCCAATTAAAAAAGCTAACATCGTTAAAATAGCTCCACCTCCAAGCAAGTAGATACCGATCTGCTTCACTGTTCGATCAAACTTTGCAAACTCTTTTCTTTGCCATTGAATAGCTAAGCTTGTCGTTAATGGTCGAAGAATAAGGATAAATAAACTCATGAAGAACACTGGCATGAACAAAATATTGTAATTCCTTTGAAGCCCTTCTGCTAATTTTCCAAGTTGAATAGCTTTATCAATTGCTATCTTAGGTTCATTAAAGATATAAGCTAAAAGGAAACCGCTAATAAATAAAGGAATACAGCCTTTTAAAATCAAAAAGGCGTCTTTGACCTGCAACCTGATGGTACTCTTGTTAAAAGAAACTTTATCAAAAGATAGTGACTTGGGAAAATCATAAATCCAAACAAATACAAAATTAAAAAGAAACAAGATTAAAAGAGAAACTTCTAAAGATTTGAGAACAACTAGAGAGATAAGAAGAATAAAAATACTTGCTCCGTATCTCATTGTCATGGATTTACCAGCAATATCTAGCCTCTCATGTTGCTGGAAGAGCCCCTGAAATAAATCAGATATAGCCTCACACGTCCGAAACAGAACATATAAAACTACTACTGCCAACTTTGAAGTATCTGAAAAATCAAAATGAACTAGAAATAGATATGGAAATAAGGTAATTAGCATAAGAGTAATAGAAAATACTCTTGCAATCGTATAGCTGGTAAAACTATGTTTAAAAGTCACATCAGTTCCCTGATAGGTTCTAACTTGAAAAAGTCCAAGAACAACTAATATACCAGCAATACCATATGCTAAACTGAATACATCAGCCATTTTTGCAGAAGAAAGTCTAGAAACAATCATCATAAAAATAGCTGAGGAACCAGCAAACATTAGATTCCCCAGTAAATTCCAAAAATATATTTCTTTTGCTGACACTTTATTCTTCATCTTGATCACTTTTTTCCTTTAAAGCAATTTTTTGCGCCAATTGACGAATCTGAACTGACTGTTTCGAAAGATGTCTAGTTAAAGAAAAAGTTAAATAAAGCAGTAAGCAGATAGCAACAAAGAATATTAGGTTACTTGCTACTTGCACTCCTATTAGATGTGCAAAAAAAGTTAGGATGTCTGGAAACCAGACAAAAGGTAGCGCAACGATCGACAAAATAATCCACGAAATAACATTTTTCATCTCTACTTGCTTTTTAGCAACTAAACGAAGAATATTAAACAAAAATGCCAAAATAAGAATAGAAATTAAAACAATAAGCATATTATTTCTTATATCCTCCACTAATCTTTGCAACCAGTATTGCTATGGATACTTTGATCATATAATACACAGACTTGGTCAAGGTAATCGAAGATGTACCGTGTTCTCTTTCATTCATTAGAACAGGCATCTCTTCCACTTTAAAGCCAGCTTCTAATAAGGAAACTATAGTTTCTGGTTCAGGATAATCACTTGGATAATGCTCAGCAAATAATTCAATGACTGATTTATTAACAAGTCGTAATCCTGATGTTGGATCTGTGATCTTCTTTCCAGTCAATAATTTAATTAATTTTTCAAAAAAAGTGATTCCAATTCTTCTAGCAAAAGAAGACTGAAATCCTTGATTCTCAATAAATCGAGATCCTATTACCATGTCAACTTTATCTTTTTTTATACGTTCAAGCATCATCTTAATATATTGAGGATTATGTTGACCATCTCCATCTACTTGAACAGCATATTGATAATTATTTTGAACAGCATAGAGGTAGCCTGTTTGAACCGCACCGCCGATTCCTAAATTAATTGGCAAATCAATAACATTAAATTTATTTTCACGACAAATTTCCAAAGTATTATCTGTAGAACAATCATTGATAATTACGTAATCAAATTCTGGTGTATGTGTTTTTATCATCTTGATTGTTTTTTGAATATTACCACTTTCATTAAAGGCAGGGATAATAATCAATAATTCCGAAGACTTCACTAACTCACATTCTCCTTAAAAGTCATATAGACTCATTATACTATAACCAAGCCCTTATTTCTACTGTTTCCATACAAGAAGGAGAGAAATCATAGAATGAAAAAGAAAGATACCTTAGCTAATGGTATGTTCATGTGCTATAGTCAAAATTAATTCACCATAATATCCGTGAAAAAGATCATCTTTATTATATTAAGAAAGCTCTAAAATATTCAACTATTACAAAAAGCCTAACACATATTTGTGCTAGGCTTATCTAAAATTTCTAAATTCCAATAATAACTATTCGTCAAATCCATTTGGATGTTTGCTCTGCCAGCGCCAAGCATCTTGGCACATCCTTGAGATATCAAATTGAGCTGCCCAACCAAGTTCTGCTTTAGCTTTAGCTGGATTAGCATATGAAGTTGCAATATCACCAAGTCTGCGTTCAACAATCTTATAAGGGATTGGTTTACCAACAGCTTTTTCCATACTATGAATGATTTCTAAAACTGAATATCCTTTACCAGTCCCTAAGTTATATATATTCAAACCTTGCTTGCCTTCAAATTTTTTCAAAGCAGCAACATGACCTTTTGCTAGATCAACCACGTGAATATAATCTCGAACACCAGTACCGTCTACAGTTGGATAATCATTGCCAAACACCTGTACTTGTTCTAGTCTTCCAACAGCAACTTGAGTTACATATGGAAGTAAATTATTAGGAATTCCATTTGGGTTTTCTCCCAAATCACCACTTTCATGAGCACCAATTGGGTTGAAATAACGAAGTAATACAATATTCCAAGTAGAATCTGATTTGTATATGTCCGTCATAATCTCTTCAGCCATTAATTTCGTACGACCATATGGATTAGTAGCAGAAACAGGGAAGTCTTCCAAAATTGGAACAGTAAGTGGATCTCCATAAACTGTTGCAGATGAACTAAAGATAATATTTTTACAATTTACTTCTTCCATCACTCTCAAAAGAGTTAAGGTACCTGCAACATTATTTTCGTAATAGGTTAGAGGGATTTGGCTAGATTCTCCTACTGCTTTTAAACCAGCAAAATGAATCACTCCAGTAGGTTTAAAGTCCTTAAAAACTTTTAATAAAGCTTCTTTGTCACAAATGTCCACTTCATAAAAAGTAATGGTCTGTCCAACGATTTTTTCGACAGCCTCTAGACTCTTTTTGCTGCTGTTACTAAAATTATCAACAACAACTATCTCATGGCCAGCTTTAATAAGTTCGACCACTGTGTGAGTACCAATATAACCAGCCCCACCTGTTACTAAAATTTTATGTTTCATGATATAACTGCTCCTTTAAGAATCATTAAATTGTTTAAAATTATTTAATGACCTCTTGTGTTTTAGCATAATTAGCTTCTACTGCTTCTTTTTCAGATTTCCACCAGTCTTGGTTTTCTGTGTACCACTTGATTGTCTCTTTGAGACCTGCTTCAAAGTTAGTAAACTCTGGCTTCCATCCTAGCTCATTACGGAGCTTGCTAGCATCAATGGCATAGCGGAGGTCGTGACCAGCGCGATCTGTCACATGGTCATAAGCATCAGCTGGCTGTCCCATTTCCTTAAGGATTAGCTCCAGTACTTCCTTATTATTCTTCTCACCATCAGCACCGATCAAGTAAGTTTCACCGATTTGTCCCTTGGTCAGAATTGTCCAAACGCCTGATGAATGGTCATTGGTATGAATCCAGTCACGAACGTTTTTACCTTCACCGTAGAGTTTTGGCTTGATACCGCTCAAGATATTGGTGATTTGGCGCGGAATGAACTTCTCGATGTGCTGGTAAGGACCATAGTTGTTTGAACAGTTCGAAATAGTCGCTTTGACACCAAATGAACGCACCCAAGCTTTGACAATCAAGTCTGAAGCTGCCTTGGTTGATGAGTAAGGCGAGCTTGGATTGTACTTAGTTTCAGCTGTAAATTTCTCACCTGGTCCTTCGCCATGACCTGGCAAATCTTCACGCAAAGGCAAATCCCCATAGACTTCGTCAGTCGATACATGGTGGAAACGAATGTCGTATTTACGTGCTGCTTCCAAGAGTGTGTAAGTTCCGATAAAGTTGGTGTGGATAAATGGGCTCGGGTCATTGAGCGAATTGTCATTGTGGCTTTCTGCCGCATAGTGAACGATAGCATCAGCTTCAGCTGCCAGCTTATCTACCAAGGCTGCATCAGCAATATCTCCAACAACCAACTCAACGCGATCGCCTAAAATTTCTTCAATATTAGCGCGATTACCCGCGTAAGTCAGCTTGTCAAGCACTGTCACATGGACATCTGGAAAGTTATTGTAAACATAGTGGACAAAGTTAGAGCCGATAAATCCAGCTCCACCAGTCACGATAATTTTTTTGTATTCAGTCATTTTTATTCCTTAATATTTTTATGATTACCTTTCATGTAACAAGATAGACATTCTATTATATACTTTATATCACTTAGGCAATCAATTCTTCCACTCGCTTCGCTCGGATAGGAGCTGAGCTAAATCGTATATTTTAGTATCAATTAATGGATCAGAAAAGAATTCTTTTTACAAATCTTCTTTTCTTAGTGGTTTTACATCCTTAAGTAGTGGATGGTTCTTGTCTGCTTCTGAGACTTCTGCTGCTTCTAGGTTTTCCCACTGGATGCCTAGAGCTGGGTCTGCATAGTTGACAAAGGCATACTTCGGTTTGAGCTCCAAAGCCCAATAGTCGTTTACCAGATAGCTATAAGAAACAGTGTCAGAAAGGACTTGGAAGCCGTTGGCTACGCCACGTGGCACAAAAATCCCCTTGCTAGCATCGATTACTGTCTGATAGGTATTACCAAAGGTCTCTCCCTCACGCAGGTCAACCCAAGAACCTAGAACCTTACCGTCATCTGTAACAGAGATGTACTTGTCCCATGGCTCAGCATGTAGACCACGCAACACATTTTTACGAGAAAAGCTGACATTATTTTGCAGTTTTCCTTCTGCAAAAAAACTTTCAGGAAAGCCTAGCGGCAGCATTTTTTCCTTCTGGAAATTCTCCTTAAACCAGCCTCGGTTGTCCCCGCGAACAGGGATATCAAACTCCAACATTCCTGGAATTCCAGGAACCTCACGAGCTGCTAATTCCTTATCAAAAAATTGTTCACTCATTTTCTTATTCTTCTCCAATCAAGCGCAAGAGATAGTGGCCATATTCATTCTTTTTCAATGACTGTGCCAATTCATGCACTTGCTCTTTAGTGATATAGCCCATACGATAGGCAATTTCTTCCAGATTTGCCACCTGAACGTTCTGCATACGCTGAACTGTTTCGATATATTGAGCGGCTTCTAAGAGACTTTCGTGAGTTCCTGTATCCAACCAGGCAAAACCACGTCCCATGAGCTCAACAGACAAATCACCACGATCTAAGTATGCCTTATTGACATCTGTGATTTCCAGTTCCCCGCGAGGACTTGGTTTGATGTTTTTAGCAATTTCAACAACATCGTTATCGTAGAAATAGAGTCCAGTCACTGCATAGTTAGAGCGAGGTTGTTCCGGTTTTTCTTCGATGGAGATAGCGTTCATATTTTCATCAAATTCTACAACACCAAAACGTTCTGGATCCTTAACATGGTAGCCAAAAACAGTTGCCCCTTTTTCTTTAGCAGCTGCTTTCTGAAGCATCTTACTTAAACCAGGTCCATGGTAAATATTATCCCCAAGAATCAGCGCCACACGGTCATCTCCGATGAAATCGGCCCCAATGATAAAGGCTTGCGCCAATCCATCTGGACTAGGCTGCTCTGCATAAGAGAGCTTAATACCAAATTCAGAGCCATCACCTAATAGATCCTCAAATCGAGGAAGATCAGTTGGAGTTGAGATAATCAAGATATCTTTAATTCCAGCCAACATCAGTGTTGATAATGGATAATAGATCATTGGCTTATCGTAAATTGGCATGAGTTGTTTAGATGCCGCACGTGTCAATGGGTATAAGCGAGTCCCAGATCCACCTGCAAGAATAATACCTTTCATATATGTTTCCTCTCTGTTATATATTGCTTTTATTCTACCATTTTTACAAGCGAATGTCACTTTTTAAGATATTAACTGTTTCCAAGCAAAAAGTCTCTGAATCTAACAACTCAGAAACTCTAAAGTCCTTTATCCTAAAGCAACATCTAAAATCATCATAAGAACAAAGCCCACCATGAGACCTAAAGTCGCCACATCAGTATTGCCATTGGTCTGCGAATCCGGTATCAGCTCCTCTACCACCACGAAAATCATAGCACCCGTAGCAAAAGATAGGGCATAGGGTAGAATAGTCGTCATAGCCATGACAGCTACTGCACCTAGTACTACCCCGATTGGCTCTACAATAGCGGACATAGAACCCCCAGTAAAAAGCTTTAAGACGAGACTTACCGTCCGTCCGAATTGGAATGGACAAAGCCGCTCCTTCTAGGACGTTTTGCAGGCCAATTCCCAAAGCTAGGCCATTCGCGACGACAAAGGCCTCTAGACTAGGGTTGGCAGATAAAGCACCAAAGGCTACTCCGACTGCCAAACCTTCTGGAAAATTATGAATGGTAATAGCTAAAAAGAGCAGAGCAGTCTTGGACAGCTTCTTCTGGCTATGTTCAGGAACACTTTCTGCCTCTGAAATATCCTTACTCAGATGCAAGTGAGGCACAACCGCATCAATCAGACGTAGAAAGAAACCACCTGCTAAAAAACCTATTGCAGCTGGGAACCAAGAAAGCTTACCATAAGAGCTTTGCGCATACTCGATAGACGGTGCTAAAAGTGACCAAAAGGATGCCGCAATCATGACTCCTGCCGCAAAGCCCATCATAATATCCAGTAACTTCCTACTAATATATTTAAAGAAAAACACGATAGCCGAGCCTAGAATGGTACATCCCCATGTGAAAAGACCAGCCAAAAACGCCTGCATCAGAACTGGTTGCGATCGTAACCAGTCCATAATTTCTCCTTATCCTCTAAAATCAACCATACAAAATCGTCTTGGTTTCCCCGATACAGTGTTCTTCCTCATTCCAGTAATGAATCCGCTCAAAAGATCCTTTCCGCCAGTAGAGGGGCAAACGTTCACGTATGTCATTCTGCATATCTATCTGGTCAAGTTCCGAAATCTTCCACCATTTGGGCTCCCCTTCATGATCGTTTCCCCTAACTTGCCCTTCAAATGCAGTACAAAGAAAATCATAATACACATACCGTTCTTTTTTACTTGGATTAGTGAATCCTGAAATCCCCTTCAATTCCAAGTTTAGAGCAGTCAGCCCCGTTTCTTCTTTTAATTCGCGCCTTGCAGCTTCGAAAAAAGATTCTGGAAACTCCACCTTCCCGCCTGGTTGTATCCACCCTTTAAAGTTATCATGCTGGCGATTAAGCAGTAAAATTTCATCATCTTTTTTCACACAAACATTGACCCAATTCAAAATAGTTTCTGTCATATCAAACCTTCTTCACATACCGCTCGATAGGATAGTCTTCTGGATTCAACAGCACCGCTTCTCCTAGAGCCATCTGAGCCAATTGGCGTCCGATGAGAGGGCCAGTTGTCAGACCAGAAGAGCCCAATCCGCTGGCAGCGTAAACATGCGACAAGTTTGGAACAGCTCCAAAGAAAGGCGCAAAGTCGCTGGTATAAGCCCGTGTTCCCACGCGCTCGCCTAGAATCTCTGCAGTAGCCAACCTCGGCAAGTAAGTTTCCGCTTCTTGCTGCAACTGATTCAATACCGTCTTATCAACTGTCAAATCAAAGCCCTGATTATTTTCATGACTGGCCCCTACACTAACCTTGCCCGCCAGAAAGGGAATGATATCCAGCTCGCCCTCAGGCATAACCACAGGGTAGTCATCCGTCTTTTCAGCCAGCTTAAAATCACGTAGCTGTCCCTTTTGCGGCCGAACATCTGTCTTATAGCCCAGTGGCTGCAAGATTTCTCCCAGCCAAGCCCCTACAGCCAAGATAACACAGTCAAATCTACGGCCATCCACCAGAAGTTGCTCTGCATCTACTGTCAATCTTACCTTTTTCTCAACCAACTCTGCCTTGCTAGCTTTCAGAAGCGTCTCCGTCAAGAGTGCTCCCTCAACACGGGCACCGCCAGAAGCATAGAGAAGCCGCTCAAAGCCTTGCAAGTCTGGAAATTTCTCCTGGGCTTCCTGACGGCTGAGAAAACTCAACTCCCCTATTAAGGGCGACTCTTGTCGACGATTAGTAGCCAAATCATAAAGCTCCTGCAGCTTGCTCTCGTCCTTTTTCAGCAGATAAACACCTGTTTGTTGGTAAAAATCTGTCTGGATACCCGCAGATTTCAAATCCGCAATTAAATCTTGATAAAAATCAGCGCCCAGACGCGCCATCCTGTACCAAGCCTTGTTGCGACGCTTGGAAAACCAAGGACTGATAATGCCTGCGGCTGCCTTGGTTGCCTGCCCCTTGCCGTCATCAAAGACAGTCACTTCCACATCCGGGGATTTGGACAGATAGTAAGCTGCTGTTGATCCGACAATCCCCGCTCCAATCACTGCTACTTTTTTCATGTCGCTCCCTCTCAAATATGCCGGAAAGGATTGGTCGAAGCCTGACTAGCCAGAATCTCAATCTCCCATCCTTCTTCTACCTTCCAAGTATCAAGCTTTTCTTTTAATTTTTCAGTAAAAAGAACCTCGATATGATGTCCAGGATCCAGTGCCAAAAGACCTTCTGTCAGTATTTCCTGAGCTGTATGATAGTAAATATCACCAGTAATGTAGACTTGCGCTCCCTTGGCAATAGCCTCTGGATAAAAGGACTGACCGCTACCACCACAAATAGCTACACGCTCAATCACGCGTTCGAAATCTGTTTCATCATAAGTAACCAGACGCAAACTATCTAGTCCAAAAGTTGCCTTGACCTTAGCCGCAAATTCCCCAAAGGTCTGAGGAGCAATCTTCCCCACGCGACCAATACCGTAATCTGGCCCCGTCTGACTAAGATAACTTGTCTCCTCAATATCCAATAGCTGGCAGAACCAGTCATTAAGACCGTCCTCCACAACATCAATATTAGTATGGCTAACATAGACAGCAATATCATGCTTGATAAGGTCTAAAATCATCTGATTTTGCGCCTTATCTGCCACTAGGTCCTTGAGCGGGCGAAAAATAGGCGCATGCTTAACGATAATCAGTCCAGCACTTGCTTCGATAGCCTCCGCCACCGTCTGCTCGCGAATATCCAACGCTACTAGGACCTTGTCTACTTCTTTATCCAAAGTCCCGATTTGCAGTCCTGAAATGTCACCCTCCATGGACAGTTCTTGCGGACAGTAGGCTTCATAACGGGCAATAATTTCACTTGCTAACATGAAGCACCTCCTTGATACTTTCGATTTTTTTGGACATAGCAGAGCGTTCTAGCTCATTTTTTTCTGGGATATGGGCTAGAGCTCCTTCTAGTTTTTTCAGTTCTTTCTGCCATCTTAGCTGAAAAGCAGGTAACTCTTGCTTCATCAGAAAAGGTCCGAAACGCTTTTCTTGCTCTGTTAAAGTTTGCTGGCCAGCTTCTGCTACCAGGATTTCGTAAAACTTACCAGCCTCTTCTAAGATATCCTCAGCCAGCAAGAGAAAGCCGTTGGATACCAGCCAGGTACGAAGCTCATCCTCTCGGTTATTGGGCTGCAAAATCAAGCGGGAAATAGACCCAAGCTTAGCTCTGCCATTTACCAAAATCTCCGAAATCAAGCGACCACCCATGCCAGCGATAACAATGGTATCAATCTGATCTTCCGCTTCAAAAGCCGCCAGACCATTGGCAAGACGAACCTCAATCTGCTTCGTCAGTCCTTGCTCAGCTACATTTTTCTGGGCAGACTGAAAAGGCCCTTCCACCACTTCACCGGCCAGAGCCTTTTCTATCCGTCCCTGCTGAACCAGGTAGATCGGCAGGTAGGCATGATCGCTCCCCACATCCAGCAACTTTGCCCCATCCGGAACAAAAGCAGCTACTCGCTCCAAGCGTTGGGAAATAGTCTTTTTTTGCATTGCATACTCTTTTCTAAACATTCTTTTACTTAGTATATCATTTTTAAGGGTATAAAAAAAGCAATGAAAAAATCAGCTTGTTAATAAGCTGACTTTGTCTCACTGCTTTATGAAGAGCTTTTTCTATCCCTTACAAATTATTTGATTTCTTGATACTCAGCAGCTAAACCACGCTGAACTGCTGAACGAGCTGCAATTTTCTCCGCCCAATCTGATAGATGTTTGTAGGATGTAGCATCCAAGAACTCAGAAGCGCCTGGATAAAGCTTATCCTGCACCAACTGCCCATACCAAGACCAGATAGCAATATCAGCAATACTGTATTCATCCCCTGCAATATAATCTTTCTTGCCCAATTCTTTATCCAACAAATCCAGCTGTCGCTTGGCTTCCATGGTAAAGCGATTGATAGGATATTCTAGCTTTTCTGGAGCATAGTTAAAGAAATGACCAAATCCGCCTCCCAAGAATGGCGCAGCACCCGTCTGCCAGAAGAGCCAGTTGAGCACCTCAGTCCGAGCAGCCAAATCTGACGGAATCAACTTTCCGAACTTCTCTGCTAGATAGAGAAGGATATTCGCCGATTCAAAGACAGGAATCGGCTTATCAGCTGACTGATCCAATAAGGCCGGAATCTTAGAGTTGGGATTGATTTTCACAAAATCTGAGCCAAATTGGTCGCCCTCCATGATGCTGATCTTATAAAGGTCATAGCCAGCCTCTGTCACACCTGCTGCCAGAAGTTCCTCAAGCATAATCGTCACCTTGACCCCATTAGGAGTCCCAAGCGAATAAAGCTGAAAAGGTTCTTTACCAACAGGAAGCGTCTGCTCAAAGCGTGCACCTGCAGAAGGTTGATTAATACCTGAAAATTTTCCTTGGTCGCTGTCCGCAGCAGACCAGACTTTTGGCAATTGATACGTCATACTTTTCTCCTTTTTTATAAAACCAAGGGCCTGTCATATCTAACAGGCCGCTGTATATCTAATAAAGTCAGTCCTTCCACAAATCCATTGCTCTAAGGAAATCATCTGAAACCGTAACATTCTGTGGATTAAATGCTTCACGTTCCTCTCTTTTGGCTTCAACTTGTGCTAAAGTCGTAATACCTTCTCGTCTCCAATTTCGTAAAATTGCTTGGATATACTTCCAGTTAGCCTTCCCATTGAAAACTGCTTCTCGAAGAGCAGCTTTTACTAAGTCAGGATTTGTTTTATCTTCCTGAATAGTTTTAGTCAAATCCTCAATCTCAAAAGGAGTCAAAAGGCGACCTAATTCCTGTTGAAAGGTTTCAACTAAATCTTTTAAAACATTTTGAGATACTTTTGTTGTTGGCTGTTGACTAAGATTAGCTCCCAGCAGTTCATCTAACTTTTCCAAGGCTGGAGAGGCATCAAAAATCGCTTCAATCTCTCCATTTAATTCAATGGTTTTATACTGTAATAAGCCTTGTTCGGTCAAATGAGACATAATGCGATTGACCTCAGATACCGTTTTTCCAATGCTTTCAGCAATCTGACTCGGCTCTATCTCTTCCAATGCTGTTGTATTCTGCAAATAAAAGAATTGCCAAACAAGGAAATCTTCACTAGACGAGAAAATCTCTTGAAAATGAAAGTACAAGGCACTTGGTAATACTAAATTGCCTTGTTGAAAGGCTGATAAATAAGTCATAGTCCCTCTTATAAATAAGCAAAATAGGAAGCGTCATTTTCTGGATTCTCCCAATCAAATGGCGTTTCTTGATACACTGCATAGTTAATCCAATTATTGAAAAATAAAGCCGCGGCTGAACTCCAACGCAAGGCCGGTGTCGCATGGACATCATCGTTTTTGAAATAATTCTCTGGAATATGTGGATTCTTCCCTGCCTTCAAATCGCGGAAATACTCCTTGGATAGAGTATCGCGGTCGTATTCCATGTGACCGAAGCTATACACCTCTCGCAAGTCTCGGCTAGCCAGCACAGAGAGACCCGTATCTTCTCCATATGAGAGAATCTCCAGATTGGTTAGATTGACAATATCTTCCTTCAGAACCTCAGTATGGCGGGAATGAGGGGCATAAAACTCATCGTCAAAGCCCCGGAAAAGCAGATTGTTACTGTCAGCTGACTGGCTATAGACACCTGATAATTTGCGCGTCATCTGCTGTTTGTCAACGCCATAGCGGGCGTAAAGTCCAGCCTGAGCTCCCCAGCAAATATGCAGAGTCGAAAAAACATGGCTCTTGGACCATTCAATCACCTGCTGGAACTCTTCCCAGTAATCCACCGCTTCAAAAGGCAGATGCTCTACTGGTGCCCCAGTGATAATCAAGCCATCAAAATAGCGATTTTTAATCTCATCAAAAGTCTTATAGAAAGTCTCCATGTGCTCTGCACGTGTGGTTTTAGATTGGTGCGAGCTCATATAGAGGAAGTCAATAGTCAACTGCAACGGAGTATTAGCCAAATGACGAAGTATCTGAGTCTCCGTCACCATTTTCTGAGGCATGAGATTGAGTACCAGAATATTCAGAGGGCGGATATCTTGATGGTCCGCCCTATCGTCATCCATGACAAAGATATTCTCAGAACTTAAAATTTCAACAGCTGGTAGTTTTTTATCGATCTTAATTGGCATGAAAATATCTCCTATTCTCTAATATATTTATTATACTGAAAGGAGATATAGTTTTCAATTATATTTTATCTTTACCTAGGTATAGCCTGAAACTATGTATTAATAATGCATCAATACTTTATAGTCATATTCGCCAATAACTTCACGGCCTTTTAATTCATCCAATTCAATAAGGAAGGCACATCCTGCAACGATACCACCAAGGCGCTCAATCATTTCAATAGTTGCTTTAACAGTTCCACCTGTTGCCAATAAATCATCAACAATCAATACACGCTGGCCTGGCTTGATAGCATCCGCATGCATGGTCAAAGTATCTACACCATACTCTTTTTCATAATCAGCTGAGATAACTTCACGAGGAAGTTTTCCAGGCTTACGAACTGGAGCAAAGCCGATTCCTAACTCAAAAGCAACTGGACAGCCCACGATAAAGCCACGAGCTTCAGGTCCAACTACCATATCAATCTTCTTATCCGTAGCATATTGGACAATCTCACGAACAGCATAACTGTATGCATTCCCATCAGCCATCAAAGGGCTAATATCGCGGAAGGTAACACCTTCTTTTGGATAATTCTCAATTGTTGCAATATAGTCTTTTAAATTCATAATGTTCTTTCTATATAAAAAATTTTTACTCTCTATTATACCATTTTTTTATTTAAATGTGCTTGAAATATTATTTGTTAACTTTTTATTTTTCCATCAAATAATCATAAATCTCCTGCACAGTGCCCAGTGCCATGAGTTCTTGTTCTTTAATAATCTGTCTCCTTCACTTTACCTACAAGTTTTGGAAAATAACTTTCAAAATATGCTCTAGATAAATTGGCCAAATAAACCTTTGTATTTTTTAACTTTATATAATGTTTTGGATATCTATTGGGCTTACACTCTAATTTTAATTTATAGACATATTCATAACCCAAAACATCAATAAAATAAATTTTAACATGATCTATATCTGAAATTTTAGAGTCAAATTGTAAGAGTAGATTATTTGATGTTCCCTTATCAATCATAAATCTTTCATGAGGCTCTAATACATGCTCTCTCTCTAATCCTTTAGAATCTTTACATTTTATTTTATCAATTAGAGCATGACCTGAACCAATGTTTCTAACCTTAATAAGAATAGATTTCGATAAGTTCTGGTCATTGCTACTATTTTCTTTTTACTGACTAATTAATTTATTATTAACTTTCTTTAAAATTCTTATATAATTACATTGATTAAGTGTATATTTTTTTGTTACTGGATTAGATTTTTCTTTTCTATTTTCCGAATATATAGAGCATATAATTGTATATTTTAACTCTTCACTACTGCTTTCCATAGATTCATAGTTTGTCCCTATATTAAAAATCGGCCTTACTGAATCACGTTTTTCTTCTCGGTATTTTTTATTTTCAATATGCAAAGTATATAGAATTAAATAACTTCCCAAAATCGACCCATAATAAGATAGCCAATCAAAATCTATAGTTTCTTTAACCAACACATAAAATACTGGCAACAAAGAAACTACTAAGAAAAATAAGCTTATTTTTACTATCTCCTTGTTTCTGACAAACCTATTTTTTAAAAAACTCATTTTTTTATCCTTTCAAATAATCATAAATCTCCTGCACGGTGCCCAGTGCCATGAGTTCTTGTTCCTTGACCAGGCGCTTGAGATCTTGGTAAATGTGACTGTCTTCAATTTCTTTCTTTTCAGCTTCCTTATTGACCTTCATGACTCCTTCTGTGATGCTGACAAAGCCCAGCTCTTCAAAAATCTGAATCATTTTGACCAAGAGAATCGGGTCAATTTTTAGGTAAGCTGCCAGATCCTTGATCTTATAGCGAACGTCAAATTCGGGGAACTGATAGATTGTCTTGTAGAGTTTGGCAAACTGCTCACGGCTACCGTAACCTGTCAGATAGTATGGCTTGGCAATCTCATTTTTAAAGTAAATCGCTTCGAAATCCTGAGTCTGAAGAATCTTCTTCAAGGTCTGTAAATCATCAGGCAGGTCATAAACCACAACTGCTCTGCTATTTGCCAAATCCGGCAATTCCTCTGTGAAACGCAAAACTGGAACCTTGTCAGGTAGCGTCGCATTTTTTCCGCGGATATTGAAAAGCTGAACACCATCTACACGAGCATCTACCAGCATGAGCTGGAGACTGGTCTGTCCATTCCATTTATTGACAGAGAGGCTGACAGCTAGCTCCAGATTCTTGGTTTGTGCAAACTCTGTCACCAGGCCTCCTTGCCCAAAAGCTACTACTTCAAAAGATGCATCTTCCTGAGAAATTTTCAGCTTGAGATGACTGTTGCCAGCCCCCATAGTCCGAGCATTGTCCACTTTAAAGTTCTTGAGGTAAAAAAGCGGCTTCTTATTGTCCATACCAAAAGGCGCCAGTTTTTCAAAGCTTTTGAGTGTATCCAGGGTCAGTTCTTGCAGGTGTAGCTCCTCATCTAAATACAGGGCTGTTTTGCCAGTCAAATCCAAATCATTGTCTAAGATGTAAGCTGTTAAGATGTCAGCAAGCTCCGCCAACTTATCTGCTTCGAGAGTCATTCCAGCTGCTCCAGCATGGCCGCCAAAAGCTACAAAGAGATCACGATGACTGTCCAAGGCCTCAAAAATATTGACCGCTTCAATACTGCGGGCGCTGCCTTTAGCGATGCCATCCTCAATATTCAGCACTATGACTGGCTGGTGCAGCTCTTCCAGCAAGCGCCCAGCGACAATTCCTAGCACACCAGGGTTCCAACCTTCCTTGGCTAGCACCTGCACTGGTCTCCCAGTGTCCAGCATGGTTTGCGCCTCTTCATAAATCTGCTGGACAATTTCCTTACGCTCGTCATTTTTCTGGTTGATCATGAGCGCAATATCACGAGCTTCTTCATCGTCAAATCCTGTTAAAAGCTCAACCGCTGGATTGGGATCATCCAGCCTTCCCAAGGCATTAAGTCGGGGAGCAAGCTGGAAACCAACCGTTTCTTCGTCTAGCTCATCTGGCTGAATGCCTGCAATTTTGAAGAGTTCCTGAAGTCCTACTCTCTGAGTATTTTTGAGAACAGAAAGGCCATATTTGACCAAGATCCGATTTTCCCCTGTCAGACTGACCATATCGGCAATGGTACCAATGGCCACTAAGTCCAAAAGTTCGACTTGGACTTCTTCCAACAAGGCAGTTGCTAGCTTAAAAGCCACCCCACAACCAGCCAAATGCTTGAAAGGATAATCTGCTCCGCTATGTTCCGGATGGACAATCGCATAGGCATTTGGCAACTCCTCAGGCATGGAGTGGTGATCCGTCACGATGACATCCACGCCTAGAGAATGGGCCAGCTCAATAGCTTCAAGGCCCGCCACTCCATTATCTACTGTAATAATGAGCGAAATGCCTTGATTTTCAATAAAATACTTGTAAACGCTGCTATTAGGACCATAGCCATCCGTAAAACGATTGGGCAGATAGACCTGACACTCAGCCCCCAGCTGCTCCAAGGCCTCCTTGACAATTGATGCCGAGGTCATCCCATCAGCATCATAATCTCCATAGATCAAAATCTGCTCATAATTCTCAATCGCTGTGCGAATCCGCTCCACTGCTCGCTCCATATCATGCAGATCATAAGGGTCGTGAAGCTGGTCTAAACTAGGCTCCAAAAATTCCTGCAGAGCTTCTTCAGTCTGCACACCTCTTTGGTAAAGGAGACTAGCAGCGGCAGGTTCTAATCCAGCTTTCTTAGCCTTTTTTAAAAAATTCTCGTCTGTAAAATTAGTGGCAAACTGCCAGTCGTATTTTGAGCTAATCATGATGAGTGAAACACTTTCTCCGTTCAATCTTGTCTGAATATTATAACATGAAAAGACTGGTTCAACCAGTCTCAAACTTTCTATCTACGAGCAAGGTCCTCAGCCTCACTCATCTAGGTAAAGCCCCTTAGCAACACTTTGGTCAATAACTTCTAAAGCCAATTCCCAAAGAGTTTCAGAGGTTTCTTGGATAAAGGATTTCTTAGCGATGACCTGCGTTTTGGTCAGGCCATGAGGATTATCATGGGGCTGAGCAACTTCCAAGTGATTGAGCAGAGGGACCAGAGCATCCAGCACTCGTGCATACTTAGCCTCCATGCTAATGCCAGTTTCAAATTCCTGCCAAAGCCCTAAAAAGGAATCCTGCTGATCTGATGGTAGCTTGTCTAAACTGATTTTCAAGGACTCAAGCTCTCTATGGTAAGAATCTCTCTTGCCAACATCGTCAAAGATAAAGGTATCGCCAGCATATATTTCGCCCAAATCATGAATCAGTAACATAGACATGACCTTTTCCAGATTGACCTCTTCGGGGATATATTCTCGAAAAACTAGCGCCATGAGCGCCCCCTGCCAACTATGCTCGGCAGAATTTTCAAAACGATAGGCGTCCAAGGTACGATTGTTGCGATGAGTGGCTTTCAGTTTTTCCAGCTCATTGGTAAAAGCCAGCTGCTGTTGTAGACGTTCAAGCATGATAAGACCTCCAAAAAATCTTGTTACCTTAACACGTTTAGACTCTATTCATTTTTTCTTTGAAAATTCTGTCTTAGGGATTTTTAAAATAATTTCTGAAGTCAAATGAGTCAAAACTATAGTAAGTACAAATACAATTTGACCCTTATGCCATTTAGAAAAATTTGTCTCTTTCAAAAGATAAAAGGAAATTTCTATAAAAATCGGATGTAAAAAGAAATAGAGTACACTTAATTCCTTAAGATGGTATAGATTCCATTTCCTTCCAATCCTTGTCCTTAAAACACCATTGACCAGAAAAAGTGAGAAAGGAAGTAAGGCTAGAAAGAAATTTTTATCGATTCCCTGATTGACAAAAACTAACCAACCATCTAGAGCAAGTAAAGTTGAAGCCAGCAGAAATTTTTTCCCAGTATCTTTCTTAAAGAAATCACTATTCCAATAATCATAAAGCAAATAACCAAAGAGAATGAAGATTGGCGCGTAAAATAGACCATTACGGGTTGAGAAAAAAATTCGGGAATAAACATCATATAAATGAGTTGGCCAAGTATTAGCAAAGTAAGTATAGTATGTCTCAATCGAGCCAAGTAAATAAAGGAACAAAGATACAACTACCGCCCATTTAGGTCCTATTTTTTTATATAAATAATGGACGATCCAAAGCCCCAGCAAAAAAGCAGGAATATACCAAAGCTGGTAACAAAGTCCAATATATAAAAATCCCGCTATTAAAGCGAATGGGGCATAATACTTCTCAACTGGAAGAGACCAAAAATAGATAAGTGCGTACGGAAGATAAAAAATACTCCAAAAAATATACTGTTTTAAAATCCTACTTACGTAAGTTCTCATACTCTTCTTTTTAGCTAGACTAGATTTAAGCATAAAGGCAGATGATATGAGAAAAAAAGGTACAGCCATTCGCCCAAACATACTCTTTTGAGTGAAATGCAAAATTTCATTAGGAAAGAGACGTTGACAATGCACCAAAATAACTAAGATAGATGCTACATATTGAAAAAGGCTGAGCATGGCATAATTAACTGATTGCTCTTGCTCTTTAACTTCTTTTTCCACCATCTAGTTTTCTCCAAACAAGGTCAAAAATTCATTCATACACAAAAAATCTAAGCTATTATTTTTTCACGAGCCAGTAATGCTGAAAAGCTGCAATATCGCGATAGGGTGACTGGTTATTAACAGCAAGTTCCATTTCTAGCATATTTTCACGCCATCCTGGATCAGTTTTTACATCATTGGGTTGTAAGCCATAAAAAATTCGAATTCCTTGAAAATCTAAAATCTCAAAAGGATAAGGCTTGATGACATCTGCTATCTCATAATAGACAGCCTGACCCATACTATGCGTCAGGTAATCTTTTCCAAGCAAGAGTTCCCGAGCTTTTTTAATATCATTTTCAAATATTACTGTATGCATAATTCGGCCCACGTGATTATGTTTAACAATCGACAGTTTCCCTCCCTTTTTGAGCAAACGAGAGAAAGCCATCAGGTATGGATCAATATCCTCAACATACTCCAAAACATTATGGCAAATTATAAGGTCAAAGGATTCATCTTTAAAAATTTCTAGTACTTCTAGACTTCCCTGCAACTGCTCATAAGAATTCGTTCTTTTCCGATGGATAATCATTTCCATATTCGGTTCCAGTGCAGTGACTTGATTTTTCTCAGCAAGCTGATTAGCTACAATTCCAAAACCACTACCAAAATCAAGAACTTTCATTCCTTCAACATTTTTCAGCTGATCAAACAGAATGTCATAATAGATTTTTCCCCAAGGCTCTTCTAAATGATTTTTATAAGCTTGTAAATCCATTTTCTCATTTTCCTTTTCTAAAAAGTTGAAATTTAACTTTTATTTATAATTAAACATCTTAACCGCTAATTTATCAGCTATTCTTGGAAACAGGGTGTAAAATTTATGAGCAAGATTAAGAATCCAAGGAAGATTTATTTCTCGCTTTTTTTTGCCAAAAACGTTGACGATTTTGCCGGCTACAAAGTCAGGCTCAAGAATATACTTATCGACAGCTTTAACATAGGATCCATCAGGATCGGCTAGATCGAAAAAGGCTGTTTTGATAGGCCCAGGATTAACCGTCGTAACATAAACACCAAAAGGTAGGAGTTCCAAGCGCAGGGCGTTGGAAAAACCAATGGCAGCAAACTTAGTCGCTGAGTAAAGACTGGACTTGCTGCTTGCGATAAGGCCAGCCATGCTGACGATATTGATGATATGTCCTTGTCCAGCCTTTTTCATACGACTACCAAAAAGTCTAGACAGGTTCATCAGAGCAAAAGTATTGACCTTAAACATAGCCTCAATATCACTGGAGCTGATTTTGTCAAATTCCTCAAAAATCCCATAGCCAGCGTTATTGACTAGAACATCAACGTGGCCGTACTGACTATCAATCTGCTCAGCAAATCTCTCCAAAGCTGAGCTATCTGTAATATCCAGTTCCACTAAGTCAAGATTCTCTTTTTCTCCATATATTTTTTCGAGCTTAGCCTTGCTACGTCCAACCAAAATCAATTTATCCTTAGACAAAAGCTTAACCATTTCCTGTGCTAGCCCTCCACTAGCCCCTGTGATGATGATTGTTCTCATTCTTTCTCCTTTTTTTACATTATAACATAAAGAAGACAGGAAAATCTCCCGCCTCTTTGTCAATATTGTAATTTTTTCTTGTATTAAAAGTCCCTTTAATATACTTAAATTTCAACTTCTTCCAAGTCCTTAACCACATGAACCTTTTCAAAAACTGTACTAGCATCTTGTCGCATAACGCTGATATCTTTCGACAAGAACCGAGCACTGACGTGATTGAGAAGAAGTTGTTTAACTCCAGCTTCTTTGGCTACTTCTGCCGCCTGCATATTGGTAGAATGACCGTGCTTACGGGCCAGCTTTTCATCTCCCTTACCATAGGTTGCTTCATGAACCAGCACATCTGCCGCCACGGCTAAGCGTACACTAGAATCCGTTTTTCTTGTGTCTCCCAAAATTGTAATTGTTTTCCCAGGACGAGGTGCTGAGATATAGTCTGCTGCGGTAATCTTTGTACCATCTTCTAGGACGATGTCTTGACCATTCTTGACTTTACCAAAGAGAGGGCCGAAGGGAACCCCCGCTGCTCGTAGCTTATCTGCATCCAGCGTGCCTTCCAAATCTTTCTGCATTATCCGATAGCCAACGCAAAAAATCGTATGATCCAGCTTATCTGCATAAACAGTGAACTTGTCCGTCTCCAAAATCTTTCCCAAACTATTTTCATCAAACTCATGAAAATCAATTCGATAAGGTAAACGAGAACCAGAAACTCGAAGACTGGACATAACAAAGTTCTTAATACCCTTAGGGCCATAAATCTCTATATCAGTCTGCTCTTCATTAGCTTGAAAAGAACGACTGGATAGAAAGCCAGGCAAACCAAAAATATGATCACCATGAAGATGCGTGATGAAAATCTTGCTAATTTTGCGAGGTTTAATCGTCGTCTCCAAGATCTGGTGCTGGGTCCCTTCACCACAATCAAACATCCAGACTTCATTGATTTCTTCCAAAAGCTTGAGAACGAGGCTGGATACATTGCGGGCCTTTGACGGCTGACCAGCTCCGGTTCCTAAAAATTGTAATTGCATATTTTTCTTTCTAAATGATATAAATCATGGCAGACCGATTCTGCGAGTGATAGTATTTTCTGCCAGCATAGGACTGAGCCAGATCACTAACTTCATCTTGATTGTATCCCAAAAGTCTTTGGCTACCATCTGCTAGCTGCTGCCATTCAGTCAAAGCAGTCAGCTCCTTACTGTCCACGACTTGAGATTCAGCTTTGAGAGGTGTCATTTTTATTCTCCCAGCTTCTTCGTAGACCAAGTACTGAGGAAAGACTTGTGCGATTTCAAAGAGCAAGTCAGCTGTTACAGGCTCAGGCTTTTCAGGAAAGACCATGCCGACTTCCTTCTTCTCGTAGCAAAATCCATAGGACTTGCCAGAAAAGTTAAGTCTGACAAAAGGTTTCTTTTCTACAAAGCTAGGCTCCGCATTCCATAAGTCCAAAGCCTGACTGATTTCTAAGAAGTACTCTGTCGCGGCTTCCGGACTTTTCTTTTGATAAAGCTCAGCAAAGTAAGCATTGATAACGCTGGGCGGTGGCGTAATGAAGATCCGCTTCTGCTCCTCTGTCAGCCCAGTCAACGCTTGTTCTAAGTAGACCCTGTCTAAGATTGTAAAACCGCCGTATTTGATGGCCAAGTCAATATAATCAGTCATAAAATTCTTCCAGTTTCCATTTGTTTTTCTCGGCAATCCAGCCTGAAATGGTTTCGATATCGTCTATGTATTCTCGATTCCCCATAATCGCGACTTTCTCTAAATCATGAATCTTGTAAGCTTTAGCCGGAGCTACCTTGATGGTAAAAGGCAAAAATAACTCTTTCATCCGCTCCAGAAGGACTTGCTGCAAAAGAGCTCTGCTATTGTCTGCCTTAGCCGAAATCAAAGAATAAGGAGTCAGGGTCGGAGTGAAATTCTCAGCCTTATCCGATTTGTTATAGAGAGTCAGCCGAGGAATATCCAGCATGTTCAGCTCTTTCATGATGTCGAGGACAGTCTTTTCGTGCTCCTCATGGTGTGGGTCACAGGCGTCAATAACATGGACCAGCAAATCGACATTTTTACTCTCTTCCAGTGTGGATTTAAAGCTTGACACCAGCTCTGTCGGTAAATCCTGAATGAAACCAACTGTGTCCGTCAGAGTAACATTGAGCTGACCACTGAGGTTGATGTTCTTGGTCGTGGCGTCTAGCGTCGCAAAAAGCTCGTCTGCCTCATACTGGCTCTTGCTGGTCAAGCAGTTCATGATCGTAGACTTGCCAGCATTGGTGTAGCCGATGAGTCCGATTTTGAAAATACTGGATTCCAACCGTTTTTCACGAACGGTTGCTCGATTTTTCTCCACTGCCTTGAGTTGGCGCTCAATATCATGAATCTGATTGCGGACACTGCGTCGATTGAGCTCCAGCTGACTTTCGCCTGGACCGCGGGAGCCAATGCCACCTGCCTGACGGCTGAGCATAATGCCCTGACCAACCAAGCGAGGCAGGAGGTATTTGAGCTGGGCCAGATGCACCTGCAACTTGCCCTCGTGACTCCTAGCCCTCATGGCAAAAATATCCAAAATCAGCTGCATACGGTCAATGACCTTGACCCCCAAGCTTTCCTCTAGATTGACATTCTGGCGGGGTGTCAGACGGTTATTGACAATAACTGTCGAAATTTCTTCGGCATCAACCATCTGCCGGATTTCTTCTAACTTGCCAGAGCCGACAAAGGTCTTGCTATCATACTTTTCTCGCTTTTGACTATAAGAGCCAACTACTTCCGCCCCTGCCGTCTTAGCCAGATTTTGAAGCTCCTCCATGGATAAGTCAAAATTCTCCGTGTCTGCTAGTTCCACACCAACCAAAAAGACACGCTCTGTTTTTTTCTCTGTTTCTATCATCTCATATCCTTACTATGACTTGGTCAGCCAGCTACTTGTCCAGAAAATTCTTGATGTCCTCCATAACCTGATTTTTATAGTCTGGATTTCCCACCTGATAAAAGGTTACGGACATCCGGTTACGAAACCAAGTCAGCTGGCGCTTGGCGAAACGACGGGTATTCTGCTTGAGCTTGTCCACGGCCTCCTCTAGGCTCATCTCTCCTTCAAAGTAGGGGAAAAGTTCCTTGTAGCCGATCCCCTTGCTGGCTTGACTGGTTGGAGCCTGTTCATAAAGCCAACGGGCTTCTTCTAAGAGACCATCTTCTATCATCAGATCTACTCGCTGATTGATTCGCTCATAAAGTCGCTCACGCTCATCATCTAGGCAAATCAGCAGGGCTTCATAATCTGGCTGGCTGTTTTCTAATTGACCACCTAACTGAGCAATCTCCAGCGCTCTCATAGCCCTGCGACGATTTATCTGGGGGATCTCGATACCCAGCTCTGCTATTTTCCCAAACAAATCCTCATCTGACCAACTGTCCAGCTGCTTCCGATAGGTCAGAATCTCCTCATGAGGGACGGAGCCACCCAGATGATAGCCCTCAAGTAAGCTCTGGATATAGAGTCCTGTACCACCGCAAATGATGGGAAGCTGTCCTTGAGCCTCAATCTCACGAATAGCCTGAGTTGCTTCAGTCACAAAATCATAGGCCGAGTAGCTTTCTTCAACATCCCTCACATCCAAAAGATGATGGGGAATGCTCTCCTGCTCTTCAGGACGAATCTTAGCCGTACCAATATCTAAGCCACGATAGACCTGCTGGCTGTCACCACTGATAATCTGACCATTAAAGGCTTTTGCAACCTCAATACTCAGAGCTGTTTTTCCAACTGCCGTAGGCCCTACAATTACAATTATCTTAGTTTTCATTTTTTTCCTTGAAAAAATTTTGATTTTTCGTTACTATTAATTATAACATAAATAATAAAAGTTCAAAAAAGGAGAAATCATATGGCTAAAGGATTTGGAAAAGGCGTACTTACAGGCGTTGCAGCTACTGTTGCTGCTGTAGCAGGTGCAGTTTATACTGTCAAGAAAAAAGTTATCGAACCTGAAGAGCAAAAAGCAGCTTTCATTGAAGAAAACCGTAAAAAAGCAGCTCGCAAACGTGTAGCACACTAAGAGTAACCTTAAAACTCTCTATTTAAAGTAGAGAGTTTTTTACATGATCATAAAAAAGACAAAGAATAATTCTCTTTGTCTTTTTTTATTTAATGGCTACGCTTTTTCTGCTTCAAGACCTTGACCTAGGTCTTGATAAATATCAGATTTCAAATTACCGATTGTCCAAAGAGCAGCTAGACTGATTAGATACAAAGAGGCAAGAAAAATCATAACTGTTGAAACACCTGAGATATCCAAAATCTTTCCAATAATAACAGATGAAAATCCGCCAATTGCTCGTCCAACATTTAAGATAACATTATTAGCTGTTGATCGAATTTGATGAGGGTATAGACGAGTGATCATTGCACCATAGCCAGCAAACATCCCATTCACAAAGAAACCAACAACAGTTCCACCTATTACCATAGTGGCCATAGAATTTGCAAATTGGAAAAGATAGACACAGACAGATGATGCAAGAAGAAAGCCTGAGTATACGACTCTAGGTCCCCATTTATCCAAAATTTGTCCAAAAGTCAACATTCCTAGGCACATTCCCAAAATGGTTGCCACCATCCAAAGAGAAGAGTCTTTGACAGAAATGTTCAAACTTGTTTGAATAATCGTTGGTAACCAGTTCATCATGCCGAAGTAACCGGCGATTTGCACGGTTGTCATAACCATTAAAGCTATGGTTTGTGATGTGAGAGCTGGAGTTTTGAAAAGCTGACTTATTTTAACGGGTTGTGTTGTTTCTTCTTCTACTTTAGCTCCACCGTCGTCACGAATATTCTGATCGTCAATAGCTAAAACCATCCATAGTACTAGGGCAATAGGTGCAAGCCCAAAGAGGAATAGCCCGCGCCATCCCAAAGCAGGAGCTAGCCAGCCTGCAAGTAAAGCCGATATAATCGATCCTATTTGACCCGCAATACCGTTTAGGGATGAAATCCGACCCATCTTTTCTGGTGGAACAATTCCCGCCATTATAGCAATAGCCACGCCATATTCGCCTCCAACACCCATCCCTGCAATAAAGCGCATGATATAAAGGTAATTGACGTCTTTCGTAAAGAAAATCAAACCGGTTGCCAGAGAGAAAATCAGAATGGTCCATTTAAAAACCTTAAATTTGTGATATCGGTCAGCTAACAGACCGAAAATTAAGCCCCCAACAAGCATTCCCAAATTAGTTATAGTAGCTATCCAACCACCCTGGGTACCACTAATCCCAAGTTCCGAGATAATAGAGGACATTGAAAAGGCCAGAAACATGACATTTAAGTCATCCGTACCAGAAGCGACAATCGCAGCGGCTAAAGCCCGTTGATTGTTTTTGTCTAAAGACAATTTTGACATATGATTCTCCTTAATCGCAGCTCACAGACTGCATTTATTAAATTGAATATACCTTAAAAAGAGGTTGGAAATACTGTTCCCAACCTCTAAAAGTTTACAGAAAATTAGAGCATAGCAATTGCTAGTCTCATTTTAGAACTTTCATGTCTCACGGAACATGTTTAAAGTCATATTTAATTTTTAACAGTATAAAACAAGTTAAAGCATTTGTCAAATGAAACTTGAGATTTATTTGCCCTGCATAAACTCTTGGAAACGATGAGTATCAAAGTAAATGTTGGATGCTATTAATTTGTCTGATTCGTCAAATTTTAAAAATTCTGCAACATCCAATTCTAGTTGATTTCCTTGTGGCGACTGCAAGCGATAGCGATTTAAAGCCACTACTTCTCTTCCCTCCACCAGCAACTTCTTTACTTCAAGATGCTGACTTAAAGCATAGAATTGACCTGCACCTTGTAGATAAACATTACGACCTTGCCTGATTTCTTGACTGTCGCACATCCCATAATCAAAGTTTTCAGCTACGAAATCTTCCCAGCCACCTTTATTGACTGCGGTAAAATAGCTTTCTGCTAATGTTCTTGTATCCATTTGGAACCTCCAAAAATTATTTAGGCTGTTTTCAAACCAATGAAAGTTTATGCCCACTTAAGAGTATACAAAAAGCAATATGACTACAGTCTGTCATATTGCTGAAGATTTTTTTGAAGAGTATCAATTAATTTATCCTGCAGTTTTTTGGGCGATCTGACTTTTACTTGCTGACCAAAACTTAAAATCAATTCGAAAAAGGGCGGTGTTAATGCTCTGAAAGCATGGACTATTATTCTGGTTTGCTCAACAGTGATTTCTTCTTCTGTGAAGTGGTCATAAATTTTTGGAAGTGCAAATTCTGTGAAAATCAACTCCACTTCTTCTTTACTGCCTTCAACTTTATCTTTGGATGGATTTAGAAAAAGATCTAGCTTCTCTTGAGATAAAAGTGGGTAGTCATCAACTTCTATCCCCTCATCTACTAGCTGCAAATCACGAATTCTACTAAGCTTGAAAATACGAAAATCTAACTTTTCTAAACAGTAGCCGATAACATACCAAGCATTTAGTTTAAAAATCAGACGGTATGGAAAAATCGTTCGTTGGCTTCGTTCCTGTTTTTTAGAAAAATAAGAAAAGGAAACTTTCTTTCCAGTTTGTATAGCCTGCTCCATTTCAAGTAAATAATTTGTATTGAGAGACCATGAAGTAAGATCGAAGTAAAAAGGATTAACATTATCAGTCACTTCTTGAGAAGTAAGCTTATGCTCAATGCTGTCAAAACTTGGACGACCGACAATTTTGCCAACATTTTGGCTCATATTGATGATAAACTGCTTTTCTTCTTCTGTGAAAAAGCTGCTGTCCATCTTGTAGTCATCTGGTATATAAAAGCCTCCCTTATCCCCACGTTCAGAGTAAATAGGGATTCCAGCTAAGCTGAGCGTATCCATATCTCGATATACTGTACGAGTAGATATTTCAAAACGTTCAGCAATTTCTTTAGCTGTTATCTGTCTCTTATTCAAAAGGGCTAATAAAATATAAATTAATCGTTCTAATTTCATAATCTTTATTTTTCTATAAAGTAGAAACCATCAAATACTCATCTTGCAACTCTTTATAATTAGGCTAGATACTCCTTCAACGCTTGAACTTTATCCGTTTTTTCCCAAGGCAGATCAATATCTGTCCTACCCATATGGCCATAAGCAGCTGTCTGACGATAGATTGGACGTTTCAGATCAAGCATTTGAATGATACCTGCCGGACGCAAATCAAAAATCTGACGAACAGCTTCCTGAAGCTTGCTTTCTGCAACTACTCCAGTGCCAAAAGTATCGATACGTACAGAAACCGGCTGAGCCACACCAATGGCATAAGCTAGCTGTACCTCTGCTTTCTTAGCCAGTCCCGCCGCCACGATATTTTTAGCAATGTATCGAGCTGCATATGAAGCTGAGCGATCGACCTTGGTTGCATCCTTACCAGAGAAGGCACCGCCACCGTGACGAGCATAACCGCCGTAAGTATCCACAATAATCTTACGTCCAGTCAAGCCAGAGTCACCTTGCGGGCCGCCAATTACAAAACGTCCGGTTGGATTGATGAAAAATTTTGTCTTATCATCCAGATACTGGGCAGGAATAACAGCTTTAATCACCTTTTCAATCACGTCACGATGAATCTCTTCATTGGTCACTTCTGGGTCATGCTGGGTCGAAATAACCACCGTATCCACGCGCACAGGCTGGCCATTTTCATCATACTCAACAGTCACTTGTGACTTAGCATCTGGACGCAGATAGCCAATCTCTCCTGATTTGCGCAACTCTGCCAATCGACGGACTAGCTTATGACTGAGTGAGATAGGCAATGGCATAAGCTCCGGTGTTTCATCCACTGCGAAGCCAAACATAAGCCCTTGGTCGCCAGCACCGATCAAGTCCAATGGATCTTGATCTGCATTCCCACGAACCTCTATAGCTTCATTGACACCCTGAGCGATATCTGGCGACTGCTCCACCAAAGATGGATGCACACCGACGGTCTCTGCCGAAAAGCCATACTCTGTATTGGTGTAGCCAATCTCTGCAATTGTATCACGAACCACACGGTTAATATCTACATAAGCTGTAGTCGAAATCTCACCAAAAACATGAACAGAGCCTGTATAAACAGCTGTTTCAGCAGCCACATGGGCATCTGGATCCTGACTCAAGACGGCATCCAAAATAGCATCGGAAATTTGGTCTGCAATCTTATCGGGATGTCCCTCCGATACAGACTCAGACGTGAAAAGTTTACGTTCTGACATAGAAATGTCCCCCCTTAAAAAATATTGTTATAGAGTTACAAAGTACTGATAGGTGTTTCTATTGTCTAAGAGTTACGACGCGAAAAAAATAAAAACGATACCTTTTTATTTCCGAAGCTAGTAAGGCGCATGGGTGTCCGAAGTATAGCGGCAACCGTAGAATGACGAGCGACTTTGGAGCCGTCATTGTTTGCGAGTTACAAAGAACTGATAGAAGTTTCCTACCATCTTATCGGGACTATATAACTTTTTCATTATAACATAATTTACGCTAACACTCCTTTGTTTAAAAAAAGAAAAAGGTATAGACATAAACTATACCTTTTTAAAATTATGAATCTGCTGTTTTTAGCAAACCAATCCTGATTAGAGCTACGATTACAATGGGTACAATCAAAAAGGGCGTAAAAGATGTACCAAGTATCAACGCACAAGAAAGTTTGTACGGAACCATTAATAGATAAAGATATGACTTCGCGCCATATCATCTCTTCTCTTCTTTAGCTACTAGCGTTCCAACCAAAACAAGAACTGCGAAAACAAAAGGAGCTATTTGAAAAAGATGCCAATCAGGATCTCCTGCACAAAGAGCTGAAATCAGGTAAATACCTGAACTTGCATATAGTAAACCTTTCCTCCCATTAGTCATCCCAACCCTAGTTAAAAAAGTTGCAATAAAAAAACAAATTAAGCTAGGGCCTAGAAAAATCAACAAGACAATTCCCCATGGTAAAGCTATACTAAAAAGTGACACGAAAAGAATCAGATAAATGATCGATGAGAAGAAGGAAAATGAAAGAAGAGCCGATGTATACTTGATCTCTTTTGAATCTTTTACCACTTGTTCTGACCCATTTGCTTCATCAATAGATTGTTTTTCTTCAATCTTCTCCTTATTTTTTTCGTTATCTATCTCTGGACTTATTTCATTACGCCTTTGACTTAACTCCTGGTTTATCTCTTTATTTGACATTTGATTGATCCATCCTACTGTTATATTTCTTTAAAAAAACAAAATACTCTTTCATATTTTTCTATATCCATTATACTCTATTCTTTAATTATTTTCAGTATAAAAATCAAGTATATCCATCTTCTCTCAAAACAATCCAGCATCTAGACAAACATCTTTGTCTAGATCAGTTACTAAAATACAATCTTTTTGGCAGTCCTTATAAATTTTTTCTATCAGACCGATAAAATATACATATTATTCAAACAGTGTAATTGATGATAAAATGACTCTATTAAACCGATAAGTTCAGGGACGATTTTACTTTCCTGACTTAAGGGAGGGGAGGAATTCATTTTTGGATTGGTCTATTATCGAACAGTACTATCCACTATACCAGCAGGCCTTCTTTTTGACTCTGCATATCGCAGTTTGGGGGATAATTGGTTCATTTCTTTTAGGCTTGGTTGTTAGTATCATCCGACACTACCGTGTTCCCGTTTTGAGTCAGCTAGCTACTGCCTACATTGAGCTATCTCGAAACACGCCACTATTGATTCAGCTCTTCTTTCTGTATTTTGGGCTACCTAGGATTGGTCTTGTCTTGTCTTCAGAAGCTTGTGCGACAATCGGTCTCATTTTCTTAGGCGGATCTTACATGGCTGAATCCTTCCGTAGTGGCTTGGAAGCTGTTAGTCAAACCCAGCATGAAATTGGTCTCTCTATTGGTTTGACACCAAGACAAGTTTTTCGCTACGTTGTTCTTCCACAAGCGACTGCTGTAGCACTTCCTTCCTTTAGTGCCAATGTTATTTTCTTAATCAAGGAAACCTCAGTTTTCTCTGTAGTAGCTTTAGCAGATCTTATGTATGTGGCCAAGGACTTGATTGGACTCTACTACGAGACAGATATCGCCTTGGCCATGTTGGTTCTTGCCTATCTGCTCATGTTATTGCCAATTTCACTTCTCTTTGGTTGGATAGAAAGGAGATTACGCCATGCAGGATTCGGGAATCCAGGTACTCTTTCAGGGAAATAATCTCCTTCGTATTTTACAGGGCTTGGGAGTCACAATTGGTATTTCAGTTATTTCCGTTCTATTATCCATGATCCTTGGTACTTTTTTGGGAATCATCATGACTTCTCAATCTAAAATCGTTCGTCTACTGACTCGATTTTATCTAGAATTCATCCGAATAATGCCCCAGCTCGTCTTACTCTTTATTGTTTACTTTGGGTTAGCACGTAACTTTAATATCAATATCTCAGGCGAGAGTTCAGCCATCATTGTCTTTACTCTTTGGGGAACTGCTGAAATGGGGGACTTGGTTCGAGGAGCAATCACTTCTCTACCCAAACACCAGTTTGAAAGTGGCCAAGCGCTTGGTTTAACCAAGTCTCAGCTTTACTATTATGTCATCATTCCACAGGTTCTAAGACGTTTACTACCACAAGCCATTAACCTGATTACACGTATGATCAAAACAACTTCGCTAGTCGTTTTGATTGGTGTTGTAGAGGTGACTAAGGTCGGCCAGCAAATTATCGATAGCAACCGATTGACCATTCCTACTGCTTCTTTTTGGATCTATGGAACCATTCTTGTTTTATATTTTCTTGTCTGCTTCCCTATTTCCAAGTTAGCGGGTCATTTAGAAAAACACTGGAGTAATTAGTATGTCTGAAACGATTTTAAAAATAAGGGACCTTCAGAAATCCTTTGGAGACAATCCTATCCTTCAAGGTCTTTCACTTGAAGTTAAAAAAGGTGAGGTAGTCGTGATTTTGGGCCCATCAGGATGTGGCAAAAGTACACTTCTTCGTTGTATTAATGGCTTAGAAAATATTCAAGGAGGCGATATCCTCTTAGATGACCAATCCATCACAGGCAATCAAAAGAACTTTCATCTTGTCCGTCAGAAAATTGGAATGGTTTTCCAAAGCTACGAACTCTTTCCACACCTAGATGTTCTGCAAAATCTTATTTTAGGACCAACAAAAGCCCAGGGACGTAAGAAAGAGGAAGTCATTCAGGAAGCCGAACAACTACTGAAACGTGTTGGACTTCTAGATAAAAAGCATAGCTACGCAAGACAGCTCTCTGGAGGTCAAAAACAACGGGTGGCAATTGTTCGTTCCCTTCTCATGCATCCTGAAATCATCCTTTTCGATGAAGTAACCGCCTCTTTAGATCCTGAGATGGTACGAGAGGTGCTAGAATTAATTAATGATCTTGCCCAAGAAGGACGCACCATGATCCTAGTCACACATGAAATGCAATTTGCTCAAGCTATTGCTGATCGAATCATTTTCTTGGACCAAGGACAGATTGCTGAAGAGGGAGATGCTCACTCTTTCTTTACCAATCCTAAAACAAAAAGAGCGCAAGAATTTTTAAACGTATTTGACTTTAGCCAATTTGGCTCATATCTATAAAGGAGACGATTATGAAACTAATTAAATCAATTTTAACTGTAATGACACTTGCCCTTGCTCTAGTCTTTATCACAGCTTGTGGTGCTAGCAAAAACTCAAATGCATCAAATTCTAAGGCTCGGACCATTGATGAAATTAAGAAAAGTGGCGAGCTTCGTATCGCAGTCTTTGGAGACAAAAAACCTTTTGGTTATGTTGATAATGATGGTTCTTACCAAGGATACGATATCGAACTTGGAAATCAACTTGCCAAAGATCTTGGAGTCAAGGTTAAATACGTCTCTGTTGACGCAGCCAACCGTGCAGAGTACTTGATCTCAAACAAGGTTGATATTACACTGGCAAACTTCACTGTAACAGATGAACGCAAGAAACAAGTTGACTTTGCGCTTCCTTATATGAAGGTTTCACTTGGAGTCGTTTCTCCTAAAGATGCCCTTATAAAAGATGTTAAGGAACTTAAAGGAAAAACTTTGATCGTGACCAAAGGTACAACAGCTGAAACATACTTTGAAAAGAATCACCCAGAGGTTAAACTTCAAAAATATGATCAATACAGTGACGCCTACCAAGCTCTGCTTGATGGACGTGGTGATGCCTTCTCAACGGATAACACTGAAGTCCTAGCTTGGGCTCTTGAAAACAAGGGTTACGAAGTTGGTATAACTTCTTTAGGTGACCCTGATACTATTGCTCCAGCCGTTCAAAAAGGAAACAAAGAACTTCTTGACTTTATCAACAAGGATATAGAAAAGCTTGGTAAGGAAAACTTCTTCCATAAGGCTTATGAAAAAACTCTTCACCCTACCTACGGCGATGCAGCTAAAGCTGATGATCTTGTTGTAGAAGGTGGTCAAGTCAAATAATCAGTAAGATCGTAAAAAGACTCTATCGAAATGATAGAGCCTTTTTATCTTAAACAATAACTAGGATAGTCACTTTTTAAATAAAATCTGTTTCCGCTATGGCTGACTTCACTTCCTCTAAAGGCAGGTGCACTAACTCCACTTCTTTCTCTCGATACAAGTACTCAGCATACTCGTCAATCCGATACTGATTGATATATACTACGCGCTTGCATCCAACCTGGAGCAACTGCTTGGTACAGTTGAGACAGGGAAAATGAGTTACATAGGCAGTAAATCCTTTTGGAACACCTCGTTCAGCGCCTTGTAAAATAGCATTCACTTCAGCGTGTAGGGTCCTTACGCAGTGGCCATCGACTACCAAACATTCGTGATCAATACAATGTTCTGTTCCTGATACGGAGCCATTATATCCCGTAGAAATAACCTTGTTGTCTTTGACCAAAACCGCTCCTACTCTTGCGCGCTTACAAGTCGAGCGATTGGCAATCAAAAGAGCCTGTGCAGCAAAATATTCATCCCAAGCTAATCGTTTTGTTTCCATTTCTTTCTCTTTTCTTTACTAGATATTTTCTTGAACCATTAAAGGCAAACCAAGAGAAGCAATCTTTTCAGCTGGCACTTTCATGCCTTCTTTGATCCATTTTGACAGGACAGAAACCAAAGCTGAGCTCCAGAAAGAATTAACGTAGGACGAAGCATCTTTCTTGGACTCTTGACCTTTCTCTAAAAAGTTAAAAACTGCTTGCGTCAAGTGTTTCTCTAAATTATACTCAACAGCTAAACGAATGAGATGCGCTTCCTTCTGTGCCTCTTTAAACAGAGCAAGCCATACTTGGTAAAGCTCCGTCTTAAAATCAAACTGAGCCATTTTTTCCATAATATTATGCACAATCTGGCCGAAAAGCTCCTCTAGAATCTCTTCTTTTGAGCTGTAGTTTCGGTAAAAAGACGCTCTGGATACGCCAGCACGGTTTACTAACTCAGAAATAGTGATTTTAGCCAATTCTTTTTTTTCTAATAACTGTAATAAGGAAATTTCCAAAGATTCGCGAGTTAAACGATTGGATTCCCGATTGGAAATCGTTAGGTTTTCAAGAGATTTTTTGGACATTTTACGTTCAGGCATAACAGTTTCTTCCTTCTTGTCTCATCGGATATCAATAGCTTTCTGGAAAAAGTCTTTCATGATATAATTGTAAAAAAAGACACAATCTTTGTCAATGTATAATTATAGGAACAAGGGGATTAAAAATGACTTGGAAAATCGTTAGTGACTCTGGATGCGATTTTAGAGAATTAAAAGACCTGGCTTTGGACACAAATTTTGAAAATGTCCCACTAACCATTCAGGTAGGCCAGGAAATCTTTATTGACAATGCAGAACTAAATATTGACTTAATGATGGAAAAAATGTATGCTTCATCAACTGCTTCAAAATCTGCTTGCCCAAGTCCAGATGACTATCTAAAAGCATTTGCAGGAGCTGATAATATCTTTGTTGTCACTATTACTGGAACCTTATCTGGGAGCCATAACAGCGCTCAGGTTGCTAAAAAGCTTTACCTTGAAGAGCATCCGAATGTCAATATTCATGTGATTGATAGTTTATCGGCTGGAGGTGAAGTTGACTTGCTTGTTCAAAAGCTCAATCAGCTAATTAGTAACGGCCTTTCTTTTGACGAAATCGTGCAAGAAATTACAAACCACCAATCAAAAACCAAATTACTTTTTGTCCTGGCCAAAGTGGATAATCTGGTTAAAAACGGGCGATTAAATAAGCTGATTGGAGCTGTCGTAGGCTTGCTCAATATTCGTATGGTTGGGGAAGCTGGGCCACAAGGGACCTTAGAACTATTGCAAAAGGCTAGAGGTTATAAGAAGTCGTTGTCTGCTGCTTTTGAAGAAATCATCAAGGCCGGTTATGCAGGAGGTGAAATTATTATCTCTCACCGCAATAATGATAAATTCTGTCAGCAATTCTCTGACTTAGTCAAGGGAAAATTTCCTAACGCCCAAATTCAAGCTATCCCGACATCCGGCTTATGTAGTTTCTATGCAGAAGAAGGCGGATTATTAATGGGATATGAAATCGGCTAATAATGAATCAACTTCCTAATATTTAAATCAAAAGAGACCCTAGTCTAAGGGTCTCTTTTTGATCTAAAAAGTTAGGCTGTTTGAATCATATAGAAAATGAGGGTTAAAAAGAGAAGAATACTAACAATCAAAAGAATAACTTTTTTAAAAAAATTTGTCTCCCAATAACCTGACTTACCAATTGTTGAACGAGTTTCGCTGAAAAACTGTTGGTTTTCTCTAGGCAAAGAAATAACCAATGTAATTAAAATAAGAGCAAGTAAGATAGTCAGAATAAGTAATAATTTTTGCATTTTATTTCCTCAAGGCTCCAATCAATGTAAAAATCAGGCCAATCAAGATCATCAAGCCCAAGACAATGACAAAAACCTTGTTGAGATTTTCTCCCAGGCTGGCCTTTTCTTTCTTGGGCTTGCCATGCTTAAGCTCATCTAACCGTCCCTCAATATCCTTATGAAATAAATCTTTTTTAGCCATGCTGACCTCCTAACAAACTTTGGAGAGTCTCCTGATAAAGACTGACTGGTACATCGTTGGCATGTCGGCCTTGAGCTTGCAAGGCTGATCGCATCTGCTCAACACCAGATAAGGCTTCTTCCAAAGTTGATGCCAGTTGAGCTGGCTGGCTACTGTCAAAAATATGCTCTCGGGCAATGTAGCGCCTGTCATGCAGGGTCTGCTCAAAGCCTAGGATCAAGAGATTGTTCTCAAAAGCCTTGCGCACTGCCTGCAGGACCTGACCACCGTGATTGATATCCAGATAAATATCTGATTCCAAGTAGAGCTGATCGATCTGCTTGAGACTGGCATTTTGATAAAGGACGACATTCTTATAGGACAGCATAGACAAGAGCTTAGGCGACATTTCCGTAAGTGCTGCAATACGAAAGACTAGCTGCGGCAAGGCTTGAACCAAAGCTTCTAAGCCCTCAATCTGATCTGAATGGGTCAGGATTAAGGCATCTTTTCGTAGATAGTTATCCCGCTTGAAGTCATAATGATAGCCCAGATGCAAGAACTTCTGCTGCTGGTCAGTCGCTGCCAGACTCATGGCCTTTTCATAAGTCGCCAAGTCTGGAATGACAATGGTCTGCGCCCGCAGCTGACTATTTTCCAGAATTAGCTGCATATTGCCCGGAAGCTCGTCATACAGAGGCTCCTGCCAAAATAGAATATCCTGCCCAGCTCGGCCTGTCAAGCTGTGGGAAACTAAGAAAGAATAAGCCAGAGAATTAAAGAGAATGTGATCCAAGTCAAAGTCGAGCCGCTCTAAAAAGAAACGGATAAAATCCACTCGGCTTTTAAAAATCCGCAAGGGCTCTTGGTCCAGGGTCAGGATGATGTCACCGGTGGCGTGATTTTCCACGATACGCTCCTGACCATCAGTGCTGTAATAGGTCGTGTTGAAAGCCTCCTGGCCTGATTTATAGGCTGTTTTGGCAAAGCAACGGCCTTGCTTATTATAGCGCTCACTCAGTCGCAGCTGGCCTTTTTTATCCAGCCAATCCACCTGCTTGACCAGCCGGCCTCTGGCCTGACTGGCATAGTGAATCCGTGCTCTTTCTTCTCCCATGTCACTGACACGCGCCGCCTGATGGTCGCCTGTGATTTCCCAGAAAGGGGGCACTGGCACTTGATTGAAAAAGAGCGGATGATCTACTCCCTCTTCATCCCCTAAAAAATAAGTATAGGGGGAGATCATGTCGTCCGGCAGATAGCCATTGGCCTCAATGACAATGGTCGGACAGGCATAGCCAGCTGCAAGGAGGGAATCATGCAGATCCTGGGTTTCCTGATTGTAATAATCAAAGAGCTGAATCATCTCTAACCTCCTTTAAAAGCTGGGTCCAAGCCGCTTCAACCCGGCTGGTCAAATAATTCTCGGCCACTTGATAAGAGTGTTGGCTCATCTCCTGCTGGCGCCCTTGGCTAAAGAGAGCTATTATTTTCTCCACAAAAGCAGCAATAATCTGGTCCTCGACATGATTGGAACTAACCGGTAGCAGATAGCCATTTTTACCATCAACGATAAAAGTCTTATTGCCATAGCGGACATCAAAGCCGATGAGAGGCAGACCTGATCCAACTGCTTCCATGAGCGTTAAACCAAAGCCTTCGCTGGTTGAAGCCGTCAGATAAAGCTCATAGCCTGCATAAATCTGGCTCAAATCTGCATGCCCTTTGAGCCGAATGTAGTCCTGAGCTCCCGATTCCTCAATCCTGCGACGCAGCTTGTCCTCTTCGCTCCCCTTACCATAAATATCCAGAGTCAGTTCAGGCAACTGGATATGGGCTTGGACAGTCGCTGCCACTAGCCAATCGATATGCTTTTCCGTAGCAAGACGCGAAGCCGTAATCATGGAGAAAGGCTTGCGAGGCTCTTTGGGATAAGTCAGTTGGTCCAAACTCCCCACCGGTATGGTGACAATCTTGGGCTGCTTGTCCGAGTAATGCTGGAACTGCTGCTCTAGAATCATTTTCTGAGCCTCTGTTGCCACGATGAAGAAGTCCACCTTGTCTGCATTGGTAAACTGGTAGTCATAGAAATTGTTCCAGAGAATGTAGTCGTCGCTGCTGGCATTTTCACTGAAATGCTCCGCATGGACCACTACTCCCAGCTTAGCCTTCTGGCTCTCTTCAAAGACAACCTGACCAATCCCTGTCTCCCTATCCAAGATGACCACATCATCTGCCTGCAGCTGCAAACACTGAAGAAAATAGCGGACCAGCTCAGCCTTGGAATAGAAAATCCGATCTGGAAAGCGATAAAGCTCTTCCTGACCATCCTCTATCAGCATGTCATAAGCAACACTGCCGTCTTCATGGTAGAAACGGCGCTGGTAGAGAGTTGCGGCGTCTTTATGGGGCGCGAAGTATTCACTGGCATAGCGGACATAGGAGAAATAATCCTTGCGAATCAATCTCCCCCGCGAGACATACTCCACATGCTCCACAAAGTCCTGGTCTTCCTGTCTCAGATAGCAAGTGATAAACTGATCATCCTGCGGATAGAAATAACGGACAATCTTGCCCTCTTTCTCTGAGCGCTCTGGCTGACCTGCAACTTGAGCCAGTACCTGATCTAGCGTCACAGTCGTCGGTGCAATCTTGATATCAGTAAAATAGTTATAAAGCCAGATAATCTCCTCATCCAGAAAACCAATATTTTCCGTCAAATGCTGAATATTATCCGCTAAAATCATATCCATAAAGATAAACTTAGCCGGCTGCTGTATTCTTCTTAAAATCTGAGCTCGATAAGCTTGGGCATATTCTACACCACTACTTGCCCAGCCGATGCCTAAGTTGATGTTATATACTGTCATATTTTCCTCATCCTATGGGAAGTACATTACGACCTCTCCTTTGGGGTTGAGTGCCAATTCACTCATTAAAAGATTCTTAACAATTTGGTGTTTCATTCGTTCTTTCATATATTCAAAACCATCATAAGCTTCTTGGTAGTATTCTACCAAAGGATTTTTCATAGAGAAATGTTGACCGCTCAAGGCTGTCCTGAGTTGCTGCAAATAGTCTACTTGTTCAACCCAGTTCTCATCAATCGCCTTAAGAATAGCTAAATGCTGGAATTGACTATAAAGCTTGTCCGACTTAAGATAGCTTTTCTTTGCCAATAATTCCTGCTCAGCAATGGCTTGAAGAAGATGAGAGACTTCTTTTGGTGAGTGAATATCAAACTCCTGGGGAATTCTTTCAGCCCGGTTGCTAAAATGGTGCAAGATAAATCGATAAAAATCTGCCCTATTTTCAAAACTTTGTTCATAGGCAACTTGTTGAATGACATAATCAAGCACTCGATTGATTTCCTCTTCCATCTCATTTGTATCTTCAAGTAAGCGATTGCGCTCCGCATAGGTCAGCTCTCGCTGAATCTTCATACTTTGAGCATACTCCAAAGTCAGGCGCCGTGATAATTTAGCATTGCCCTCACTAGCTTTTTGTGCTTTGGAAACAAGTTTTTTAAAGCGCCTTTGCTTAAGCAAGATAGGGTTGTTCTTAAGATCTTCTGGAGAATAATCTCGATAAAAGTTTTTTATCCAATCTGGTCCCCATTTTTTTAGTAAATCATCTTCTAAAGAGATGAAAAACTTACTGATCCCCGGATCACCTTGCCTGCCTGAACGGCCACGAATTTGTAGGTCAATTCTATGGTTTTCCATTCTTTCAGTTCCAATAACAACCAAGCCACCTAGATCAGCTACTCCTGGACCTAATTTAATATCTGTTCCTCGACCAGCCATTGATGTCGCTACAGTCACTGCACCAAACTGACCTGATTCAGCAATCATCTGTGCTTCCCGAGCTGCATTATTGGCATTGAGCAGATTATGAGCAATTCCTTCTCTCAATAAAAGAGAAGAATAAATCTCAGACATCTCAACAGAACCAGTAAATATCAAAAGAGGATTTCCTTTTGCATGATAATGCTTTACTTCATCCAGTGAAGCAAATACTTTTTCAGGCAAGGTTTGATAAATCTGATCAGGATAATCTCTGCGAATGACAGGACGATTTGTCGGAATCTTAATGACGGACATAGAATAAGTTTCCAGAAATTCACTTTCTACAACTTTTCCAGTCCCGGTCATACCTGAGAGTTTTCGAAAGAGTTTAAAAAGATTCTGATAAGTTATGGAGGCCATGGCACGTGTTTCCTGAGTTAGTTTAACATGTTCCTTAGCCTCAATCGCCTGATGCTGGCCTCCTTGAAGACGGGTTAATTCCATAAGGCGACCGGTTGCACGGTCTAAAAGAACTACTTCTGCTTCATTTTTACTTTGTCGTACCACATAGTCTTGATCTTTTTTATAAACCGTATGAGCTCTCAATGCTAGATTGAGATGACGAACCAATTCCTGATTTTCTTTGGAAAAGAGATGGTTTAATCCTAAAAAAGACTCCGCTTCTCGAATCCCTTTTTGGGTCAGCCAAACTTCATTCTTCTCATCGTCATAACAATAATCCTCATCTTCATAAAGAGTTTGGACTAAAGTGTCCATCATATCATAAAAATTTGACTGAACACGTGGAGCGCCAGATATAATCAAAGGAGTTTGCGCACTGTCTAAAAGAATAGAGTCAATCTCATCTATGATGACGTAGTTAAATTCTCTTAGAAATTGATTCTTTTTATTCTCGGCTAAATTTTCAATCAAATAATCAAATCCTAAAGCACTATTGGTTGTATATAGGATATCGGCCTGGTAGATCCTACGTTTCTCCTTGGTCTCCAAAGGCTTGGATTCATCCGCTCTCACGGCTGTCTCAATTGTCAGGCCTAAAAAACGGTAGACAGGCCCCATTTCTTCCGCATCTCGCAAAGCCAGATAGGAATTAGGAGTGACCAACATAGCTCCTTGTCCAGACAAGGCATTTAGATAAAGTGGCATAGTCGCTGTCAAGGTTTTACCTTCACCTGTCGCCATTTCAGCAATATTTCCCTCGTGGAGGACAATTGCTCCCATGACTTGGACATCGTAAGGGAACAATCCTAAAATCCTTTTATCCGCTTCTCGAACAACAGCATAGGCTTCTGGCAAAAGTTGATCCAAATTTTCCCCATCAGCTAATCTCTTCTTGAATTCGACAGTTTTTTTCTGTAGGTCTAAATCTGACAGACTTGACATCTCTTTTTCAAAACTCTTAATTTTAGCTAGAATTTTCTTTAAGCGCCGAATATGAAAAAAATTTTTAACCATTTGACTCCTCTAAAATTTCTTCAATTCTTAAGTAACGAAACTCAAAAGACTCAACACCCGCACTAAGAAGCTGTACTTTATAGCTGTAAGCTTCTTTAGGGTAAGTAAAAGTCATTTTATTCGAACGCTCTACATGATTGCTAACCTCTCTATTATAACAATCGAAAAAAATAAGTTTTAAAAAAACACTTTCGGAAGGGTAGGAAGTCATATCTCTAGTCAAAGAATAAGATCTTCCCCTTTTTAGCAAAGGAAGGGAAGGAATCTGTCTATCTCCTTGATAGTTCCAACTGGAGGACCATTCATGAATCGTTTGACCAGAAGCCATTAATTTGTTTTCAAAATAGACCTGGTCAGGAGAATGAAATATGATGGTTGAACCATACAAGTAGGTGAAATCTTTTCTAGTTTTTGAGATAGACGCACCTCTCAATTCTCCCCAGTAAATTTCCTTATGTTTTTGAATCTTCATTTCTTTCTTCCAAATTCTTTTTCCAGTATGATGCGATGATAATTCATAAACCAATTGATCACCATAGTAGAATCGTCATTATGGCGACCTGAAATCCCATTGCTCATTAACTGGGTTTCAGTTGGATAGAGGTATTGTACTAAATCTTCGTAAGCTGTTGGATCATAGTCTTCTTCCTTCATGTAGGCCAGGCCAAAAATAGTGTGGCTTAAATCCGCCCTTTTAATTTTTTCCCAATAACGATTATCTAGCTCCATAACATTTTCTAGGTCTTTTCCTCCTGTATGATGATGAAGTATATCAAGAGCCATCGGAAAAACTTCTGGTAACTGAAGACGGCCTCGTTTAGCAATCGTTCCAAGATTAGCAAGTGGTTTACATAAAATAATTGCTCTAGGGCTAAAATCTGCCCCGTAATAAGCGGCGCCATAGGTTCCCATGGATATACCGGATAGGATTAATTCTCGTTCAGAAAAACCTAGTAATTCCATATGTTCTTGGATTATGCGTCTAATACCTTCTTCTAATTCATCGCTACCTAGATAAAAGACACCACCATCTAATCGCTGATCAGAAATCAAAAGAAAAGGGCAACCTAGACCTCTCATCATACCAAATCCTTCGAAGCCTTCTGCTCTACGATAGCCAGAAAAATAAACAACCAAAGGTGGCTTAAAATCTCCAGGATAAAAGAAATAATTGATTTCCTGCCGATGGATATCCTTTAAAATTTCACCTCCCAAAACAAACTTACCAAATTCATAGCGAGTCAAACGTTGGTGGAAGGCACCAATTTTTAAAGTACCAAAGCCTCTGGCTTCTAAAGTGATTCCTAAAAAGGAAGTGAAATCATTATCTAAAACAATGGCTTCCTGCATATCAGTTTCCGAAAAAACTGATTCTCTAACAAGATCAGCAGCCGAACCTTCCTGAATATTATATATTCTTAAGCGAAGTTCGCAGCTAAAGTCTTTTTCGTATTCAAGCCAAATTTCTACAGGATTTTTCTTGCTTGCTACAATATTATACTTCCAAGACACAATTGGCCTAAAGTCTGATCCAAAATTTCCTTCCAATTCCAAATTTTCATAGCCATTGTGACAAATCCTGCCCTTAAAACCTGGACTAACGACCATATCAAGAGGTGTCATCTTATCTCCATATTGTCCACGAAAAAGTGCCTTAGAAAGTTTTCTCAGTAAATTTGGTCTATCACTTAGATCTATCTGTTGAGCGCAGTATCGTTTAAGGAAAAAGGCAATCGGCTCTTGTATGGCTTGCTGCTTTTTACTGTAAAAAATAGTATAAGGAATAATTCTCGATTTAATCAAAAATAAATCTGGAATCAAGTCTAAATCATCTACAATAATGGCACTGAAATGGTTGATTTTCTCCATTTCCATAACTTTTTTGATAGCCAGCTGAGAGTGAGGAAAGAAATAGTACCAATCCATATTATCCGGGATTACCACTTCCTTGCTCCAATTGATGGAACCAATCTGTAAGATCTTCAGCTTATTTTTCATCTATAGCCTCCTTGAGCCACTTCTCCCACCGCTTAATCACTTGATGTCCAGTATTCAGTTTGATCTTTTCGATTGAATAAATCAAGGCCTGATTCCAATTTTTTAGCCCCTGCAAATAATAATCTGTAGCAACTGCAAGTTGAGAGATAGAGTCAAGAATATAGCCATTTTGTAAATGAGTCACATAGTCAGAAGCAACCAGATTGATCTGTGGAATACCAGCAGAGATACCGGCAATTTGTGTATAAAGATTAGGTTGCTGGCTTAAATCAATAATAAGACGAGTATCATCCAACTCTTGAATCAGGCTAAGCTCATCTGTAATGTTCCTAATCCTAAATCGGTATTCCAACTCTTGGTTTTCTGGCAAAGGGTTTTCTGCTTGGTTATTTTTAAAAGATTTTTTTATAAAATCTTTTAAATCCAAGTAATCAGAAATGAGTTCCTCTACTTTATTCTCCACCTGTTTAATACCCTCTTGCCATGCATTGTATACACCGATAACCAGTTCCGTGTCTGGATGCTGGGCTACATAAAACAGAACCTTAAAAATAGCATAGTCATTCAAAAGCTCACTAAGATCAATTTGATAAAAAATCTTTGACTCATGACGTTGTTGACTCTTTCCTAGCTGCAAACGTGTATCAAATGGAGACAAGTAATGAATCTTCTCTGCCTGAAGAGGAAAATGATTCTGAAGAGTCTCTTTGAAATCCATTCGATCTGTCAATACCAAGTCCACGTACTCCAAATCAGCTTTAAAATTCTCTATATTGCTTGCTTGATTACGTTCGTGAAAAAAACTGAGAATACTATGAGAATGTTGAGGTAACAGATCTAGCACTCCTTGATTAGCAAAAGGTTGTGCAGCGACTACAAATCGGCTGTCTTCTTCAACATTATGAGAAATATAATATCCCAGCTTCTCAAGAATCAAATCTGGCATGCATTCATACTCCAGCTTATCAAAGTCTTGAGAAAAGACTGGATTGACTACTACATGACTACTCTCAGTCTTTAGGTATTCTCGAATACGCCAAACACCATTTAGATTTAAATAGTCCCGGTATACTTCCTGACCATCTTCATAGTAGACGATACTAGAGACAAAGCCTCTATCATCAAAAATATTTAGCTTTTCCAGCTGATCATCCTTGAAAAATTTGATAAAACTGATAAAGCCTTCTACTCCAAACTCGACATGAGCATAAAGCTGTCCTTGCCTGCGTACGATAATCAAAAATGGAGTATAAATAAATTCACAATCATCTTCCCATTCAAGATCTTTGATTTGTAAAACCTGCATATCATTAGATTCTACAGCCTGGATCTCATCAAAAACTGAATAGTATTCCGTCTCAAAGATATCTTGGCGATGTAAAAAATAACGAGCATGAGGCATATAGGCTTGTAAGAGGAGTTTGACTGGCAGATTCTCACTATGAAAAATCCGAATCTGATGAATAGTATCATCAAACTCAAGCCTCTGCATAGATCGGTACCAGGGAATAATATCTCGATGCCAAACCCTCTTTCCACTTCCACTCCATGAAGGAATAAAATAATACATAGTTCCTCCTAGAACAATGAATGATAACGGTCATTAAGTGTTAAAGTATCTACCTCATCCTTAATAGAAAAGACCATGCCAATAAAAATCATAAACATACCAGGAATCATACCAAGCCTCATATAGCGAATATCCAAGAGGATCAGAAGCATTGGAAGACCAGCCACCAAAACTAGGTAAAGCGCTCCGACAAAGGCAAAATAACCTACAATTTTGTGAATATAACGACGGGTTGCTTCACCAGGATACAAATTTTCAATATATTCCCCACTCCTTTGCATCCGCTCTGCAATTTGGTCACTGTTAACATTAATAAAAGCAAAAGCCCAAGCCAGAATAAAAATAGTCAGCAGATAGAGAATAAACCAAGGTATCCCCCCCATCGCTAAGCTTAGAATCCATTCTTTCACCAGCCTATTATTTGGTTGGAAAAACAGAACTAGCATGAGGAAATACTGGGGAATGCTGACCAAAGTCATGGCATACATAATAGGAAGACCCCCAGCAGCATTCACTCGAATATCTAGGTAGGAATATTTTTTAAAACGATTATGGATATTTATCTTATTGATAGGTATTCTATACTTGGCTCTTTCAACTAGAACAGCAAGATATAGAAAACAAAGACTCAAAAGCCCTACTACAGCTAAAATAAGAGGAGAAATTTTGAGTTCTTGGATCGAAAGCCATATGTCCTGCGGAATATAGGAGATCATACTGACCATGACAATCATAATGGAACCTCCAAGCCCCATTGATGAATTAAGGTCAGTCAGCCAAATAAGAAAATATGTTCCCGCTATTAAGATCAAGGTATCCAGGAAGACAATCGTTCCTTGTCCAACTCCTGCCACTGTCTTCAAAGGCAAATTAAGAACTAAACCTAAGGATTGAATCAGAGCAATAGCTAGAGTCAACAACATCCTTCTCTTTTCTTGACTCTCCATAGAAAGTTTATTAAGTCCCAATCGTTTCGAAACAGTGAACATTTGCCAGATGAGGATAGACGACATCCAAGGGGCCAGTCCAATCGAAAAAAAAGACATACTCCTTAAATTTCCACCCATCAAAGCAGCTGCATAATTTAGTGTTACTGAATCTCCATTTAGTTTAGCTATACTCGAGACATCAACAAATGGAAGAGTCAACTTACTTCCCAAAACATAGATAAATACGAAAAGTAAGGTCCAAAGAAACTTTTTGAGAATAAGCGGTTTAAAAAATGACTTCACTCTGACTCCTTATGATGATGGCTTGAGAATTTTAGGACAAGACTTCCATCACCGCATCAATTAATACTTTTTTACTGAAATAGCCTTCCTTAAGCAAGAAAGAGAACTTTCTAACCCGCTCGACCATATCCTGATACTCCTCGACAGTCAGATTTTCAACGATCCGACTGGCCTCTTCCAAACTGTCTACGACAAAGCCCAGACCACGCTCGCGAATCAGCTCTGCATTGGACAGGTAAGAAGGGACGATGACCGGAATCCCAGCTGCCAGATAGGTGGCAGACTTATGAGAGATATTGAGACCATAGTATTCCGGCTCGTCTGCTGGATTATCCTCAACACCCCATACAAGGCCTAGACCGCCCTTGGACAGCTCCAAGAGCAGCTCTGGCCTGCTAACCCAGCCACAATAGCTGACATTGGCCTCTGGATTTGACTCTTCCTCAGGCGAAAAAATCTCTAGTGGCGTAGCATAAGACCAATTGATCAGATGTGGAAAACGCTCCACACTTCCTGCGAAATAGAGCTTAGGCGCAAACTGAGGCTGATGCAGAGGCAGATCATAGGGATGATCCCACATGCGCTGGATCAAAATCTTGTTCACAGTCAGCCCCTCTGCCAGAAGCTTGTCCCGCATCTGCTCAGAAGGAACGATGACCGCATCTGACTGATTGTACATATCGATATACTCCGGCATCAGATAGTAGTTTGACGGGAACATAAGTGGTGGCACATCATGGATAAAAGTAATCAGCTTGGCCTGCAAAATCTTGAGCTTGCTGATAAAGGCCTGGTCAAACTCCCGACCATTCCAAGTGGGCGACTGATAGATAACCACATCGCCATAGCCAACACTAGCCATGATACCGTCCAGACGACGACTGAGCTCCGACTGGCTGTCGCTGTAAATATCGTAAAAATAAAAACTCAGTTCATTGAAGCCCAGTTGCTTGGCTAGCTTGGTCACATCATTCTGGGCAATCAAGGCCGTACTCTGGCCAGACATACCGTATAGATTGGTAATATTAACTTTCATATTCTTTTTCTAATCTTCATTCCTGAGCCAGATTGGCAACAATCTGACTGTCATAAGCTTGGTCGTCTCTATACTCAATATCCTGATCGAAATTGTGCTCAGCTGTATGCTTGTGCGATAGCTTGATCTTGTGACTAGCTCCCATCTGGAACCACTCATACTCTGAGTCAATATGCCCAATATCCAGCGCCCGATAACCTTCCTGCACCAGATCATAGACCAAGACCTTAGCCGTCGGACCTAGCATAGTCAAAATCAGACGATTATCGGCATGCTCTCGAACAGCCTGCTTGATGGCCTCCAGCTTGCTGTAGGCATTGCGCGAAGGACAGATAATCCGCTTGATGGACCTAGCTCCATCAAAGAGGTCATTGCCCACACCAGACCGGGAAGTCAAGCCCTCTACGATCAAGAGGTCCTTGTCCTGCCATAGCTGCTTGAGCTTTGCAAAATAGCCCGCAGACGGTGTTTTATCTTCCAAGTCGATATAAGGACGGGAAATAAAAGTCGACCCATACCAAGGTGCCCGGCAAATTTCTAGATAATCTGCCAAATGGTGCTGCAGATGAGCTTTCCAAAAATTCTGGGCATCAATGGAATAGCGCTCTAGCCCTGTAAATACATCAGACAGACAAATCATCAAACGCTCATTGCTTTCCATAGCCATCATCTCTCTCAAACGCGCTGACAGCTCAGGGTCGTACTCCTGATAAGGTATACCACGACCTGCAATCAAATCCATCTCCCCATCTCCAAAACGAACCACTGAAGCACCTTTCTCCAAGAGATAATCCAGCGACTGGTCGATAGAGAGTACAGAAATCTGCCGCTCTTCAGGCTCGGCTAAGCCCAGCTTCTCAATAGCCTGCACCATGACTTCAGGGTTATCAGCTGGAAAGACTTCCTGCCCCTGCTGGCCATGGACTGTACTATCAAAGGCAAAGACTGGCTTGCCAGAAGACTTAAAGCGAGCAATAATATCTCCCACCTCATCGCCGGCATTGATATCCAGCAGCAGCTGAGACTTGGCTTCCAGCGACTCCAAGAGAGCCGGAATGCCCGCAATATCTGAACTGACGCTGACATTAGGATACTGGAGCAGACGCGTGATTGGCTCTGCCACCACTACTGGAGCCGCAATGTAGAAATGACAGGAAGGCAGGGCTTGAATCAAATAGTTGATATGCAACAGATCACAAGAGTAGGTGTAGACTAGGCAGGACAGACTAGAGTCATCTTCCCCCTCCACCATCTTTTGAGTCAGGGCTCCAACTGGCTCCTGTATATCCGACCAATCCAGTCCCTGATAGAACCACCAGACCTCACGATAGATAGACTGGGTGTACTCTTTCCAAGGCTTGCGTTCGGTCAGATAGTGAATTACAGGCGGATAGAGCCCTTTTTCTGGCTCATAGTCCGAAAAGGTCGTGTGCAGCGTAATGCAGTTATAAGGAAAAGGCAGCTCCAGCCAGCGATTTTCAAAGAACATATTGAGAATACTTTGGTCATCCTGAGTAACTTTATCATGTAAGTTATCAGTCATCTCAATCAATTGACCTGCAATATCGTTTTCTCTCCAGTAGTTCACATTAATTAGTAAAACACCTGAATTAAAAATCTGCTCGCCAAAATATACTTCTCCACCCAGATCTCTTACCGCTCCAAGCGGATGGGAGCCTAAATCAACTGCAAAAATTTCCGATAAATCACGTGTTACTACAATATCGCAGTCCAAATAAAGAGCTTGTTCTTCCTCAACAAAATCCGCTACAAAATAGCGCAGGAAAACTGTATAACTAATATCCGTTTTAAAATTTGACACCAGCGAAGCATCCACCCGAGCATTGACGATCGGGCAGTCCAGCTTGGCCAGCTTTTTTTGCATGCTGACAAACCACTCTGTTGGAAAATCATTGTTGATGACATAAAACTTTATAAAGCGATTGTGGCAGACGATGGACTTAATGGTGGTTAAAACTTGATTACAATCAGAAAAGCTGGCACAAATAACAACTGCTCGGTATTCATCATAGTTAGCCATACTTTTATTCTCTAACTTATCCACTTAGCAAACTTACTCCCTATACGATTACACCCTAATTAAATCTGAATCTCGAAAATTATTTGTAACTCTTTCACAACTGTAAAATCAAGAAATCATAGAGTTTTTTAGCAAAAATAGAAAGAGTTTTTAAATCTAGATTTTACTATATTTTTATGTCCATAATTACTTGCGATTTTCTTGATAATTACTTATCCAATTTTTAGTTGAATACATCAAGTACAAATACATCAAGCTATACTAGATATTATATAAAATATTGCTAGAAAAAGCTAGAATATCAAGGATTTTGATAACAAAATCAAAACAGGAAGTTCAAAAACTTCCTGCTTTAATTAATGTTTAATCCTCTGACTCATTTTTCTTCCTTTTCTTAAACGCCAATCCCAAAGCTCCTAACCCTAAAGCCAAAATGGATGCTTTGTTTTCAGATTCACCTGTTCGAGGAAGTTGTCCTTTAGAAATCCTATCATGCATTGATTGACTTGCTGAAGAAGATTGACTCTCAGACAGGCTCTGGCTAAGCGATTGTGAAGCAGACAAACTTTCAGAAAGACTTAGTGAATACAATTCGCTTTCATATATATCATTTAGCTGGCTGTGTAGCACAGATGTACTAATACTCAATGATAGTGACTCACTAACAGACATTGATTCGCTAACACTTACTGATGCATTCGTCGAAGCGGACTCACTGGCACTTACCGATGCGCTCGTCGATGCGGACTCGCTTGCCGATACAGATGCGCTCGTAGACGCGGATTCACTCGCAGATACAGACGCACTGGTTGAGGCCGATTCGCTCGCACTTG